>JAHAZL010000001.1 GCA_018384055.1 Treponema sp.
CTTCAACAGCCATGTTGCAGATTGTCATGCGTTCTTCCATGGACATTGCATCTACTACAGGACCTGTAAATTCAGTTACACAGTTTGTAGCACCGTTGACACCGATCTGACCGATGAGGAAGAGGATTACATCCTTTGCGTAAACACCTTCCTTAAGCTTTCCGTTCAATACGAATTTGATTGCTTTTGGTTCGCGGAATGAACATACACCCTTGAGGATACCAACTTCAAGGTCAGTTGTTCCCACACCTGCTGCGAATGCACCAAAGGCACCGTGTGTACAAGTATGGCTGTCTCCCATGATTACTGTAAAGCCAGGGCGTACAAATCCTTTTTCTGGGAAGATTGCATGACATACACCGTTAGCACCGATGTCAAAGAAGTCCTTAATGTCGTTGCGGTTAGCCCATTCGCGAAGAATCTTTTCCTGCATAGCACATTTTGAGTCCTTTGCAGGAGTTACATGGTCAATTACTGCCTTGATCTTTGTTGCATCAAAAACTCTATCCTTTCCGCGTTCAACAAGGTCGTTGATGGCGATTGGAGTTGTGATTTCATGGCAGAATACTCTGTCGAGCTTTAGGATATTTGTACCTTCAAATGGTTTTTCAACCATGTGTGATTCGAAAATTTTCTGAGCAATAGTCTTTCCCATAACTTTTCTCCTGTATGTGATTCTTAAGTATTTTTAAAGTATATTTAATAATACTTAAAAAATCAAGTGCTTAAATCATAAAAAAAAGAGGCTGTCCAATAAGTATGAGTCATTGCCGTGCTCGACACGGCAATCTCTTGTATTGCAATTAAATGGATTTTTTGAACTTATTGGGCATTCCCTTTTATGTTTCCCTAACTTACCACGTTCTGTGGTTTTCCCTCTATCCAGCACTTTAGGTTCTCGACTACCACATCAAGCAGCCTTTGCCTTGTTTCAACAGCTGCCCATGCGATGTGTGGAGTTATAATGGAATTTTTTGCAGTCAGAAGGGGATTTCCGTCCTTCATTGGTTCTTCGCTGACTACATCTGCCGCATACCCCGCAATTGTCCCGTTGTTAAGGGCTTCTGCAAGATCTTTCTCGTTTACAAGAAGTCCTCTTGCTGTGTTTATGAGGTATGCTGATTTTTTCATCAGGGGAAGGGTAGTTCTATTGATTACTTCCCTTGTATTGTCTGTCAATGGTGCATGGAGAGTAATGAAATCAGCTTCATTGAGCAAAGTTGAAAAATCCACGGGATTTTCAATGTCTGGTTTTGGAGTTCTTGTGCAGACAATTACTTTCATGCCAAAAGCATTTGCAATCTGAGCAACACGGCGACCAATTGAACCGTAGCCGTAGATGCCAAGAGTTTTTCCTTCAAGTTCGATTAGGGGAGTTTTCCAGTAGCAGAAATCGGGGCATTTGACCCAGTCCTTGTTTTTTACGCTTTCATTGTGAAGGGCAGGACGGCTTGCAAATTCAGTAATGTAAGCAAAAACCATCTGTGCAACACCGGCAGTTGAATAGCTTGGAACATTAGTTACCGTAACATTATGTTTTTTACAGGCATCAAGGTCTATGACATTGTATCCGGTTGCCTGAACCCCTATGTATTTAAGGTTAGGACACTTTGAAAGGACATCTTCTGTAATGTTGATTTTATTTAGGAGGATAGCATCGCTGTCACCGATTCTTGAAACTACTTCTTCCGGAAGTGTGCGTGGATACACCGTAAGAGACCCAAATTCTTCTACTTGAGACCAAGAAAGATCTCCAGGGTTGAGTGCGTTGCCGTCTAAAACTGTGATTTTCATTCTGTTAAATCAGGAATCAACCTAATACCATTACACCAGTAGAATTAATTGCGTTGGTGATTGCATCTTCAACTCCAGCTGTGCCTTCGTCAAAGTCAACACAAACCTGGCATTTTGCTGCAGAAGAAACGCAGCCGGTAACACCTGCTACAGCCTTTACTGCTGCATCTACCTTTGCTGCTGTTGCATCATCGTCCATTCCTGTTACATAGATTTTCTTCTGCATACATATTCTCCTAAAATATGAGTTAAGTTTATAACAAGAGTATAAACTTAGTTAAAAAAGAATTCAATAATAATTTGGATTAAAGTTCTGTTACTTTATTGAAATATCCTTAAGTTTCCTGCTGTGCTTGTGATCTTCCAAGTTGGCCGCAGGCCCCTCCGATTTTTTCACCTCGGCGTGTCCTTAAGTTTACATTAAGGTTTGCCTGTTCAAGCATTTTGACAAATGATTTTACTTCATCTGCCGATGGAGTTGTGAAATCAAGTCCAGGAACAGGATTCCAAGGAATAAGGTTGATGTATACATCAAGACCTTTTGCAAAACCAATGAGGCGATCCGCACTTTCTCTCCCTGTATTCTTCCCGGAAAGAAGGGCTGCTTCAAGGGTTACTCTTTTCCCTGTTTTTTCAATGAAATAAGCAATGGCTTTTTTGAGTTCGGAAAGTGGATTTCCTGCTGTTACTGGCATCAGTTCTTTTCTGAGTTCTTCGTCTGCAGTGGTAAGGGAAATGGCTAGCCTCATTTTAGGGCCGTTGTTTGCAAGTTCATAGATTCCCTTTACAAGTCCACAGGTGCTCAAAGTGATTCTTCTGCTGCTCAAAGCCCTTCCTTTAGGATCTGTCAAAATTGCAACTGCCTTTCTGATGGAATCAAGGTTCTGGAAAGGTTCTCCCATTCCCATGAATACGATGTTGTCCAATTTTCCTGCTTCTTTTTCCATATAAAGGAATTCTTCAACGATTTCGCCAGGAGTAAGGTTTCGACCAAGTCCAAGCTGTCCGGTCTGGCAGAAAGCACATTTCATTGCGCATCCAGCCTGGCAGCTTACGCAAGCGGTTTTCCTTCCTTCCTTGTCTGTGAGTAGAACTGTTTCAATTGCGCGTCCGTCATGGAGTGTAATCTGAAGTTTAATTGTACCGTCTGGGTCTTTTAGTACTTCTGAAACTGAAGAGGATCGGAGAAGTGCCGATTCTGAAAGTTTCTCCCTTGTTGCCTTGTCAATGTTTGTCATTTCAACAAAAGATTCTACGCCCTTAGCAATCCATTCGTAAATCTGTTTGGCACGGAAAGATGGCTTTAACTGGAATCTTGTAGAAATTTCTTCTGGTGTAAGACCTGTAAGAACTGTTTTATCTGACATGTTTATTTTTATATCAGAAAAACGTTTTTGTTTCCATAATGAAGAATTAAAAGGTACCGGATTGGCATTTGAAAAAGACTTGCATTTTGCAAAATTATAGTTTTCATATTCAACCATAAAAAAAGTCCCGATGTTGTCATCGGGACCCTTCCTTACATGGCCTTTACCTGATTAACATATTCGTTGATTGCCTGGTTGCGTATTCCAAGCGACTGGAACTGAGCAAGTATATCCAGAGCATTCTGCTTTTTGTTCATTTTTACATAGCAGTCTGCAAGATCGATGTAAAGTCTGAAATTCTTCTGGTCATCGCGAACTAATTTTGTAAGGCGTTCAATGGCTTCTTCGTAGCGTCCTTCGCCTTTGCAAATGAGTGCAAGACCAAGAGCTGCATAAACATCAAAGTCAATGTCCATTGCACGGTTATAATATTCTGTTGCAGTCTTATAGTCGCCGGTGTTACGGTAAGCATCCCCTGTACGGGTAAGAATAACTTTGTTTTTAGGATCGATTTCAAGGATTCTGTTCCAATATTCGATTGAACGGAACTGCTGGTTCAATCCGCGGTAGCAGTCAGCAATTCCAAAAAGTGCATAGAAGTTGCGTGGATCCTTGTCAAGCGCCTTTTCAAAATAAGGAAGCCCTTTTTCAAACGTCTTGAGCTTTCTATGGCAGTTTCCGATGGAAGTAAGAACTCGAATGTCTACATGTTCTGGATTAACATCAACCATTCGGGTCCAGTAGAAGAGGGCATCCTTGTATTCCTTGAAGTCATAGTGAAGGTGTCCCAAGCCAATTAGGGCGTAGGCGTTGTTTTCTTCCATTTCAAGAACACGAAGGTAAAGTGATTTTGATTTTTTGAAGTCACGGATTTTTCTGTATGCATCTGCAACACGGGTTAGAACAGTGATGTTTCTGTCGTCATGTATAAGATACTGTTCCCAGATTTCAATTGCCTTATGATACTGGTTGATGGCTTTATAGCAGTCTGCAAGACCAAAAAGCGCGTAGTTGTTTCCTGGATGGCATGAAAGACATTTTGAATAGTAAACGATGGCATCCTTAAAGTGAAAGCGTTTTCTTTCGCTGTCCCCAAGACCTACAAGAGCATAGTTGTTGTTTTCTTCAAGTTCAAGAATCTTTTTAAAAGCATCAATGGCATCATCAGTTCTGTTTTCCTTGAGCAGCTGGTAGCCCTTTTTTGAAAGTTCACTGATTTCTGTTGATGAGTCGTCAGTCTTTGGAACTACAAAGTCCTGCTCAGGTGCTGCATCGAATTCCTCGCTTTTTACTACATCCGACATTTTATTTTTACCTCTTTCTCCGATAGTTTTTTTAATTTTCCTTTAATATAACAGACATGGCCTGCGATATTTTTTCTATTATCGGTTCACTTTTTCTTTTGTTGTGTGCCAACAGGTAGAGTTTCAGGGCTTTAAAATAAAGTTTTTTTTCGGCGTACTTGTCACCAACGCGAGTAAGCCCATCAGAGTAACCTGTAGTAATGAAGATTCTTTCAGCCATCTCAAGTTTTCCTTCGTTGAAAAGGGTGTTGGCTTTTCTGTTGAGTGCAACCTTCTGCGGATCTGACAATCCTTGTACCGGTTTGTCAGTTACCTTGATGAAATATTCATCCTGATTGTCGTCGATTTGTTTTTTTAAATCCTCAGTCATTCTCTACTTACATCCATTGTAAACTCAGTTGTACATTTGTCAAGAAATATTTAATTATCCTTAAATATGATGGAATTTCCCCTTGCAGCAGAAAAGCGAATGTTTTTAACCTTGGCTTTTCTGCTGCTCTTGGGCAACATCCTCTGTCTTTGTTTCGTAGGCATAGAAATTAACGATTGATCTTCCGTAAACCCTTTTGTCTACAAGAACAAGGTTTCCTATTTTGTCAGGCAACGCATCTTCTTCTGGATAGTGAATGAGAAGCCGCCCATGTTCCTTGAGCATCATTTTTGTTCCCGCTGTTTCAATAAGTTCTTTCCTGAACTTATATGGGAAAGGTGGGTCCATGAAAATGTAGTCAAATTTTTCCTTGCATCTCTTCAAATATAGTTCAACAGCCATAAAATGACATTTGATTCGGACACCAACTTCTTCCGCCATCTTAACATTCTGAAAAACAATCTTTGCCTTGGATTTGTCCATTTCACAAAGAGAAACATCTGTTGCTCCGTGAGAGACTGCTTCCAATGCAATTGTTCCCGAGCCTGAAAATAAATCAAGAAATGATTTGCCTTCAAGAACAGGATCCAGGATTGCAAAAACGGACTCACGCATTTTGTCCATGGCAGGTCTGATTGCCATTTTACCGTATGGTGTTTCCGTAAACCTGCCTTTAAGTTTTCCGCCTGTAATTCTCATTTTTTACTTTGCGCTGTTGAGTGACCAGAACGTGTTGTCCTGTGGTAATCTCTTGTTGTTCTTT
Organism: Treponema sp.; assembly: GCA_018384055.1. Classification (GTDB taxonomy): domain Bacteria; phylum Spirochaetota; class Spirochaetia; order Treponematales; family Treponemataceae; genus Treponema_D. Next base: position 5,599 of record JAHAZL010000001.1, read on the forward strand.
GCGTAGTCAAATGCAGACATTCCCTTTTCGTTTGTGAGGGCTGGATCGGCACCGGCATCAAGAAGCTGCTGGATTACATCTGTTGTTGTGCTGTACTGTGCTGCATACATCAAAGGGGTCTGTCCCTTCCAGAGTCTATTCAATGGTACGTTCATGTCAAGGAAAAGCTTAACCTTTGCAGCCCGAACATGAGATGAACTTGTCTTTCCTGTGATTGTGAAGATGAATGCCCTGAACACTTCGTCTTCTGCAACAGTCCTGTTCTTGAGGAGAATTGAAAGAATTTCAGGGTTTTTAGAATAGTCTGCCGCCATAAGGAGTGGGGTTGCGTTGAATTTGTTTCTTACCCTTACATAAGCACCCTTTTCAATAAGCATGTTGATGATGTTGAGGTTGTTCTGATAGCGGGCTGCATACATGAGGGCTGTCCAGCCGTCCTTGTCGCGGGCGTTTACTTCTGCTCCACTTGCAAGGAGGGTGCGTACGTCCCAGTCGCTTCCTGATTTTGCAGCCTTCATGAGAAGTGTTACGCCATTCTTGTCGGCAAGATTTGGATTTTCAATTTTTACGACTCTCTTTTCTGAAACTTCTTCCTTTGGTTCTTCAGCGTAATCAAGGAGGAATGCACTTGCGTAAGTTTCGACTTCCTGCTTCTTGAGGTCTGGTTTTGGTGCTTCAACAGGTGCTGGTTCCTGGGGTAACGCAGCTTTTTCAATGAGGGCAATGACTTCAGGTTCTTCAGTAATGCCTGTGGTTTCTTCCTTTTTCTCTGCTTTCTCTGCAGCGTCTGGTACTTTCGCAACTGGAACTGGAACCGGAACAACGGCAGGAGCTGGTTCTGTGGCAGGTGCAGGAACTTCAGCCGGACCCTTGTAGCTCATTGCCTCAAGTTCTGCAGCTTCCCTTGCAAGTTCTGCTTCAAGTGCTGCAATGTCATCAAGAGGTGCGTTTTTCTCCATTGCTACATCATCACCTTCGTATACATTAGGATCTTCAGAAAATTCGCAGAGTTTAGCGTAAATGGCTTCGTTGGCATTTTCCTTTGCATAATGGAAGGCATTCTTTCCGTAGCTGTCAGTTTGAACGATTCTCTTTCTTTTTCTTGATGCTGTAAGAGCATCTGTCTTTACGAGGATTTCAATTATCTTTGGGTCTGATGAATATTGTGCAGCGTATGAAACTAGGTTTCGTCCGTCCTTTGTTGTGGCGGTTATGTCAGATTCATAGTCAATGCACATTTTGATGAACGAATAAGGCCTGTCGTTCTTGAGGCATAGATGAAGGAATGTTTCATTGTTGTCGTAGTAAGTCTTGTAGAATAGGGACCTTTCCTGCTTATATGCAGTCTTGATTTCTTTTTCTGTTGCAGAAGATGCAAGATGGTTATAGTCAAGCACGACTTTTTTTGCTGTCACCGGAATAAGAAGCGATGCAGCGATGATTGTTGCAATGATGTATTTTCTCATGGATTTCATTATACGTAGGAAATTTAAAAAAAACAAGTTTTCCATTCAATGACGGAACGGAATGACGGAACTCAATATTATCTTTGACTTTTATATTTTATCGTGATAGAATTCATAAAATTTTTGTAGACTCATTCTTTTAGAATTTTCTACGTAATAAAACTATTATGAGGAAAAAAAAATATGGAATTCGGACATTTTGATGACCAGAACAGGGAATTTGTAATTACAAATCCTGCAACACCTTGGCCTTGGATCAATTACCTGGGCAACGAGGACTTTTTCTCGCTTATTTCTAATACAGCGGGCGGTTATTCATTCTACAAGGATGCTAAGTTCCGCCGCATTACACGCTACCGCTATAACGGTGTGCCAATGGACAACGGTGGACGCTATTTCTATATCAACGACAATGGAACAGTATGGAATCCTGGATGGAAGCCATGCAAGACAGAACTTGACAGCTATGAATGCCGCCACGGTATGAACTATACGCGCATTACAGGCAGCAAGAACGGAATTGAAGCTTCTGTTCTTTTCTTTGTTCCACTTAAGACTTGGGCAGAAGTTCAGAAGGTAACACTCAAGAACACAACAAGCGAAACAAAGAAGATCAAGCTCTTCTCGTTTGCCGAATGGTGTCTCTGGAACGCTGCAACGGATATGGAAAATTTCCAGCGCAACTGGTCAACTGGAGAAGTTGAAATCGACGGTTCTACAATCTACCACAAGACAGAATACAAGGAACGACGTAACCACTACGCATATTACTCACTTACAAATGCAAAGATTGACGGATACGATACAGACCGCGAATCATTCATCGGCCTCTACAACGAATTCGCAGATCCACAGTGCGTAATGGCAGGAAAACCAAGCAACTCCCTTGCACACGGTTGGTCGCCAATCGCATCACACTATGTTGAAGTTGAACTCAAGGCTGGCGAAAGCAAGGACTACATCTTTGTCCTCGGTTATGTTGAAAACGCTCAGGAAGAAAAGTTCTCTGAAGCCGACATCCAGCGCAAGAAGAACGGGACCCTCATTTCTTCACAGGACAGCGATGTTACCCTCGTAAACAAGGCAAAGGCTGAAGCCCTCATCAAGAAGTTCTCTACAGTAGAAGCTGTAGATGCTGCATACAATGAACTCCGCTCTATGTGGGATGCTCTCCTTGACAAGTATGTTGTCAAGAGCGATGACGAAAAGCTCAACCGCATGGTAAACATCTGGAGCCAGTATCAGTGTATGATTACATTCAACTTCTCGCGCTCTGCTTCATTCTTTGAAAGCGGTGTTGGTCGTGGAATGGGATTCCGTGATTCTAATCAGGACCTTGTTGGATTCGTTCACCAGGTTCCATCCCGCGCACGCGAAAGAATCATCGACATTGCATCTACACAGTTCCCGGACGGCGGATGCTATCACCAGTACCAGCCACTTACAAAGCACGGCAACAATGACATCGGCGGTGGATTCAACGACGATCCATGCTGGCTCATTTTCGGTACTGTTGCTTATGTTAAGGAAACAGGAGATTTCTCAATTCTCGACGAACCGGTTCCATTCGATAACAAGGCAGGAACAGAAGTTTCCCTCATGGAACACCTCAAGATTTCTTTCAACCACGTTGTAGAAAACTTAGGCCCTCACATGCTTCCACTTATCGGACGCGCAGACTGGAACGACTGTCTCAACCTCAACTGTTTCTCTTGGGATCCAAACGAATCGTTCCAGACAACAGAAAACAACTCTGAAGGCTCAAAGGCTGAATCCCTCATGATTGCGGGTCTCTTTGTTGTTACAGGTAAAGACTACATCGAACTCTGCAAGCAGGTAGGAAAGGACGAAGAAGCAGAGCGTGCTCAGAAGTGCGTTGATTCAATGATTGAAGCAGTAAAGAAGCATGGTTGGGACGGCGAATGGTACCTCCGCGCTTACGACTTCTACGGAAATAAGATCGGTTCAAACGAATGTGAAGAAGGAAAGATCTTCATTGAATCACAGGGCTTCTGTACAATGGCTGGAATCGGTCTTGAAGACGGAATGGTTGACAAGGCCATCGATTCTTGTAAGAAATACCTTGACTGTGAACACGGTATGGTTCTCAACAACCCTGCATATACAAAGTATCATGTTGAAATGGGTGAAATTTCTTCTTACCCAGCAGGATACAAGGAAAATGCAGGTATCTTCTGCCACAACAATCCATGGGTAATCATCGGTGAAACAGTTGCAGGCCGTGGTAACGATGCTTGGGAACTCTTCCGCAAGATTTCTCCAATGTACCTGAAGGATCAGCAGCTCCACAAGGTTGAACCTTATGTTAACTGCCAGATGGTTGCAGGTAAGGACGCAGCAAAGCCTGGTGAAGGAAAGAATTCTTGGCTTACAGGAACGGCTGCATGGATGTGGCTTACAGTTAGCCAGTACCTCCTTGGCATCAAGCCTTCATACAAGGGAATCATAGTTGACCCATGTCTCCCAGCCGGTGAAATCAAGGGCTATAAGGTAACTCGCAAGTTCCGCGATGCTACATACAACATCGAGATCGTAAATAACGGTTCTCAGAAGGGTGTTAAGGAACTCTATGTAAACGGCACAAAGGTTGAAGGAAACCTTGTTCCAATGGCTAAGGCTGGTGAAACAGTTGAAGTTAAGGCTGTAATGTAATCATTGCCGCCTAGACTGAGATAGCCGATAAATCCTGTCAGGGTAGTGGACATCCACATGAACTGACAGAATTTTTTTTTGAAAATTCAAAAATTTTTATATTTTTTTAATATTGCTATTGACACTTTTTAGCAGATTATATATTATATCAAACATCAGCAACGCAAAAAGCGATGTTGATAAAAATATAAGCCGCTGTAGCTCAGCTGGTAGAGCGCGTGATTTGTAATCTCGAGGTCCTGGGTCCGAATCCCTGCGGCGGCTTTATCCCAATAGGGGAATGGAGAGTTTCCCGAGTGGTCAAAGGGGGCAGA
>JAHAZL010000002.1 GCA_018384055.1 Treponema sp.
ATTCAGAGCCTGCGCAATACGATGCGCAACAGCAACTGACGTAAATTTACAGAAAACATAAATGATTTTACCAAAATTTGACGAAGATAATTAACATAAACGCCAATTACTTAGTGAGAAAATCAAAATATAATTGATAATGAAACAAAACTAGGGGCTGTCCAATAAGTATTCATGCCAGGGTCATTGAGCAATGTCGAAATGCCCGATACCACTATATGTGGTGGTTTCGACTAAGCTCAACCACCCTGAGATTACTTTTGGGACAGCCCCTTTAAAAAACAAATGAGATGTTTACATTTTGTTAACAACCTAACAGTCTAAGCTTTATCACTCAGAAAGCCAGTTGTTATCAAGTTTTTTTCGGGACAACAGGATTCGAACCTGCGACCCTCTGGTCCCAAACCAGATGCGCTACCAGCTGCGCTATGTCCCGTGGATGGAGGATGAGGGGATCGAACCCCCGACATTCTGGGTGTAAACCAGACGCTCGTACCAGCTGAGCTAATCCTCCAAGCAAGTGACTAGATACTACTCAATTGCAGATTTTTAGTCAATAGCAAAATGAAAAAAAATAAATATTTTTCATTTTTTTAATGATGCTTGGAATCCAATTCAGCTCCGGAATTCCTCTTTCGTTCAATCCTCTTGAGCTTTACTTTTTCAGAAGAATCTTCGGCAACATTAAGTTCGGTTTCCGACTCACGGAAAGCCTGGGAAGTAAGGTCAGAAGGCAGCATTTCAAGAGAATTCATGATGGCTTTTAGTGAATCGTATTCAGGCCAGACAAGGCCCAGTTCAATGTTGGAAACAGTTGTTTTTGTAATACCTGCAAGAACGGCAAGATCTGCTTGCCTCAGGTTTTTCTTCAATCTGAAATGTTTGATGTTGGAACCGACTATAAGGCAAAGATCCTCTACTCTTTCATTCTGCATCTGATAATATTAAATGCAGCCTTAAGGTGATATTCCAATCCAAAAGTAAGGCAATGAAGAATAAATACAAATTGATTTTGTATTAAAACACAGCATCAGGGTAAAAAAAAGGGCTTCCACAGGAATGGAAACCCTTTTCCTAGCCAAAATCATCCGGCACCCTGATGTATTCTTTTGCCTTCAGAAATTATTTCTTGTTGATGAGGTCCTTAAGGGCCTTTCCTGGCTTGAACTTTGGTGACTTTGATGCAGCAATCTTAATCTTTTCCTTTGTCAAAGGATTGATACCTTCGCGTGCAGCTCTCTTAGCTACTGTAAATGTTCCAAAACCGATAAGCTGAACATCATTTGACTTTGCGAGTTCCTTAGAAACGATTGTTGTAAAAGCTGCGAGAGCCTTTTCTGTGTCCTTCTTTGTAAGACCTGTTTCTTTTGCCATCTTGTCAATCAATTCTGATTTGTTCATTTTAATCTCCACTTTGTATTTTTTGCACTGTATGTTTTAGGAGTGCAATGTCAAGTATTATATTATATTTTTAACGAATAATCTAGTAAAAATTCATCCAAAAGCCCTAAAAATCTAGGTTTCCTGACACTTGCATTACTTAAAGGTTATGATATATTGAACTTATGAAGATAAAGATTCCCCCATTCATCAAAGGAAAGGACTCCATAGGAATAACAGCACCATCTTTCGGATGTACAACAGAACCATACATTTCAAAATACAACACGGCAAAAGAACTACTTGAGGAAAAAGGATACACACTGAAATGCGGAGAAACCGTTTCACAATCAGACGGTCTTGGGATTTCGACGGATCCAAGAATCTGTGCAAGGGAACTGGAAGAATTCTATGCAGACCCTTCTGTCAGGGCAATAATCTCTGCAGGAGGCGGCGAAATGATGTGCGAAACTGCAGGATACATTGACTTTGACAGGATTTCAAAAGCCGATCCAAAATGGTTCATGGGATATTCCGACAACACAAATTTCATTTTTCCCCTTGTCACAATTTGCCATACGGCAGCCATATACGGTCCTTGCATATCAGGATTCGGCAAAAAGTGGGAACAAAGTGAAATTGATGCATTCAGAATACTTGAAGGAAAAACAAAACACATCCAGGGATACCCCATGTTCCAGAGACCGGAAGACGACGTAAGCCCGGATAAAGACTTAAAAAAATACACCTACTCCCTAAAGTCAAAAAAAGTCCTTTCCTCATATATACCTAAAGGTGGAAAACTATACAGGGATGATTCGGAAGAAAAAATAGAAATGCAAGGCATACTACTTGGCGGGTGCCTCGATGTCCTTGCAAACCTTTGCGGAACAAAGCTTGACCGCGTAAAAGAATTCAAGGATTACATAGGCAACGATAAAATCATCTGGGTCCTCGAAAGCTGCGATGCAAATCCAATGGAACTAAGGCGTCAGGTCTGGCACCTTAGAAACGCAGGATGGTTTGACAACTCCGCAGGATTTCTCGTAGGCCGACCTCTTTCTGCATTCGAACAGGAAATGATGGGGGTGAACCAATACAACGCTGTAACAGACATTCTGACTGATCTTGGAGTCCCTGTCATTATGGACTGTGACATAGGTCATGTTGACCCTGCCATGCCCCTTGTAATGGGCTCAACGGCAAAAATATATGCAAAAGGCAACGAAATAGACATAATTTTCGATATTTAGGTGTCTTTCACGGAAATTCTATGAGTCACTCAAAAAAAACAGATTAAAACTCACAATACAACCTGCCGTTTTTGGAGTATTATTCATATTATGAATAAAACGCTGAATTATATACAGAATCTTGAAATCTGAATAAATCATACTATAATAGTACAAGCGGATATGGTAGACATAGATCAGAACTTTTTAAGGCGCAACATTTCTCAGATAAACGACAAGGTCCAGGGAATTTATCTTTCACTGAATTTTCTTCCGCTGACGTTGTTTTTGGGAAATTTAGGAGGAGCATGGCTTCTTCCAGTTAGTTACCTTATTAAGATCCAGATCCTCATTACCAGCCTTTTCCTTGTAAATTTCATCATATACAAATTTGCACGAACACCGAACGTTTCGAAATATCTGGGAATTTTAGCCTGCACAACGGTTGTTTCAGTCATAGCAGCAAACGGACGCGTAGGGATTTTTATCTCCTATGGATTTTTTCCTTTTCTGGCATCCCTATACTACAGCAGGAGATTTACAGGAATAGTTTCCCTCTACAGCTGGCTTGCCATGATGGTTTCCCTTTACATAAGGACAAGGATAACAAAGCAGTGCGAGCCTTTTACGGCAGAAATTTATACTCCGGATATGTTCTTCATGAGGTTTTCCATCGGTTTTTCCATTGAACTGTTCTTTACCTATCTTCTTGCCATGATGATGACAAAACAGAGCCAGAAGAGACTCAAAAACCTTATAGACAACATTGACAGCGTAAATTCAATGAACATTTCCCTTGCCGAAAAGAACATTGAGCTGGAAGAAACACAGAGCAAGATCATCAAGTTCATTTCTACAATCCTCAGCAGCCACGATCTTTTTACGGGCAACCATGTTCTGCACACACAGACTTACGCAGGAATCATTGCCAGGGAACTGCAGGAACAAGGCCGCTATCTTGCAGACCTTACAGACGAAAACATCAGCATGCTTTGCAACGCTGCTCTCCTTCACGACATTGGTAAAATCCACATTCCAGAGGGAATCCTCAATAAACCCGGTAGATTTACTCCTCAGGAATTCGACATCATGAAGAGTCATCCGGAAGAAGGAAGAAAGATTCTTGAAGTTCTTCCCCCTATTGCCGGCGGAAAATTCAATAAAATTGCCGAAGAAGTTTGCCTGTACCATCACGAAAAATGGGACGGAACAGGATACCCTAAGGGACTTGCTGAAAAGGAAATACCGCTTTTCGCCAGAATCATGGCTGCAGCAGACGTTCTTGACGCCCTTTTAAGCCGTCGCCTTTACAAGCAGCCTATGAGCATAGACAAAGCCATGGAAATATTCAGGGAACTTAGGGGCGTTCAGTTTGAACCTTGCATTTCCGATGCTGTTCTTGCCAAAAGGGATACCCTAGAAAACTGCGACAACTATTTTAAGCAGGAAGAAGAAAGGAACAATGTTACGGAACTTGCCTGGTGGAAAAAATATCACGAATACATAGACAGCCAAAAGCAATGAAACATCAAGAGACCCATACACGAAGCCACCGTATTCCATAAAAGAATACCCGAAGTGTATAAACACTTTGGGCGGCGAAAGTTACTGAAAAGTAAAGATTACTCGGAAACAAGGCTTTCAGACATCTCTAAGAAGCCTTTCACGAAGTGCCTTGGGCACTTCGTGGGGCGAAAGTTATTAAAGGTGAAGATTACTAGGGAACAAAGCTTTCGCCCTAGAACCTGATCTTCTTGTCAGTACCGGCGTAGTATTCCTTGCGCAAAGCCTTGACCTGTTCATCCTTAAGGTAATCATCAAACGGCATCATGCGGTCAATTACACCCTTTGGAGTAATTTCAACAATTCTGTTGGCAATTGTCGAAATGAATTCGTGGTCATGGCTTGAGAACAATACAACACCAGGGAACTTAACGAGACCTTCGTTCAAGCTTTCGATTGATTCAAGGTCAAGGTGGTTTGTAGGGTCATCAAGGATGAGGACATTGGCACCGCTGAGCATCATCTTTGAAAGCATGCAGCGAACCTTTTCCCCTCCGGAAAGAACCTTTACCTTCTTAAGGCTGTCGTCTCCTGTAAAAAGCATGCGACCAAGGAAGCCGCGGACATAGGCATCGTCCTGGTCTGGAGAATACTGCTTGAGCCAGTCTGTGATTGTAAGTTCATTGTTGAAGTATTCGTTGTTGTCACGGCCCATGTATGTCTGTTTTGTTGTCTGACCCCAGTTGACTGTTGCACCTTCGCACTTCTTTGTTCCGCTGATAATGTCAAAGAATGAAGAAATGGAATTGTGTTCCATACCAACAAAGGCAACCTTTTCACCAGGATGGATTGTAATTTCAAAGTTGTTGAGGAGAACATTGCCTTCGCTGTCCTTTGAATTAAGGTGTTCTGCTGTAAGAACAAAGTTACCGATCTGACGTTCGCTATGGAAGTTTACATAAGGGAACTTGCGGCTTGTAACAGGAAGTTCTTCAAGCTGCATCTTTTCAAGCATCTTCTTTCTTGAAGAAGCCTGGCCTGCCTTTGAAACGTTTGATGCAAAGCGCTGGATGAACTGCTTGAGGTCAGCCATCTTGTCCTCGCGCTTCTTCTGCTGGTCCTTCTGCTGTTTCTGGAGAATCTGGCTCATCTGATACCAGAAGTCATAGTTACCTGTAAACTGAGTAATCTTGCCGAAGTCAATGTCGCAAGTATATGTACAAACTGCATTTAGGAAGTGGCGGTCATGGGAAACAACGATAACGCAGTTCTCAAATTCAAGGAGGAAGTTTTCAAGCCATGCAATTGACTCAAGGTCAAGACCGTTGGTAGGTTCATCTAGAATCAGGTAATCTGGATTTCCGAACAATGCCTGAGCAAGGAGAACCCGAACCTTCTGGCTTTCATCAAGGTCACTCATCATCTTGTCGTGGTTTTCTTCTTCAAGACCAAGGCCCGAAAGCATCTGTTCAATCTGATTTTCTGCTTCGTATCCACCAAGTTCACCGAATTCTGCCTGCATTTCTGCAGCCTTCATTCCGTCTTCATCAGAAAAATCTTCCTTTGCATAGATGGCATCAATATCCTTTTCAAGCTGATAGAGCTTTGGATACCCCATCTTTACAGTTTCCTTTACAGAATATTCATCGTACTTAAAGTGGTCCTGACTCAAAACGGCAAGGCGCTCACCCGGAGTAATGGAAATGTCACCTGTGTCACGTTCAAGTTCACCTGACAAAAGCTTGAGGAATGTTGATTTGCCTGCACCGTTGGCACCGATAATTCCATAGCAGTTTCCTTTAAGGAACTTGATGTTTACGTCTTTAAAAAGCGGTTTTTCACTGAACTTCAATGATACGTCTGTTACATTAATCATGTTTTATCCCCTTATTTCTTTTTGCCGAAGAGTGACTTCAACTTGCCGAAGAAAGACTTCTTTTCGTTAGTTTTCTTACCCTGAACAGGCTTAGCATTAACTGACGAACGGTTGTTTTTATTCCCCTTCTTGAAATCCTTTCCCTTATTCTTGCCATAACTTCCGTTAGTATGCTTGCCCTGATTTTCCTTGTAAGGAGCACCACTGGCTTTGGCATTGGCAGCACCTGCATACTTTTCCCTGTAGAGTTTCATGCGTTCTTCAGAAGACATTGAAGCAAGAGCTTCCTCGTAAGCAGGATTATAAACCCTTCTGTCCCTCTTGTACTCTTTCTTAGCTTCTTCGTTCCTTGAAGAATATCTTCCGCTGCCCTTTGAAGAACCATGGGAACCATGTTTCTTCAAAGGGCAGCTTCTTTCATACTGAGCCTGGCGCATTCTTCCGAATTCACTCTTGTCGTTGTATTCTTCATGGTAAGAATCTGTCCTGATGTACATGTCCTTGGACTTGTCTTCCGCCATCATGCTTTCTTCTGCAACGCGAGAAGGAATCTGCTTTTCAATGTAGCGTTCGATTGGAGGAAGGGAATAAACATCCTGCTCGCTGCAGAAAGTATATGCTTTACCGCTCTTGCCAGCTCTTGCTGTACGGCCAATGCGGTGAACATAGTTTTCGGCTTCGTTTGGAAGATCATAGTTGATGACCATTGCAAGGTCATTTACATCGATACCGCGGGCAGCAACATCTGTTGCAACAAGACACTTAACCTTGCCGGCCTTGAACTTGTCCATGATTGCAAGTCGCTTTTTCTGAGGAAGGTCGCCGATGATGTATTCCGTTTCAACTCCGTTGATTCGAAGCCTCTTTGCAATTACTTCACAGGTTCTCTTTGTATTGCAGAAAATGATGAGGCTTTCCGGCTTTTCTGAATTGATGATACCGAGCAAAAGCCTTGTCTTGTCTGTAGAAGAAACATGGAGAAGTTCCTGATCGATTTCATCAACCGTAATATTTTCTGCAGCAATCGTAATTTCAGCAGGATTCCTTGTGTATTCCCAAGCAAGGTTCTTGACATAAGAATTCAATGTAGCACTGAAAAGCATTGTCTGCCTTTTCTCGCTTGCAGGAAGAACCTTGATGAGTGTACGGAGATCCGGATAGAACCCCATGTCGAACATGCGGTCTGCTTCATCGATTACCAAAAACCCAACGTTGGCAAGGTCCATCTGACCGCCCTGGTTAAGGTCGATAACGCGTCCCGGTGTACCGATGAGGATATCGGCACCCTTCTTGAGGGCTGCCACCTGTTTGTCGTAGCCTACACCTCCATAGAAGCTTGCACACTTCAATGAACTGCCACTGCAAAGTTTTTCTGCTTCTTCCTGAACCTGAACTGCAAGTTCACGAGTTGGAACCATTACAAGAGCCTGTTTGCCCTGTACGTCTGTTCTTGATAAAAGCTGCTGGATAACGCTTGTCAAATATGCGCATGTCTTTCCTGTTCCAGTCTGAGACTGAACATACAAATCGCGGCCTTCGATGATGGCCTTCAAAACCTGTTCCTGAACCGGTGTACATTCAACATAACCGGCATTTTCAATACCCTTCTGCAGGTTTTCATGTAAAGAAAATTCAGTAAATTTCATGGATAAGAATATATCAATTTTTCTATAATAAGTATATACTTGCAACATGGAAAACAAGAACGCATATCAGGCAGAACTCTTTTCAAACAGACTTACAAAGAACTACAAGCAGCTCAAAAAGTGGGCGCGCAAGAACCGCGTTACCTGCTACAGGCTCTATGACAAGGACATTCCTGAAGTTCCATTGTGTGCAGACCTTTACACCTTCCTTCCGTTCGACATTGAAACAAAATTTGAAGCCGCTAAACACTACGCAATGATAAATTCAGCCGTAAGCGAAAACAGGCCGGAAGCCGCAAGCCTTATTGCACAGGAAGCCTCCCGCACCTACCTTCACCTTTACCTTTACGAACGTCCTTACGAAAAGGATGAAGAAGAAGAAAACCAGTGGCTTAGGAAAATGGCATCGGCTGCGGCTAAAGTTCTTGGAATTCCAGAAAGCAATGTAATTACTAAAACCCGCAAGAAGCAGACGGAAAACAAAAAGCGTGCCCAGTACGAAAAACAGGAAAGCGAAACTTCCATAAAAGGGATTGTTTTTGAACAGGGGCAGCTTTTTAATGTAAACCTTTCGGACTACATCGACACAGGCCTTTTCTTTGACCACAGGCCTTTGAGAGCCATGGTTCGCCAACAGGCACAGGGAAAGCGCGTATTGAACCTCTTTTCATATACTTCAAGTTTCTCCGTTTATGCAGCGGAAGGAAAAGCAAGCTATGTGGAAAGCGTTGACCTTAGCAACACCTACACGGAATGGTCAAAGGAAAACATGAAACTCAATGAATTTGATGATGATGAAAAATACAACTTCATTTCGACTGATGTAATACATTATCTTTATGACAGGGAGAAGGAAGCGGAACACAATTCCGAATTCAAGAAATTCGACCTTATTGTACTTGATCCCCCAACTTTCAGCAACTCAAAGAAAACAGACACCATGCTGGACATCAACCGGGACTGGAGTGAACTTGTCCGCCTCTGCTCGAAAATACTTTCAGAAAAAGGAATTCTTTATTTCAGCACAAACAGCCGAAAACTTGTATTTGATGCAGAAAAAATACCGGCAAATGCGACATGCAGGGAAATTACCCAGCAGACAATTCCAGAAGACTACAGGAATACAAAAATACACAGAGTCTGGGAAATAAAGTTCAGCAAAGAATACTAGACATAAAAAAAAGCATTTGCCATGGGAATTGGACAAATGCTAATTTTCATTGATTATCATTTACATGAACTTGAATCTTGCATAGACATTAATTGCATTATTCAAAGACCTTACAGATGGAACATTATCATAGACTGATTTCTTGAAGTAGAATTCGTCTGCAATACCAAGGTTGACGGTCTTTCCAACAGGCATTTCAAGGGAAATGTCAGAGAAAGCAATGAATTCCCAACCTGTATCATCATCAGTCTGTTTTTGAGATGGATATTTCCAGTATGCATAACCATGAACCGTCCAATCAAATTCAATGCCGCCTTTTTTTGCAGCGGCAAGTTTTGCAACCAGTTCGGCTCCAGTTGTATATCCGTAGTCTCTTACAAGATATTCAGACTCTACGATAGAACCGCGTCTTAGGTAATAATAGTCGGAAGTTCCCATAATTACACCGGAAAGTCTTAACTGATATGCCTTCCATGAATTCTGTCCATTGAAGCGCTGCTTAAATGCTACACCAGGAGCCAAAGAAGAAAATTCCATGAAGGAGTTCCAGCAGAAATCGTATTCCATACATAAACCGAATGTAGTATCTACGTTTTCACCAAAGTCTGGAGCACGGGAAAACAGCATACCATCACTAAAAATATGAACATCGTACATGATCTTCTTTTCAGTATCGCTTGAACCTTCTCCGCTTCCTTTTCCGCCTGCAGCCCCAAATTCAAAATAGAACTGGCTGTATGGATCGTTGGAATCATGCCCGTATGGATCAGCATAAATTGCACGGTATTCAACTCCAATAGAAACAGGGAATACTTCATTGAGTTTTCCATCTCCGGAATTTGATGAGGCGAGACTCATTCCCACAAGAGTCTTGAAAGAACTGTCTACAATATTTCCAGAAGGCCCCTTAGGAGCGTGACCTTGAACAAAATCAGAATAAAGACGGACTGGATTGCCCATGAACGAAATAACAGTATGATCTTTAGCCTGAGCTTCAAGGGAAAGCCTGTAGAGCATTTCTCCAGTAACCATTCCACCGATTGACGTATAGACAAGGTCATTTGTAGAAGGTGAATTGGTTTCATAGAAGAATTCCCACATCCACGATCCTGCAGTTGCATAAAGGAGGGATTCAACAAGATTAAGGTTGGCATTTCTTGCAGCAAGATAATAAAGACCACCCTGATATGGATGCAAAACGAAATTTGTCCAATACCAGTCGCAGTCAAACTTGATTTTTCTTTCCCAAGGTCTTCTAATATCTTCCCAGCCTACCTGTGCCCATGGAGCATTGCTTACAAAACGATTCCAACCACCGATTATGGTATTTACAGCAAAAACACCAACAGCACCGATAACATAATGCTTCTTTTCACAATCCTGCTTTACAACTTCACTTGAAAACTCCTGAGCGCTGACTGTACTCATCATCATAACGGCAGCAGCAAAGGCAATTACAAATCTTTTAAATTTCATGACCATTTTCCTGATTTCAAAAAAAAAAGACCGGCTCAAATAAAGCCGGCCGTTTGAGCAAACAACAAACTTACTTAGCTTCTGCTGTTGACTTAACGCCATAGCGCTTGTTAAAGCGATCGATACGACCTGCTGTATCAACAAGCTTCTGCTTACCTGTGTAGAATGGGTGGCAAGCAGAACAGATTTCAACGTGAATGTCTTCAACTGTTGAACGTGTTTCGATTACGTTACCGCATACGCATGTAATCTTTGTAAGTGTGTAGTTTGGATGTGTATCCTTTTTCATTGTGTAACTCCTATGTTCTTGCCCGATACTAAAGAAAAGCCGGTCAGCACTACATACACTAAAAAAGGTAGTGTTGTATCATTCCCCCACCGTTACAAATCAAGTTAGTACCACAAGAAAATTTTGTAAAACCAATATATATAAAATATAAAGTTTAATCAAGTAAAAAAACTATCAAATGACCTATCAGTCAACGGCAGCCATTCCTGGATTCATTGAATTAAGGAAGGCATTGTTGTCCTTTGTCTTGCGCATTTTGTCCATGACAAGTTCAAGCATGTCTGCATCTTCCATTGGGTTAAGAACCTTGCGGAGAACCCACATTCTCTGAAGTTCACCTTCAGTAAGGAGAAGTTCTTCGCGTCTTGTACCGGACTTCTTGATATTGATGGCAGGGAAAAGTCTGCGTTCGGCAAGCTTGCGGTCAAGGTCAATTTCACTGTTACCGGTTCCCTTGAATTCTTCAAAGATAACTTCATCCATGCGGCTTCCAGTTTCAATCAAAGAAGTAGAAATGATTGTAAGGGAACCACCCTCTTCGATATTACGGGCAGCACCAAAGAATCTCTTTGGCTTGTGAAGGGCATTGGAATCAACACCACCGGAAAGAACCTTTCCCGACGTTGGAACAGTTACGTTATAGGCACGGGCAAGACGAGTAATTGAGTCAAGAAGAATTACAACATCACGCTTGTGTTCTACAAGGCGCTTTGCCTTTTCAATGACCATTTCAGCAACCTGAACATGACGGGTAGCCTGTTCATCGAAAGTAGAAGAAATAACTTCCCCCTTGATAGCTCGTTCCATTTCAGTAACTTCTTCAGGGCGTTCATCAATGAGAAGAACAATAAGGTGTACTTCAGGATTGTTTGTAGTAATTGCGTTGGCCACCTTCTGCATCAATGTTGTCTTACCGGCTTTTGGAGGAGCAACAATGAGAAGACGCTGTCCTTTTCCGATAGGTGCAAAAAGATCAACGATACGGGTACTCATTTCTGTAGATGTAGTTTCAAGCCTGAGCTTTTCGTTTGGATACAGTGGAGTAAGGTTTTCAAAAGGAATGCGTGTCTGTGCAACGCTTGGGTCTTCGTAGTTTACTGTTTCAATGCGGAGCAAGGCAAAGAATTTTTCCCCTTCCTTAGGACTTCTTGTCTGTCCGTAAACAGTGTCGCCTGTCTTAAGGTTAAAGAGCCTTATCTGGCTTGGGCTTATGTAAATGTCATCAGGGCCCGGAAGATAGTTGTTCTGAGGGCTTCTAAGGAATCCATATCCGTCAGGAAGGATTTCAAGGGCACCTTCTGCAAAAATGATTCCGCCATGTTCTGTATGAGCCTTGAGGATGCAGAAAATCAAATCCTGCTTCTTCATTGAAGGAAGATCTTCGCCAGAAAGTCCGTACTGAGCTGCAAGCTCGCGAAGTTCAGGCATGCTCATCTTTGTAAGATTATTGATTACCAGGCGTGGCTTTGATTCATACTCTTCCGGATTTTCAATTTCCTGAGCCTTTCTAACGGCTTCAAGGCGAGCCTGAAGGTTCTTTTCGTAGTTGTTGTAGTTTCTTCTGTTGTTGAAGTTGTTTCTATTGTTTTGGTTTCTATTGAAGTTATTTCTATTGTTTCCGTAGTTGTTCCAGCCGCGGTTATCGTTTCTTCTGTTTGACTGGAAATTGCGTCTGCCTTCGTTTTCCGAAGACTGATTTTCACTTCCTTCATACCCCAGACTTCCTTCACCTGCAGGAACTTCTGCCTGAGGCGCATTTTCTGCAGGCGTTTCAGAACTTGGGGCAGACTGATTTTCTTCAGCCGGAACAACAGGTGCTTCACCTGTTTCTGCACATTCTTCAGCAGCTGCCTTCTTTACAATTCTTCTTTTTCTTGGCTTTGCTGCTTTTTCTTCTGAGTTTTCCGAAACTTCTGAATTTTCCTGTACTTCTACAGCTTCATTTTCTACGGCTGCATCCTGTGACTGTACATTTTCCTGATCTTCTGTTTTACGGCGTCTCATTATTGCCATAATTTACCTCTTGTATGGGATTACGGTTTATATAAAATTTATCAATTTAATGCTTAATGGGCTTCGCTGCTTCTCAAATAAAGGGACTTTTTGAATTCATCTGAAGCAACAGAAAAAATATCAAGGTCAGGTGACTGTTCAATCATGGAAATCTTGCCTTCAAATTCCACATTGTCCGCAATTCTGAGCTTTGCCGCAGTAAGGTCTCCCTTCACGTTGCTACCCGAACAAAGTTCAATGTGATTCTTTGCTTCCACATTACCCTTTACCTGTCCAGAAATAATTACTGAACTGGCAGAAATGGTATCCACATCACAAACAGCAGACTTGTCGATTTCAAGATCTCCCGTAGCCTTGATTGTTCCGTGAAATTTTCCAGTAATTACAAGGTTGTCTGTAAAATCAAGGACACCATCAAATTCAGTTTCCTGTCCAAAAACTGTAAGATTACCGTTTGTGTTGGATGCCATAATAATTCTCCATGCATAAAAAATGAATGCACCGATTCTAAATATTTCTAGCGAACATTTATAAATATCCGCAATTAATTTTCTGATTTAATAATTATTATTTATTGATTTTCTCTTATAGGAAGGTTAAGTAAAGATTCTGTCAAATCCTTGCCAGACCTGAATGCAACCACATAATGAGCACTGGAAGAAAGTTTTTCTCCGGTCTTTGGATTGCGGGCATTCTCCCTGCCCTTTCTAAGCCTCAATTCAAAAGTTCCAAACCTGCGAAGTTCAATGATATCACCTTTTGAAAGAGAAATTTTCATCTGTTCAAAGAGTTCATCCACTACTTTCTGAACAATCTGCTTTTCGCATTCAGTTGAGCGATAAACTGCTTCTATCAAATCAATTTTTGTCGTCTTGCTTGAAGGCATAAATTTTAAACAAAAAGAAACAATAAAAGGATGCCGTGAATACAGCATCCCTTATTATTTAGAGGAAACTATTCTGCCTTTGCAAATGTCTTGTTAAAGAGCTTGTACATGCGGCTCTTCTTACGAGAAGCTGCATTAGCCTTTACAACACCCTTGCTCTTTGCTGCATCGATTTCTGCCTGAAGACTCTTCAAGCATGCTGCTGCAGTTTCCTGATCCTTAGCTTTGATAGCTTCAAGGAATTTTCTTCCGCTTGTATGAACCTGAGACTTAACTCTTCTGTTGCGCATACGGCGTACAAGACTCTGAACATGTCTTTTGTCTGCTGATGAATGTACTGACATTAAGATTACCCCATTCTAAAAATTATAAAATATTTTCAGCCACCCAAGGCTGAGTGAACGTCAAAAATCAGTGAACCCGATTATTATTTGAAATCCTTTGGTCTGCGTTCTGTGCGCTTGCACTTGCTGCATACTGCCTGGTTCTTAAGCTTGCCGTTCTCGAAAAGTGTCTTCAATTCGATTTCTCCACCACAATCAGGGCAGATGAACTTCTGTGTAGCAACAGTTGTACGAGAGTTTTTACTGGCTCCGGCCATCGTCTTCCTCCATAACTAATATCTTTATAAGTTCTAGAAATATACAAGATTATTCAAGTGTGTGTCAATAAACAAACCGCTTAAACAATAAAAAAATCTATACTTCCAGGGAATTTTCAGGAAGATTTCTCCAAACATCAAGCTGATTCTGAATGAGACTCCTTGATTCCTCGAGAATCTTTTTCTCTTCTTCCTTATCCTTTGGAGCATCGTAAACCTTGAGGACCTTAACCCTGTAGGCACCACGGCGAAGGTTCTTCATGATTGAATCTAAATTTGAAATCTTCCATCCACCATCCAGGGCACAAACTGCAACAGGAAGCCTCGTTGCAGCTACAAGGCGACGGAATCCTGCAGAATAGAACTGGTTAAGGTTACCGTCCCTGCTTCTTGTTCCTTCAGGGAATATTACGGGATACTGTTTTTTTCCCATAATGCTTTCACCAAACCTGTCGATTGACTTCATGGCAACAGATGGGCTGCCCTTTCGCGGAATCATGCAGTGCTGCTGGCTCTTGAGCATTTTTCCAACCATAGGAACCTTGCCGAGATTATCCTTTGCAACAAAACGAGCCTTAAGGCCACCAAAATACTTGAGGTACACGACAATATCAAAAAGACTCTGATGGTTGGAAATTACAATGAACTGTTCAGGAAGATTCTTCATGCCTTCCTTTTCACCAAGGAAATTGAACTGCCTGTACATTTTGAGGACGGCAAAAACCTTATGGGCACACACGCAGGTAATGTAATTTGAAACTGCAATGGCAGCCTTTCTGTTAAAAGGATACACAAGGCACAAAAGCAATGTCGGAGGAAAAAGGATGCCTCCAAAACATAACAGTGTAATTATACTTAGCATGAAGACATTATACAGGATTTTTATTTTTATCTCAATCAAATCTGTGAAGAACAAGAGAACCGTCATTATTTACGTTTAGAACGTAGTGCATACCTTTTCTTGTATAGAGAACAAAAGAAATTCCTCCATTTCTCCTGAAGGTTTCAAAACCTGCAATCTCCCCTTCCGCAAGGTCAAATTCTTCTTCCAGGCACACTGTATGCAATCCTTCAGAATCAACATAGCAAAGGACATGTTCATATTCCTCACTATTGTAGGTACAACTGCGTCTGCTGATTTCAGCTGTAATGCCGCAGCACGAAAGAAAGAAAAAAGAAAGGACCACAAAAATACAAAAGATAATTTTCATCTACATTTTTATAACTGCAGAAAATAAAAAAGGCCCCTGTTTTAACAGAAGCCTTGCAATTATCCCAATATTCTTTTCAATTACTTTTTCTTAAGGAATGCATCCTTGTAACCGAATGCCTTGAACTTAGCAAGAACTGCAGCATACTCATCCATGCCGAGAGGTCCAACAAGAACCCTGCATGCACCCTTTCCGTTTGGAATAAGGACCATTGGATATTTTGAATACTTCCTTACTGTCTTTTCAATATTTTCAGCATTTCCAAGGGAAGCAATCTGTACATACCAATACCCCTTCTTAAGGCTGCTTTCAGATTCTACGATAAGATCCTTGTAGCTTGTAAATTCAACAGGCTTTGCTTCAGGAACAGCTTCAGTTTCAGCAACTGGTACTTCAGCAACAACTTCTACAGGTTCTTCTTCAACCGGTTCTGCAGCGCGGGTTTCTTTTGCATCTTCTTCACTTGCTTCAGGAGCCACAGGTTCTGCAGGAACAAGAACGATTGGAGCATATTCATCTTCAACAGATTCCTCAGCCACAGTTTCTTCAACTGCAGGTTCTTCAGTAATTTCCACAACTTCTTCCACAGTTGTTTCATTTCCTGCTGTTTCTGGCTCTGCAGCACGGGTTTCTTCTGCGAGGGCAGGAAGTTCTTCTGCTTCAACTGCTTCAGAAGGAACAGGAACATCTTCATTTTCTTCAGCAGGTTCAGCAACGGCAACTTCAGGTTCTTCCGAATGAACTTCTTCAATAGGTTCTTCTTCGATTGCTTCTTCTGCGATTGCTTCTTCTTCAATAACTTCTTCAGCCATTGGTTCTTCTACGTCTGCAAATTCCTCAGTTTCAGCAACTTCTGCAGGAGATGGCTGTTCAACAGCTTCCCTTGTTTCTGCAAAAGGAGCATCTTCATCTTCATAGTCTTCGACAGGTTCTTCTGTAACAGCTTCTTCTGCTGCTGCTGCGACAGGTTCTTCTTCAGCAACAACTTCTTCAACACGAGCAGGAACAGCAGCAACTGGTTCAACAGAAACTTCTTCATCTGCTACTGGTTCTGCAGGCACTTCTTCTTCAATAGTTTCAGGAACTTCTTCAGCTACTTCTTCTGCAGGCGCAGGCATTTCTTCTGGAATTTCTTCTATTATTACTTCCCCATTTTCTTCCGCAGGAGTTTCGTCATTTTCAAAAAGTGGTACGCCGGCAACAGGAACAGGGGGTACTGGAGCGTCAGCTTCTACTACTGCAGGAACACCAGCAGCAACTGGAGCTGGATTTTCAACAGCAGGAACATCCACAGGAGCTTTTTCAGCTTCTTTTATTTCAGACTTCTTTGCCAGTGCAGCATCTTCTGCATCAATAACTGCCTGACCAGTTACAGTTTCATCAAATCCACCGTAACGCATGTTGAGCTTGCAGCGCATTCCGGAACCCTTTTTAATTCCAAGAGTCTTTGCTGATTCATCGGAAAGAAGGATTACAATTCCGTCGGCAGAATCAAGGGTTCCAAGATTAAGGAACTGGAGAGTTACACCTGTTTCAGGATTTGTAACGAAAACGCTGTCGCCTGGAAGATAACCTGCGGCCTGTCCAAAATGACCTGAAGGGAATTTTCCCGAATCAGCAACCTCAATAATGCCATCGACGCAGTCTTTAGAATCTGCGAACATTGCCACGGCAAGAAATAAAACTAAAATGCCAGAAAATAACTTTTTCATATCGCCCCTACCTACGAATGATATTGTATATGTCAACTGCTATTCCAAAAGAAAAATCGTTAACTCCCTTGTCTGCATTCTTGTATTTTCTTGCAGCAGGCGGAACTTTTTTCCCGGAACCAAGAACTTTGTCTGTCTTAAGATCGATGACCTTCCAAGTTACCTGTTTTATGTTTTCAAGCAAGGCAGCTTCTGGATTGGTCGAATTCGAAACGTCGTATTCACATACCAGTTCTATAAAATACTTTACTCCACCCTGGCTTGCTTCCATCATGGACTGATTGAAAACAACTTCCTGATCAGACACATTGTCCGTAACTACAACGGGTGAATTAGAAACGATTATTCCTTTATCAAAGAAAAAATCGAAGAAGCCAGATTCCATCTGATAGCAGGAGGCCCTTACATCAGATTTTGAATCCTCATGCTGCATGATCTGAAACGCAAGGGAAACTGCATTTGCGGATGCAAGACAGCAGGATACTGCTAAAATCATCAGAACTTTCCTGATACTCATCTGGATTTCCTCTTCAATTACTAACTTCGACAAACAAATAGTCCCTTAATATTTCGGAATTTAAAAAAATTTGTTTAGGAAAATCGGAATGCCATCCTACCCGCTGCTAAAAAAAACGGGAGAAAAACAATTTCCATTCTGTATTTGTTACCTCCTCAATTTACATTGAGTACCACGCTGTAATTTTTTTTCAGAAGAATAGCAGTTTTATACTTGACACTATCAATCCCTTTTGATATTATTTCTCACATTCAAGGGGGCATAGCCCAGTTGGTAGAGCAACGGACTCATATTCCGTGTGTCATAGGTTCGATCCCTATTGCCCCTAAGATCCGAAAGGCTTTCTAGTTTTCTGGAAGGCCTTTTTTATTTTGTCAAAATATTGAAATTTATTAAACGGCGACTCTAATGCATAAATATACATTTATCTTGTTA
>JAHAZL010000003.1 GCA_018384055.1 Treponema sp.
TGTGTAAATATAATTATGATGCTTTAGTTGATTTAAATATCAGTTAAACGAAAATAATAAACTTGACGATAAATAAAATAATCGTATTCAAGGAGATTTGAATGAAAAAGGGCGTAGTCGTTTTAGGTAGCCTTATTCTTGGACTTGCATTCTGCTTGCCTGCAGTTGCTCAGCCAAGTGCAAAGGCTGTTGAGACAATTGTTATCGACAATTTCGATACAGATCAGGAATGGTCATGGGCTTGCCAGGCCAGCCGTTTCGTTGCTGATGGATATCCAATCGTAAAGAAGTTTGAAGGAATTCCAAACTCTCTTATTCCTTACCACAAGGACTCAGATCCAACAGCTCAGGTTCTCGGTGCAAAAATTGCATTTAACCGCAAGGGTGATAACTGGTTTGAAATCTACCCGGCTAAGGATAATGAACTTTCAGAAATTCCTTTTGTTGGAACAGTAACACAGATTGATTTCTGGGTTTGGGGTGCAAACTATAACTACAGACTCGAACTTCTTGTTCGTGATGCTGATGGTCGTGTTCACACACTCAAGGCTGGAAACCTTATGTTCCACGGATGGAGAAACATTGTTGTAAATGTTCCTGGATATATCCGCCAGCACTCAAGAATCCGTTCTGGACGCAAAGACATGTCATTTGTAGGATTCAGAATCCGCACAGACGCTTCAGAAGCAGTTGATGACTATGTAGTATACTTCGATAACTTCAAGTACACAACAAACACATTGTCAAATGTATATGATGGTTATGCTCTTAGAAACGCTGACTTCGGTGACTCAAAAGAGTCTTCTGGATCTTCTAGCAACTCAGACGCAAAATAAAAGTAGAGGTGGAATGTAAATGAAAAAGATTCAGTATGCAATTATGGCATTGGCTGTTGCTTTTGCAGGATCAGCTTTTGCCCAGACATCAAGCCTTTCTGAACCAGATGCATCAAACATCGGTAATGATAGTGCTCGCCAGGCTCTTCGTGAAGTAAGCGTAGAACGCTTTGAACGCGAAGGTTCATGGAATGTTCATATTTCACCAGACTATGGTGTAATTCAGGGCCGCCTTTTCGAAGGTTCTCCTGCTGCAAAGGAAGAACTCAACGATAAGGACAACCAGCAGATTGAAGATACAAAGGTTCTCGGTGTTAAGGTTGAATTCTTCCGCCGTGGTGTAAACTCTTTCTATGTCACATCAGCTCGCCCAATCCCTATCGAAGGTGTTACAAAGACAGTTTCTGTATGGGCATGTGGACGCAACATGGGACACCAGCTTTGGCTCCTCGTTCAGGACTATAACGGCCACAACTTTGAAATCTGGATGGGTTCACTTGAATTCAGCGGATGGAAGAAGCTTACAACAGCAATTCCACCTTCTCCAGATGGCGAACATGGTATTATTCAGCAGAGCGTATATCATGGTGACAAGCCTGGTCTCCGCATAGTTGGTTTCCGTGTAGACTGTAATCCAATGGACGCACAGGGGGCATTCTTCATGTACCTTGATGACATGCGTGCAGTTACAGACCTTTACGACATGGAAAACAAGGATGATGACGACATGATGGACAACTGGTAATCCAGTATCCTGATTTGGAAGGCCCTGCTAATACGAGCAGGGCTTTTTTTTTTACTCAATAACTTAAAAAAATTGAATTCAGTTTATACTAGAAAAAACATTTATTCACAGATTTCTAAACTTGCATTCCCAATTGCACTTCAGAATTTGCTTTCTGCCTGCGTCAATTCTGTTGACGTTGTCATGCTTAACTTTGTAGGGCAGGATGCGGTTGCTGCCGTATCTCTTGCAGCCCAATATTCTTTCATACTTTGGTGCATTTATTTTGGCCTTGGAACTGGTCTTACTATTCTTGGTGCCCAGTATTACGGAAAAAAAGACTATAAGGCAATTGAATCCGTTGAAGGCATCGCCCTCAGGTTTACTGTAATTGTAGGATCTCTTTTCTTTGTTGGCAGTTTTTTCTTTCCTGAACTGCTTATGTCCTGGTTTACAAATGACGGAAAACTTATTGGCCTTGGCGTTAAATACATGCGCATTGTTTCCTTCAGTTACCTGTTCAATACAATTGTTGAAGTTTATTTCAGTACATTGAAATCAGTTTCCCGTGTTAAAGCAAGCACAATTGTAAATGTTACTGCCAATATCCTTAATATTGTTCTCAATGCTTGTTTTATCTTCGGTTGGATTGGATTGCCAAAACTTGGAATTGTTGGTGTTGCCCTTGCAACGACTATTGCGGGCCTTATGAGGATGATCAGCGTATTTGTTTTATCTGCAATGAGTCCCGATGTAAAAATAAGCTTCCGCTTGATCTTCATAAGGAATAAAGTTCTTTTCCAGGATTTTTTCAGACTGTCTCTTCCGGCACTTTTGAATGATCTTGTTTGGGGACTTGCATTTTCCGTTTACACGGGAATCATGGGGCACCTGAATTCTGATGCGGTTGCAGCTTTTTCTTTTGTTGCCATCGTCCGTAATTTTGGTCAGGTTCTTTGTTTTGGTGTTGCCAATGGTGGAGGTCTATTCCTTGGAAAAGTTCTTGGGGAAAACAATCTTGAAGACGGATGGGTTGTTTCAAAATGCCTGGTAAAACTTACCGTAATTTCTGGAGCTGTAGGTGGACTCATTATTTTTGCAGCATCTCCCTTTGTTCTTGGATTTGCAGACCTTACACCGGAAGCCCATGATTTCCTTAAGAAAATGCTTTTCATCAACTGTTTCTATGTTATGGGAAGTGCCATAAACACAACTTTCATCTGCGGTATTTTCAGAAGTGGTGGAGACAGCAAGTTTGGCTTGATTTGCGACACCATCAACATGTGGGGATATGCGGTTCCACTAGGACTCCTTTCCGCCTTTGTATTCAAGCTCCCTGTAATGGGGGTTTATCTTTTGATGTGTACTGATGAATTCGTAAAATGGCCTGTGGTATTCTGGCACTATAAGAGCAAGGTTTGGCTTAAGAACATTACAAGGGAGAATGTGGCGTGACTAAAACTGCAAATAAAAATGCTTCTGTAGAGGCAAAAAAACTCCTGGCTTATCTAAATGAAACAGCTGGGGAAAAAATTATTACCGGACAGCACACTCAGACAAATCCCATGGAGGAAATCAGCTACATAAAATCTGTTTCTGGTCATGAGCCTTTTTTGCGCGGGTTTGAATTGCTTGGGTATTCTCCAAACATAAATTACAAGGATGCTGATGAAGCGTGCCTTACGGAAGTTGCAGAAAACAAAGGAACTATGGATACTGCTCTTGCATGGGCTAAGAAAAACAATGCCTCAGACATAAAATGCTTGCTGACATTCAGTTTTCACTGGTTCTCTCCACTGGGGGGAAGGGATAAAAGTTTCTATGCAAAAAATACGGATTTTGATCCTGAAAAGGTTCTTGTAAATGGTACCCCTGAAAACAAGGCTTTTTACAGCGATATGGATCACATTGCTGAAATACTCGATAAGTTCAAGCAGGAAAGGATACCTATCCTTTGGAGACCTTTCCATGAAAGTTACGGTACCTGGTTCTGGTGGGGCAGGAAAGGTCCTGAAGTAGCATGCAAACTTTACCGCCTGATGTTCGATTACTATGTCCATGAAAAACACCTGGATAACCTTTTATGGGTCTGGAATTGTGATGTTGCCTCTGCATATCCCGGTGATGAATATGTAGATGTAAATTCCATCGATGTTTACCTTGAAGAAAAGAAAGCTACGGATTACAAGGCGGAATATGAAAAACTTGTTTCTGCCTGCGGAAAGAACAAGGTTTGTGCCCTTGCGGAAGTCGGTTATAATCCTGATGTTGATCTTGTTTCTTCCTCTAAGGTTCCTTGGGCCTACTACATGACCTGGAGCAAGGAATTTGCCATGGATGGAGTTCGCAACACGGAGAATGAACTTTGCCGGATGTATTCAAGTGACTACAGCGTAAAATTGTGATATATTGTATCCATGTTCAACAGTCTTAGCGGAATCATTACGGGAAAATTTCCCCAGAAACTATATTTAGATACTCACGGAATTGAATGGGATGTAACTTGTCCTGACAGTGCCCTTGAAAATTTACCTGATGTTGGATGCGAAGGTCGTGTCTATGTCTGGATGCAGCATACGGACAACCTTATGAATCTTTACGGGTTTGCATCTGACCGCGACCGTTCCCTTTTCTTTGATTTACTGAAGGTTGACGGCATTGGGCCAAAGGGTGCCGTAAAAATCATGAACAACATTTCAACTGACCAGATGGTTGCTATCCTTGAAAACGGTGACCTTGGACTTTTGGAAAAGGTTCCTGGTGTTGGAAAGAAAACCGCCGCAAAAATGTTGCTTCAGCTCAAGGGAAAGCTGACCCTTGAAAGCAATACTTCAACAGGAACAAAAAAAACCTCTTCTCCTTATGCAGATGTCATTTCGGCTCTTGTGGACATGGGCTATGACAAGTCTAAGGCTGCTGATGCTGTTGAAAAAATTGTCGGTCAGTTTTCTGCTGACGAAACTTTTGCAAAGGCAGGACAGAGTCAGAAAGAAGACCTTATTTTCCGCCGTGCAATCGTAGAACTTGCAAACTAAACTGGAGACAAGAATGATTAAGAGTGTAAACGCAAGAAGTTCCCGCCCAAAGAAAAATTCTCCAGAAGACGACATGAACATTGTTTCTCAGCTTGCCGCTCAGGCAGCCGCAGGTCGAGCAATGGAAACCGGCGGTTCATCAATGAATATAGTTCGTGCCAGCGAAGGCATTTTCAATGAAAGCGCCATTGTACGTCCTGATGTTGTTACGGAAGACGACAGTGGGGAAGGAAGCCTAAGGCCTCTTTGCCTTGATGATTTCATGGGACAGAGCGAAATCAAAAAAAATCTTGGAACTTTCATTAAGGCTGCAAAAGAACGCGGTGATGCATTGGATCATCTTTTTCTCATTGGACCTCCAGGACTTGGAAAAACAACCCTTGCCCAGATTACAGCAAATGAACTTGGGGCAGACTTTAAGGTAACCTCTGCTCCTGCTTTGGACAAGCCAAAGGATCTTGCGGGCATTTTGAGTACCATTACTCCAAACACGGTTTTCTTTATCGATGAAATTCACAGGCTGAAACCAGCTATTGAAGAAATGCTTTACATAGCCATGGAAGACTTTGAGTTGGACTGGGTTATAGGCCAGGGAGCTGCCGCTCGAACAGTTCGCATTCCGATTCCTCATTTTACTCTCGTTGGAGCTACAACAAAAGCTGGCATGGTTTCAAAGCCACTTCAGACTCGTTTTGGAATCATTCAGAGATTCAATTTCTATACAAGGGAAGAACTTGCAAAAATCATTCATCGTTCTGCAAAGATTCTTGAAGTCGGCATTGATGATGATGCAGCCCTTCTTATGGCAGACTGCAGCCGAGGAACACCTCGCGTTACAAACAGGGTTCTTCGCCGCATGAGGGACTTTGCACAGGTGGAAGGCTGCGGAAGAATTACAAAGGAAATTGTTTCGGAAGGATTGAAGCGTCTTGGAATTGACGACATGGGCCTTGAAGGCTATGACCGTGAGATTCTTCTTGCCATCATCGAAAAATTCGGCGGTGGACCTGTTGGGGCTGAAACCCTTGCAATTTCCATCGGTGAAAGCCAGGATACCCTTGAAGACTATTATGAGCCTTACCTTATTCAGTGCGGATTCCTTGCCCGTACTCCACGCGGAAGAATGGCAACGGAAAAGGCTTACGAACATCTTGGGTTGAAATACAAACCGGGCATGGCAAAAGGTCAGGGCGAACTTTTCTAGTCGGCTCCCATTTGTAAAGAAACATCACATTCACTATAATACTCACCATGCAGACTTCAGACTTTTATTTTGAATTACCGGAAGAACTGATTGCCCAGCGTCCGAGCGGTGAACGCGGAAACGACAAACTTATGTTCCTTAACAAAACGACAGGACAGGTTGAACATCACAAAATGGAAGATCTTGTTGATCTTGTTGCTCCTGGAACCCTCATGATTTTCAATGACAGCCGCGTAAGGCGCAGCCGTTGCTATGGAATAAAAACAACAAGCGGTCGTGAACAGGAATTCATGTTCCTTAATCCTATCGGTGATGGCTCCAGCTGGAACACTATGGTAAAGGGTGCAAAGAAAGTAAAGGTTGGAAACGAATACAAGTTTACAGACGGAAGCATCGGTGTAATTCCTGAAGTTTCTGAAGGATCTGAATTCCGTACAATCAAATTCGACAAACCTCTGGATGAAGCCTGGTTCGAAAGAAACGGGCATATTCCTCTTCCTCCATACATTCGCCGTGAAGACGATGACACTGACAGCGAAAGATATCAGACAGTTTATGCAAGGGAGACGGGTAGTGCGGCAGCTCCTACTGCAGGCCTTCATTTTACAGAACCTTTGCTTCAGAAACTAAAGGACAAGGGAATTGAACTTGCTTGGGTTACGCTCCATGTAGGCCTTGGAACTTTCCTTCCTGTCCGCGAAGACAACATTGAAGACCACAAGATGCACACTGAATATTATACTGTGTCTGAAGAAACTGCTGCCAAGGTAGCAAAGGCCAAGGCAGAAGGTAGACCTGTTCTTGCAGTTGGAACTACAAGTGTCCGTACTCTTGAAAGTGCAAGCGATGAAAACGGTAGATTGATTCCTGGAACAAGAGGAACGAACATCTTCATGTATCCTGGATATAAGTTCAAGGTTGTTGACCAGATGTTTACAAATTTTCATACACCGGAAAGTACTTTGATCATGCTGGTTTCGGCTTTTGCCGGAAAAGAAAACATTATGTCTGCCTACAGTCAGGCCGTGGAAAACAAGTACAGGTTCTTTTCTTACGGGGACTGCATGCTGATAAAATGATTTTTTAGGAACTGCCGAAGTCTCTTGATTTCAGCAGTTTTTTTATGTGGATAGAACAAAAATCAAGTCAACTGTTCAAAAGAATTTCTCAAAAGGTTGAGAAACTGTGCCTTTATAATTGGATCTTCATTTTCGAAAGTCTTTTCAGTTTTGTAAACAGTCTTTGCTTCTTCAATGAGACTGTCAATCATTTTTTCTGTAAGGGGAAGTCTTGTACCGATAATTTTGTTTTCGAATTCCGGGGAATAGAAAACGGTGTTGCCTGCAAATACAACCCTGATGTTGGCAATCATTCCTCGCTGAGTTTCTACAAGAAAAGTAAAGCTTGCGGAAAGTGGAGACAGTTTGTTTGTAGGTCCTATTCTTTTGAAAACCTGAACATCCCATTCTTCAAGAGGAATTCTGATTTTTGTAAGGAGTTTTTTTTCTGGTACCCCATTAAATTTGCTGAACTGAACTATTTTTGTATCTGTTGAATCTTTTATTTCAAGACGTGCATTGAGTGCAAGAAGCGGAGCCCATAATGTATGCTTTATTCCCTTTGCACAAATGTTCCCGCCAATGGTTGCAATGTTTCTGATCTGCTCCGTTCCAATGCTCTTTAATGCATCAAGGAAAAAATCAGGAAGTCTACCTGCCCCCGATGAAATTATTTTATTAATGGTGACTGCAGAACCATATTCTATATACCTTTCATGCCTGTCTATTGTTAAAAGTTCAGGAATGGCACGAATGGAAACAGATTTGTCTTTCAGGGTTTCGATGTCTGTTCCTGTACATCCTGCAAGAATCTGTACTTCGTCAGTGTTCTTGAAGTGAAAAAGAACATCTGCAAGTTTCTTTGAAATCAATACCGTTTTATTTTTTTGCATTTGTCCTTTTTCCTTCTCTGGCGTGCATTGCAGCAACTGCATAAAGAATTCCGTTAGTAAGGGTTGTAAAATCCGTACAGCAGGAATCAAGATTCTTTATGGCTGTGTGAATCTGTTCAAGGGTAGGCCTGTGATATTTTGTGAGTATTGAGTAAGCTGTAAAAATTTTCCCGCTGCTGCAATATCCGCACATATGAATTCCAGCCTGATTAAAGCCTGTAGTTATATCCTGATAAATCGGGTTGTTCTTAAAGTGCTCAAGGGTTACAATGCTGCTGTCCCTTATGATTCCCATTGGAATTTTGCAGCTTGGAACTGAGGTTCCGTCCAAAAGAACTGTGCAGTTTCCGCAGATTCCTTTTTCGCATCCACATTTAACTGAATAAAGCTGTTCTCTTCTGAGAATGTAAAGCAAAGTGTCTGTTGGTTCTGCAGACAAAACGATTTTCTTATCATTCAGCGTCAATGGAATTTTCATTTTCTGTCCGCTCCTTTTCTTCTTCTTTATTTCCTGTTTCAGCCTTTTCCTGTTCTTCTTTCAGTTTTCTGAGCAATGCCTTCTGTTCCTTAATCTTCTTGAAAATGGTATCGGTTTTAAGCGGAATTGAATTGATTGTACAGTTGAGTGCCTGGGTCAATGCCTGCGTAAATGCTGCGGGTATTACCTGGTAGACAAGTTCTCCAATCTGCGATGAATCATTTTCAGACTGGCAGAAAGAAATTTTCACCTGTGGATATTCAATTCTATCATCTTCATAAAGCCTTTCAAGAGTCCTTTGAACAGCAAGTTTAATGGAAGCTGATGCAGCCTGAGTGTTCAAAATCTTTCCTCCATCGGCAACAATATTGATGCTTCTTATGTGTTCACGGTAAGTGCAGGGATTGATTTCAAGTTCAAGTATTGCTGCAATAAATGAAGTGCTGTGAAATGGTTTTCCTGTAAAGTTAAGGTGGTCCCATTCTTTTTTCTGTGATGCTGTAACTTTCTTTCGTACGGTGTAGGGTAGTTTATCCGATGCTTTTTTTCTTTTAATTGTTTCACAGCATTTTTTTAGGAGCGAAGTCATGATGCTGATGCTGGAGTAAACGTTTTCAGGCAGAGGCGGTTCATCTCCATTTTTGAAGGTTGAATTGAAGTTAACGTTTGATGCAGGAATTTCAAGAATTTCTGCGACAGTCTTTGAACAGATTTCCTGAATTGAAGCAGAAACTGGGGGACATAAAATTGTAACTGTAGAATCTTTTTCAAGGGTAACTTCAAGAGATTGGGCAGATTCATAGACTTCTGAGCCATAATAGCCTGTTCCTTCAAAAGCACATGCCAGACCTATTCCTCTCATTGGGGAAGAGAAAAGGGAAACATATTCTTTAGGCCCGGTCTGCATTTTCCAATCGCTTGAATCCAAATGATAGGATGCATATTTTCTGTTGAAGTCGCTTTTGCTTGCGACAGCTTCAAGGGCTTCTCTTGTTTTATTCAGTGAAAATAGGAACGGTGACCTTGTATTTTTTGTTTTCTGATCGTTTCTTTCAGGTTTGTTAAGGATCCTGAATTCCAATGGCGTAAGGTTACACATCTGGCAAACAAGATTCATCTGGTTTTCGACAGCATAGAAAGCCGCAGAGTCAATTAGCTGGATGTCCACTGAAGAAGCCGGTTTATGGGAACTTGTTGCTGTTGCAGTAATGAGAAGGTTTTCCGGACAATATATTCCGCAGGATGCAATGCAAAGTCTGTCGATGATTTCTTGAGCAAATGGATTTGCAAATCCTGCGTCAACTTTTATGTCAACTTTCATGGCAAGAAGTTTTCCTTCTTCGTTGATTGCAGTTTTATGAGTTATGCTGATAGGCTGAATAGTGTTAAGAAATTCATCCTGTTCTTTTCTGGTAAAAACAAGTTTGACCGGTTTTTTACATTTGTTTGCTGCTGACGCAACCTGACAAGCAAGTATAGAGTTGTACCAGATGCTGTTGGTTCCCCTGTTTGTTGAAGTGGTTTTTTTTAGGTTAATGTTTTCAGCTTCAATAGCCATCGTTTCAGAAACAATGCTTCTCAAACTTCCGAGCCACTGGGTAGGTGTTAGAATGGTAAGAGTCTCATCTTTCCAGAAGCATAACGCACCGTTGGGTTCTCCGTAGTCTGTAGTCTTGAATGCGTAAGTCCAATCCTTTTCAAGTACATGAGGTGCATTTTCAAAAATGGTATCAATGCCAGGAATTTCCCCGTCCTCATCTTCTTCGAAACAAGGTCCAAACTTCAATGTTTTTTCTGCAAGCTTGTCGGAAAAAAATTCTTCCTTGATCTCTTTCAAAGCTTCAATTTCTTTCTTCTGGGCATTGAGCTGTCTTTTTGTAATTTTCTTTTCTGGGTTTTCCAGAGAACCTGCGGCAATAAGATCTTCATCCGGAAGATAGTCTTCGATGGTGTTTGTATCTACAGTAATTTCAAGTTCTTCAACAAGGGAGTGAAGGGTTGTTTCGTCAGGACCAACAAGAAGTCCCAAAGGCTCGCCTTCATAGGAAATGTTTCCTTCACAGAAAACGGGAATCTTTCCGTTTGGCGTATCAATAAGGTTTGTTCCCGGAATGTCTCTTGCCGTTACTAGAGTGTATCCTTCAGGAAGGTCTGGATGAGAAATGGATTTTATGATTCCTTCTTTAGCTGGACTCCTTACGGTCACTGCATAAAGCATTCCGTCCATGGTAAGGTCACTGTAGAATTCTTTCTGAAATGAAAATTTTAGAGTTCTTGCAGCAGTGATTTTTTTAGACATGGTGTTTTTCTCCCACGGCCTTAACGCATTCAATCACATAGTCAGTCATCTCTTCAGTCATGTCTGGCCAGAGAGGAAGTGAAATTGTTTCAAGATATTTTTCCTCTGCGTTAGGAAAATTTTCTGCCTTGAAGTCCGGATATAACTCCTTCCAATATGAAAAATGGAAAATCGGAATGAAGTGCATTGAAATGCCAAGTCCTCTTTCCTGAAGTTCCTTTGCAAAAACATTTCTGTCGCAATCCAGTATTTCAAGATTGAGCCTCATTAAATAAAGATGACGGGAATCTCCCTTCGAAGTTGGCGGAATTTTAATGAAGTCGAGCTTTGAAAATTCCCTGTTGTATTTTTCAACATGAACCTTTCTCTTCTCGTCAAATTCATCAGCTTTTGCCAGCTGAACCCTACCGATTGCTGCCAGAATGTCAGGAAGATTGCTCTTAAAGCCAGGTGCGATGATGTCGTATTCCCAGCTTGCCTTTGTTGAAGTATATCTGTCCCATGCATCACGATTCATGCCGTGAAGGCGCATCTGCGACATTCTCTTTGCAAGAACGTCATTGTTTGTTGTTACCATACCGCCTTCACCGGTGGTCATGGTTTTTGTAGCATAGAAACTGAAAACACCAACATCACCGATGGTTCCGGCAAATCCCAAATCAGTTGGGGAAGGGAAGGAGTGTGCGCAATCTTCGATTACGTAAACACCATGTTTTTTTGCAATCTTCATTATGCGTTTCATGTTGCATACATTGCCCGCAATGTGAACTGGAACTATGGCAACAACATTTTTCCCTTTTTCGCTATCAAGAATTTTATCAATGCTTTCAGGATCAATGGAGTAGTTGTCCTTTTCAATGTCTGCAAAGTAAACGTCAGCATCCAGATGTCTTGCGCTTGCTGCAGTTGAAACAAAAGTGTATGGAGTTGTAATTACAGCTTTGCCTGCTTTTACACCGCAGGCTTCCATTGCCATAATCATTCCGCTTGTATTGCTGTTAACTGCAAGGGCGTGCTTGGCACCGGTTTTAGCTGCGAACTCTTTTTCAAATTCATGAGCTTCGTTTCCTGTAGTAAGCCAACCGGAACGGAGAACCCTTACTGCAGCATCTTCTTCTTCCTTGCCTATGGATGCCTTGAAAAAAGGCACTGTCATTTTATTTTCACTCATTAAAGAACCACCTTGACCGATGTGGCCATGTCTATCTGGAGACCTTCCTTTTCCTTCTCAATGTAGAACTGGTCCAGAGTTGGAACTGCCTGCCTCAAAATCTGCTTGAGTTCAATGCTGTTTCTGTAGAGCTTTTCCTTGCCTTTTGTAAATGTACAGATTGGTTCAAGTTTTTCTATGAGTTCCTGAAGGTTAAAGGTTTTAGGCGGAATGTTTGTAAGAACAAGAATCTTCTTGTATTCAGTTGGCTTTGGATTTTCTTCATCAAGCCACAATGGCTCTTCAAGCCTTTCTCCCCTGCGGCATCCGATGTACTGGATCTTAATGTCCTCGTCAGGAGTAAAACCCGAAAACTTGATGATCTGTCTTGCAAGGTCAACGATTTTAATAGGATCGCCCATGTCAAGCAGGTAACTGAAACCGTTTTTACCGACTCCACCAGTCTGTAGGACAAGGGAACAGGCTTCAGGAATTGTCATGAAGTAGCGTTCCATGTTTGGATCCGTAACTGTTACAGGTCCACCGTTTTTAATCTGCTCCATAAAAATCGGCAGAATTGAACCGCGGCTTCCAAGAACATTTCCAAAACGGACGAACATGAAGGATTGGTTCTCCTTTGTCTTTTTGGAATATTCGTTCACGAGTTTTTCGCAGAGCATTTTGCTTACGCCGTAAACACTTACAGGATCAACGGCCTTGTCGGTGGAAATGAGGACGAATCTTTCAACGCCAAATTCAAGGGCAGCATCAAGAAGGTTCTTTGTTCCAAATACATTGTTTTCGATGGAAGCAACGGAGTTTTCCTCCATCATTGGAACATGCTTGTAGGCAGCACAGTGAAAGATGACGTCGGCATGGGTGTGTGAAATAATGTAGCGAACATATTCCTTGTCCTTCATGTCGCCGATGATTGGAACTACGGAAGCTTTCTGTCCAACGCCTTCATTCTGAAGAACATGAAGCTCGCGGTAAATGTTTACGATGGAATTTTCTCCGTGTCCAAAAAGATAAAGTCTTTCAGCACCGCCGGAAAGAAGCTGACGGGCAAGTTCGCTACCGATGGAACCGCCTGCACCAGTAATGAGAACTCTCTTCCCTCGAAGGTAAGAAAGGCTTTTTGTAAGGGGAATGACGATTGGCGTTCTTCCAAGAATGTCCAGCGGATTAATGTCGCGTGCCTGAATAAAATGAGCCTTGCCGTCAATGACCTGGCTGATGGAAGGCAAAATTTTGATTTGTGTAAATCCGCACTTCTTTAGGGCAGAGTAGATTTCTCTGATTCTGTCAGTGCCCGCGCTTGGAATTGCGATGAGTGCCTGATCGCAGGATGGATCTGGATGAAGTGCATCCGCCATGCTTTCGATAGGGCCAAGAACAGGAATCCCCTCGATTTTAGAACCTATAACGTTTTTATCATCGTCCAAAAATGCCGTTACAGTGCCAAATACTTTTTTAGAAACAATGTCTTTTGCTATCATCTGACCTGCAAATCCTGCACCGATGATGTACAGTCTGCTTTCTGAGTTGTTCATTTTCCCCTCGTTTGCCTTGATTTATATCTACCGGTAAATTCGTCAAAATCAAAGCGAAATCTTTTTTACTTCTTCAATGAATTCTTCAAGGTTGTTGAATTTTCTGTATACGCTGGCAAATCGAATGTAGGCAACCTTGTCCAAAGAGTTCAATCTCTTTAGAACTATTTCCCCCAGTTGTGCCGTAGAAATTTCCCTGCCTGCTTTTCCTACGGTGTAGGCTTCGTCTTCTATTTCGTTCAGGATCTGGTCCTTCAAGTCAGTGGAAATAGGTCTTTTTTCAAGTGCGCGTTCAATTCCCTTTGCAATTTTCTTAATGTCAAAAGGCTGTCTTCTTCCGTCGCGCTTTACAACCATGAATTGCTTTTCTTCGATTCTTTCAAAGCTTGTAAATCTTTGGCCGCAGGAAAGGCATTCTCTTCTGCGCCTGATGCTTTCGCCGTTTGCAAGTTGTCTTGATTCAAGAACTTTATCATCAAAGCTGCCGCAATATGGACATCTCATTTTTTTATCCCCGTGTCGATTAAATCTCTTCTTATAATACCAATGAAAAAGCATAAAAACAAGTGTAGGTGTGTAAAGGTTTTATTTGTTCTTTGTGAAGCAGCCTTCCTTGCTAAACCCGCTATCCGCTCCAATGTGCTCGCCAGGGCTCCGCGCATTCCGCTTCTATCGGGGCTAGTCGGGTGTAAAAATCACGCGTCAAAAACGTGGCCAGAGGGGACAGACCCCTTCCTCGCCCGTCATTGCGAGGAGCCGCAGGCGACGGGGCAATCAACAATCCTAGCCCCACTCGTCATTGCGAGCGCAGCGAAGCAATCCTCTCCCTTAGCCGAAGTAGAAAAAAATGAAAATTTTTCCAAAAAAAATTGAATTTGTTCTTGACACTTTTATTATTCGGATATATATTCTCTCTCACCGTCGCACGACGGAAGGCAGCGGAAGCTGCAGTTCTTTGACAGAATCAG
>JAHAZL010000007.1 GCA_018384055.1 Treponema sp.
TTTGTTATAAATTTCCCGTTATCATGGGGTCGGGCCCCTCTGTTTTGAATTGCACGGTGCTTGTGACAGCGGGGACAGACCCCTGTTTCCACTGTTTTCAGGTTTCGGTTTCTAATGAGCAAGTGCTTATGCGTGACAGAGGGGACAGACCCCCTGTGTTTTTCATCTTTTGAAAAAAATCAAGATTTTTTTCAAAAAAGGTCACTTTTTTATTTTTAGTGAAAATAATATCTATGGACATTCCTGTGGACGGCCGCAGGTTCTGGAGGTATTTTCATGTCATTTAAAAAAGTTTTTTCCCCATCTTCATCTCGATTCTGTTCCCTTTGTATGTGTGTTTTTATGCTCCTCTCCTTTTCTTCCTGCGTTCAGAACCTGTCTGATTCTGTCGAAAAAGAAGGCAGGCTTAAGGTCGTTAACTGGAATGTCCAGACTTTTTTTGATGCAGTTACAACGGGCGATGAATACACTGAATTTGTTCGCAGCGGTCGATGGGGCAAGGATGCCTACATAGAAAGGCTAAAAAGGCTTTGTTCCGTTATAAAAAATCTTGATGCTGATGTTTTTGTAATGGAAGAAATAGAAAACGAGTCTGTTGTCCATGATATCAGCAATTTTCTTGCGGGCGAATGGGACAGGGAAAAGGTTTATGCTGATGCATGTTTTGCAAGGGAAGAAGGTAGTGCCATTGGATGTGCTGTTCTTTCCCGTGTGCCTGTTGCTTCCATGACGGTGCATTCCCTTGATGTAAGGTCGGAAGAAGAGGATATGCCAAGAATGAGACCGCTTATGGAAGTAAGGCTGGTTTCCGGTCAGAAAGAGATAACCCTAATGGTGAATCATTGGAAAAGCAAGAGTGGTGGCGAAGAGGAGACTGAAAAGTGGAGGAATAGGGAAGAGGGGGTTCTTGCGGAGTTGACTGCAGGTGCCGTTGCTGAAGGAAGAGCTGTCCTGATACTTGGGGATTTTAATCGGGACATAAATGATTTTTCATTGACGCGTAGTGGTGATGTTGTTCTCCGTTACTGGAAGGACGGTTCCCTGATGGAAGACGGTGTAAAGGTCTCAAGTCCCTGGTTTCTTGCGGGGCATAAACTGCTTCAGCCGGGAAGCTATTATTATCAGGATGAATGGTCTCGCATAGACAATATGTTTGCGGCAGGTGCTGCAGAAATACTGGATTTTTATCCTGCCGTAGAAGGGGAATGGTGCGATTCCCATACCTTTGTTCCGAACCGCTACTTGATATGGAACGGAAACGGCTATAGTGATCATTTGCCCATAGTTTGTGTTGTAAGGTTTTAAGAAGATTGGCTGCAGAAAATTATTCTGAAACGGAAATGCCTGGCTGTTGTTCGGTTTCAGCAACTGGCGGAAGTTCTTTGTATTCTTCATAGAAGGCATAGACATCAGTTTCCTTTTGTTCAATGAGCTGGATTACCGATTGAGTTGCCGCCGTTTTGTCTGAAAGGAAAATTTCATTTCCGCTTTTGTCAGATTTTGTATTGAAAGTAAGTGTGTATTTCTTTCCTGAACTTTTTTCCATGGCCTGCCTGATTCTTTCGCAGCAGTCATAGTAGCCCGTAACGGGATATGCGTGTTTTTCTTCTGGAATTGATTTATATGTAACTGAAATGATTCCCTTGTATCCAGGGATGGTAGCCTTGAGGGAAACTTCTTCCATAAGGGCTGCCGTAGTTCTTGGGCAGTTGTCGTGAAAAAGAATTGTAAGAGGTTCACTCATCTTTGGTTTAGTCTGCGATTTGGGAGCCTTCGGAGCTTTTTTTGCATAGGAAACTGAAGTAAGAACGAGGAGAGTAACTGTAAGGCACAATACTTTTTTTATGATGTTTTTCATGTCTAGTTGAACTTGCTCTTTTCTGTAACTTGCGGATCCTTTAGTCTTTCAGTGCTTTGCTGATTTCTTCGTAGAGGTTTTCCTTTGAAAGCGGTTTTGTTACATAACCGTTCATTCCGTAGTCTTCAGCCTGCTTCTTGTAGTATTCAAAGGCATTTGCAGTTACGGCGATTACAGGAATCGTTGCCAGATATTCCCTCTTGCTTTCTCGGAGTTTTGAAGTAGCTGTATAACCGTCCATAACAGGCATCATGATGTCCATAAGGATAAGGTCGTATTCTCCGTCCTGGGATTCGTTTAGGATGTTTAGGGCTTCGTGTCCGTTTGTTGCGTCTACAACCTCAATGTCTATGTTCTTGAGCATGAGTCCGACGAGAACTCGGTTTAGTTCAATGTCATCTACAACGAGAATCTTTTTACCTGCAAGGTTCTTGTACTGTGCTTTGTCGCCAGTAATATCTGCCTTAGGAACAGCCAGATCCGATTTTTCTTCGTATTCGTTTTCAAGGTTTTCGTTAAGAAGCGAAAGGATGTGGGAGGTATTTTCATCGAGGGCATTTATAAGATCCATCAATGCGTTGATTTGTGATTCAGAGCATGTTTCCATGTTTGCAAGGTTGTATTTGAGAAGTCTGGATATTCCTGTAATGTCTGAAAGAGGAATTCTAATCTGATTTAAGATATCCATTGAATCTGAGTTTTTTATGTTGCCTGTCACGACAACCTCCTTGATTTCCATTGTATCTTAATGTTATCAGAAAAAGAGTTCAATAACAAATACTATGGCGCAACATGCTGCGGCAACTGGCAATAATCCAGCTCCGAACAGCGAAAGTATTATTCCTACTGCAAGGGCTGCATATCCTGCCCAATTGCACTGGGTGGCTTCTGTAATTGCAGGGAATGTCATTACTGCCAGTGTTACATAAGGCACATAATAGAGAAAGGACCTTATGAATTTATTCTTGATCTGATTCCTGATGAGGGTAAGCGGTAAGGCCCTGATGATGAGGGAAACAAGGGCTGCAGTAAAAATGTAAATGTAGATGTTGTTTTTCATTTGTCTTCCTCTGTTGCTTTGTCTTCTTTTTCTTCAACAGGTTTGAGGATTGCAGCTGCTGTAGCGATGATGACTGTAAGAATGATTACCCTGTTGCCGCTTGATATTTCTTTAAGTTTCGGAAGAATACCCATTGCCCAGCTGGAGGCAAAACTTACTATTACACAGCAGGCAATTACAAGATTCTTCTTTGCAGGAGGAATGATGATTGCAAGGAACATTCCATAGAGGGCAACGGAAAGGGCGCTTACAGCTTTTGCAGGCAGTATGTTTCCGGCAAGGATTCCGCAGGCTGTTCCAAGACTCCAGAGAGTTGCGGCAAATAAAAAGGCTCCGTACATATACCAGGGATTTACATATCCTTTCTGTGCAATTGAGATTCCGAAGATTTCGTCTGTAATTACAAATCCTGAAAGTATTCTGTGTATGATGTTTGTTTTTGGATCAAATTTTTGGCTCAGGGCGCTTGAAAGCAGAAGATACCTTGCGTTTGCAATGAGGGTAACGAGTGCAACTTCAAGGTATGTGGCAAGGTTTCCTATTGCCGTAAAAAGTGCATATTCTCCTGCAGATGCATGGTTCAGCATGCTTGCAAGAAATCCCTGAAAGTAAAGAATGCCTGATTTTTTTGCTATTATTCCAAGTGAAAAGGAAACTACGAAATATCCAAGTCCAATAGGGATTCCGTCTCTGAATCCGCGAAGAAAACCATTGTTGTTCATAGGATGATTTTCGATGATTTTGTGGTTTTATTCAATATGATTAAAAAGAAGAAGATATATGTGAACTTCTTCACGATATAGGAAAGAAAGAGGCAGGCAGTTTGATCCTGATGTCACGGATGCATTTCTTCTGAACCTTGACCGTTATAAGGATTACAATATGCGCGAAAAAGATATCGAAAACATAACTGTAAATAAAAGGGGATGACCAATAAGTATGAGTCATTGCCGTGCTCGATACGGCAATCTCTTGCATTGCAACAAAATGGATTTTCGGTTCGAGCCCGAAAATGACACTTTTTGAACTTATTGGACAGCCCCTTTTGCTTTTATCATGCTCAGTATTACAGAGGAATGTTGCCATGTTTCTTACATGGCATTACATTTTCTTCCTTGTTTGCAAGGAAGTTAAGGCTTGCAACGATTCTTGCACGTGTTTCTGAAGGTTCGATGATTTCAGAAATGTAGTCGCGCTGTGCTGCAATCTTTGGTGTCATGATTTCTGTAATGTATTCCTGCTTCTTCTGTGCAACTTCTGCTGCGCGTGAAGGATCCTTGAGTTCCTTTGCGAATACGATTTCGATGGCACCTTCAGCACCCATAACGGCGATTTCTGACTTTGGCCAAGCGTATACGAAGTCTGCTCCAAGGTGCTTTGAACACATTGCGATGTAAGCTCCACCGTAAGACTTGCGTGTAATGATTGTTACCTTTGGTACGGTTGCTTCGCTGTATGCGTAGATAACCTTTGCACCGTGGCGGATGATACCCTTCTGTTCTTCCTGTGGTCCTGGAATGAACCCTGGAACATCTACGAAGTTAACGAGTGGAATATTGTATGCATCGCAGTAGCGAACGAAACGGGCAATCTTGTCCGAAGCGTCGCAGTTGAGAACGCCACCCCATCCGGCAGGGTTGTTTCCGATGATGCCAACGCTCTTTCCTTCGATCTTTGCAAATCCTGTGATTGCGTTTGGAGAGAACTCTTCCATAACTTCAAAGAAGCTGTCGTCATCAACAACGCAGTTGATTACATCGTGCATGTTGTATGGCTTCTTGCTTTCTTCAGGAATTATTTCGCCGATTTTCTTTGCGTTCTTTTTTTCATCAAACTTGAACTTTGCATCTGCTACGATTTCTTCACCGTAGTAGTGTGGAATGTAGTCCAAGAGCTTGCGAACCTTGTCGTAGCAGTCCTTTTCTGTTGGACAGCGGTAGTGTGCAACACCAGACTTCTGTGAGTGTATTGAAGCACCGCCAAGGTCTTCTGCGGTAATGTCCATGAACATAACTGCCTTTACAACCTTAGGACCAGTGATGAACATCTGGCTGATTGAATCGATTGTAAAGATGAAGTCTGTAAGTCCAGGTGAGTAAACTGCACCGCCTGCACAAGGACCGGCGATGATTGAAATCTGTGGAACTGCACCTGAAGCGCGAACATTCTGATAGAAGAGGTCGCCGTAACCGCAAAGGGCATCAACACCTTCCTGAATACGAGCTCCACCTGAATCGTTAACGCCGATTACAGGGCACTTTGCCTTGATTGCCATTTCTATGAGTTCTGCAATTTTCTGACCGTGAACCTTACCGAGTGATCCACCCTGTACTGTAAAGTCCTGTGCGTAAACTGCAACCTTCTTTCCGTTGATTGTACCGAAACCAGTGATTACACCGTCGTAAGGAATGTCTTTGCTTTCCATTCCGAAACTTGTACATGTGTGGCGTGCACCGGAGTAGATTTCATAGAAAGAATCCTTATCGCAGAGTGCGTTGATTCTTTCGATAGCATGAAGCTTTCCCTTCTGGTGCTGTTTGT
The DNA here is from genome assembly GCA_018384055.1 of Treponema sp. Classification (GTDB taxonomy): domain Bacteria; phylum Spirochaetota; class Spirochaetia; order Treponematales; family Treponemataceae; genus Treponema_D. The sequence continues at coordinate 5,460 of JAHAZL010000007.1, forward strand.
CCAAATTGTATTCATATTTAGCCATTGTAGCCTCCGAGTTTATGAAATTATATTAACATAATTTAAAAAAATGTCAATATGACAAAAAATGTAAATTTGTCATTTATATAGAAATAATGTATATGCTGTTCCCGCAGAAGACAGTACCAAGCCTGCTCCGGTGTTTTAAAGCTTCGGATGTTGTTTTCAAGGCTGTCTGGTCCGCAATTCTCAGTGTTTTGTCAGTCAAAATTGAATACGCTGATTTTTTTCAGGTATTGGTAGGCTTCATCAATTTCATGCACTGTGGAAATGAAAAAGTACTTTTCCATAAGCACAGTGCGGGCTGCAAGAACATCTTTCCTTTCGTGACTTTCAGGTTTCATGCAGGCCAGATAATCTTCTATGAATTCTGAAAGCTTGAAATCAGTTGTTTCAGCAACTGTGTTAATTTTGGAAACTACCCATCTGTCCTTCATGTAGGTAACTTCTACTGCATCGTGGGTTTTTGTTGCGGCAAGAAGATCTTCTCCCGTCGTATCAAGTACTGTATAAGTAACATGGAATTTCTTGACATCACCGCTCTTGATTTTGATTCCGTCTTCTTCTGTAAGGGGTTCAGGTTTTGTGTTTTTTCGTGGTCCTTCAACAAGGAGGCTTCCTTCTTTTCCGTCAATATAGAACTGTGAAAGACCAAAAATGTTGTGCCGAATCTGATTCTTAATGAGCCATGCTGCAGGATTCATGGTGTCTGACTGCCTGTCGTACATGGATCTGGTCCTTGATTTTAGGAATATGTTGCTGATTGCATCTATATGGTCGGAAAGTCCGTAAGTGCAGTTCTTGACAGCATCAACATTAAGGTCGTTCAAAGCGGTGTAATACATTTCAAGAGTTTCAAGTGAAGTAAGGCTTTTGCTTGTAGGTTTTTCAAGGGAAGTCTTCCTCAAGTTTCCGGCAATGAGAAGAATTATTGCAGTGGCAATGGAAATGGAAATGATGGCTGTCTGCTTTGTGCGTACAAATCTTTTAGACTGAACTTTTTTCTTCTTAATTGAAGCAGCTGCTTCTGCATCCTTATAAAATTTTAAAAGTTCTTCTTCTGTGATTTCAGCTTTTCTATAGTTATCGAATGCATTTGAAGGGAAGCCTGTTGGTTTTGCGGAAAGTGCCCGTTCTGTAAATGATATGAGTTCCTTGTTTATTCCTGGAACAGTCCATTTTAGAAAAATGTAGTTTCCGTCAAGTATGTCAGCGGATCTTTTTTTTGTATCTTTTTCTGCAAAAGGAAAAATACCTGCAATTGCTTTGTAGACTAAAACTGCCTGTGTAAATCTTATGGCAGATTCCCTGTTCTGATTCTGATTGATGTAGATGCCGTTGCTTGAACTGAATGTTTCGTCTCCTGCAGACATTACTGCCATGGTCCAGAAGTTATATGGTAGGAAAAGAACTTTCTTGCAATCGTCTGATACAATGATTCCGCCGCAGCCAATGTTTGCAACCGGTGCCTTTGTTTCTATGGAATCCTCAAAGACTCCGCAAAGGATTTTTGCCAGATGTTGAATTTCTTCGTTTGTTCCTGCCTCAAGAATTTCGGATGCGATTTTTCCTCGGAATGCAGTCCCTGTCATGAAAATTATTCCGTCTTTTTCTTCTGTGGAATCAAAAGTCCATGGTGTGTAGTCCCATTTGTTTCCGTTCAATTCTGCAAGAACACCTTTTTCCTTTATCTTTTCTGCAAATCTTGTCTTTGCAAAGGTTTCTGAAGTCATGTTTGTATTTAATGCAATGGTGTTTTCTTCTATTTTTACAAGCTGAATCATGATTTAAAAAATAATGGAAAAACAGCCTAAAAACAAGCGAGAAAAAACAATAAGTGGTATACTTAAGGCATGAAGTTAAGATCAATTAAATACCTGTTTATCTCAGTAGTAATTGCTGCCGCCGCAGCATTTGGTTTCATGGCATGGAAGAAGATGTTTGAAGTCAAAATTGAGCGTACCCATCAGGCTTTGACGAATCAGGTCCTTCATGTTGCTGAATTGACGGCAATTAAAAACAGTTACAGTGATATTGTAAGCATAAAAAAATCTGCTGCAGGTGGAATGGCAAAATCCTATGCCATCATAAAATTTTCAGGCATCGTCAGAATCGGTGTGGAAGACCTTGCGAAATCACAGGTAAGCATAAATCCTGATGGAAAAGAAGTTGAGATAAAGATTCCTCATTGTACAATCATTGATAATACTCTTGTTTCGCAGGAAGTCTTTGATGAAAAGAAAAGTCTATTTGTTCCTATCACGACACAGGAAATTTTTGATGAGATAAATATGGCAATGGCTGACTATGGGCTTGCGGCAGAGCGAAACGGCATTGTAAAGGAAGCCGATGCAAGACTCATAGAACTGGTGAGTGCCACTGTGAAAGGTTTTGGCTTTGAAAAAGTAAAGGTAACTCTCTTTTGAATTTAGTTTAAGAATTTTGGATGCAAAAAAATGACGCTGCAGCAATTAAAATACATCATCGGAGTTTCAGAGACAGGTTCCATCAACAAGGCATCCGAGTGCCTTTATGTTTCACAGCCATCCCTTACAGCTGCCATAAAAGATGTTGAGCATGAATTCAGCATTACCATTTTCAACAGGTCGTCAAAGGGGATTAGCCTGACGAGTGAAGGAAAGGAATTCATTCAGTATGCAAGGCAAGTTTATGCCCAGTATGAAAACCTTGTAGATCGCTTTGGGGATGAAAACAAGTTCAAACGAAAAAAGCATTTTGCCGTTTCAACCCAGCATTATTCATTTGCCGTAAAATCTTTTGTTGAAATGGTAAAGAAATTTGATACTTCAGAATACGAATTTGCCATCAACGAAACCCGCACCCGGGCAATAGTAGAAGATGTTGCAACGGGTAGAAGTGAAATAGGAATTCTTTTCTTAAGTGACTTTAACCGCAAGGCCATGACAAAACTTCTTAATGCCAATGATCTGGTTTTTGAAAAGTTGATTACCTGCGATGCTTATGTTTACCTCTGGAAAAAACATCCTCTGGCAAAAGAAAAATCAATTTCATTTGAACAGCTTAAAGATTACCCTTGCTTGAGTTTTGATCAGAACGAGTCTTCCGCCTTCTATTATGCGGAAGAAATTTTGACTGAAAATGAATATCCAAAAATGATCAAGACAACAGACCGTGCAACAAACCTTAACCTCATGGTAGGACTCAATGCATATACTTTGTGTTCTGGCATCATCTGCCAAGAGCTGAACGGCAGTGAATTTGTTGCAGTTCCTTTTGAAGCAGACAAGGACAATCCTAACAGCAAGATGGAAATCGGTTACATCACCAAAAAAAATATAGTCCTTTCCGATACCGGAGAGGACTACCTAAAGGAATTGAAAAAATATCTTGCCAGGTGCAAGCAGTAAGATTACTGTAGATCCGCAAGTTCTTCCCAGCGGCTGTAGGCGGCTTCCAGCTTTGCTTCCAGTTCGCTGTATTCCTGTCCCGCCTTCTGGGCTTTTGTATAATCGCTGTCGGCCATGGCAGTTTCAAGTTCACTTTTCTTTTCTTCCCATTCCGCAATGTTCTTTTCAAGTTCTTCAAATTCCTTCTGTTCCTTGAAAGACATCTTTCGTTTCTTTTCCTGTGGTAAGGCGGAGGAATTTGCCGTCTGGTTGTTCGTACTTGCACCGACTGCTTCTGCGGCCTTGTTTGCCGCTGCCTGTGCTTTCATTGCATCTTTTTCTGCGGCGCGTTTTTCCTCGCGATAATCAATGTATTCGGAACATTTGCCTACAAAGCCTGAAACGCTGCCGTCATTTTCAAGAACGAACATTGTATCCGCTACCTTGTCCATAAAGTAACGGTCATGGCTTACAATCAGGAGGCATCCTCCAAAGTCCAAAAGGAATTTTTCAAGGATGTTCATTGTAAAGATGTCAAAGTCGTTGGTCGGTTCGTCAAGGATGATGAAGTTTGGGTTGCTTATTAAAAGGCGAACAAGGTAAAGCCTCTTTCTTTCTCCGCCGCTTAAGGTACTTACTGCACTGTGCTGGATTCTTCCTTCAAAACCAAACTGTTCTAGGAAAAGTCCTGCACTCAAAACAGTTCCGTCGGCAGTCTTCATGATGTCGGCCGCTTCCTTGATGTATTCAAGGACCGTAAGACTTGTGTTTTCAAAAACAGGATTCTGCTCGTAGTAGGCAACGAAAGTGTTTTCGCCTTTTACAACGGTTCCTTCATCTGCCTGGGTTTTCCCTGTAATGATGTTCAGAAGGGTAGTTTTCCCGCTTCCGTTGTCTCCGAAAATTCCTATCTTCTCACCCTTGTTAAATGTGTATGAAAAATTCTTAAGGACAGGATGATTGTCCTTGTTTTCTGCAAATCCCTTGGCAAAGTTTTTTGAAATGTTGTGAAGTTCAAGGACCTTTCCCCCAAGGCGGCGGCCTTCCACATGGAATGTGAATCCCTTGTCCTCCTGAAATTTTTCGCGGTTGATCAAAGCCATGTCGCGCTGAATTCTTGCCTTTGCTTTAGTTCCTCGGGCACAAGGTCCACGGCGGAGCCAGTCCCTTTCAAATCGGAGTACAGATTCAATTCTTCGTTCCGTGTTTGCTTCTATTTCTGCTTCAGTTTCTTTCTTTTCAAGGTATGTCGAATAATTTCCCACATAAAGCTTTACGCGGTTGCGGTCAAGCTCGTAAATGTTGTTGCAGACAGCATCAAGAAAATAGCGGTCATGTGTTACCATGAGTACCGAACGCTTTGTTTCTGCAAGGTAGTTCTGAAGCCACCAGATGGTGCTGATGTCAAGATGGTTTGTAGGTTCGTCAAGCAAAAGAAGTTTTGTGTCTTCAACAAGAACCTGGGCAAGGGCAACCTTCTTTATCATGCCGCCTGAAAGTTCTCCCATTTTGCGGTCCATGTCATTGATGCCCAGGGTGCTCAAAATTGATTTTACCTGTGCTTCGTAGTTCCAGAGGTCACCGGCATTCATTCTTACAGTAAGTTCGTCGAATTTTTTCTGGATGCTTTCCGATGCTGAATCTTCAAGTTTAAGGCAGATGTCCTCGTAGTCGCGGATAATCTTGAGCTTTGGGCTGTCAGATTTGAAAACATGGTCACGAATTGTATCTTCCTTGTCGTAGACTGGATTCTGAGGAAGAAAAGAAACGCCGGCTTCCTTGTTTATTACGACGGTTCCACGGTCAGGTTCAAGAACACCTGCAATTGTATTGAGGAGGGTAGATTTACCGGTTCCGTTGCGTCCAATAAGGGCGGCCTTGTCTCCTTCGTTGAGACCGAATGTAACATCTGTAAAAAGGTAATTTTCGCGGCTGAGTTTTGCAAGCCCACTTATGGATAGAAGATTCATAGAAATGAATTTTATTTATTGTAGGGATTTGTGCAAGGGGGCGCCCCGTCATTGCAAGGAATGGCGCCCCGTCATTGCGAGGAGCCTGCGACGAAGCAATCCACGCGTGCCTTTGTTTTTTCCGGCATGTGGATTGCCACGCTGGTTCCCAACTCGCAATGACGACTAAGGATTCCGATTATGCCAGACAGGCATCCAGTTCTGCGCTGATCTTTGCCTTGTCCAGGTTCTGACCGATTACACAGAGTTTTATCATTCTGTCGCCGACAGTTTCATCCCATTCTTCCTTGATCTTAGGATTTGCTTCAAGGATTTCTTTCTGTTCCTTTGCAGGACATGCAGCAACCCACTGTCCACTGTAACCTGCAGAAATCTGGCGTCCTGAAGTTTCAAAAACCCAAGCCATTTCGGGTTCGTCGCTGAACCACATCAATCCCTTGCAGCGGATGATGTTGCGTGGCCAGTTGTTTGCGTATTCATCCAGCTTCTGGCGGTCAAATGCCTTGCGGCGGTAGTAAATGAAGGTTCCGATTCCATATTCGTCTTCGCTTTCGCCTTCGTGCTTGTGTTCATGATGGTGGTGATGATGGCAGTGTTCGTCGCAGTGATGTCCTTCTTCGCCGTGTGCCGGATTGTCGTGGTCCTCATGGTCGTGGTCGTGATGGTGTTCGTGTTCTTCATGGTCGTGATGATGCTCGTGTTCATCGTGGTCGTGATGATGCTCGTGTTCATCGTGGTCGTCATCATCTTCTACTTCGTCTTCTTCAAGATGCTTGCACCAGCCTGCGCTTGCGTAAACTTTGTCGAATTCAAATGAACCTGTTCCCATAACCTTTGAAACTTCAACATTACCGTGGTCTGTTTCGATGATGTTTACTCCTGGGTGGAGAACTTCGATAACCTTGCGTACTTTCTTGAACTGGTCTTCAGTAACAAGATCCTTCTTGTTGATGACAAGGGTAGAACAGAATTCAATCTGCTGAACAAGGAGGCTTTCGATGTCTTCTTCTCCCATTGCTTCCTTTGCGAGAAGTTTGTCACCGCCTGCAAATTCATCGACAAGACGTGCGGCATCAACAACGCCGACAACGTTGTCAAGCTTTCCGTTTTTGATGAGTTCAAGTTCCTGGGCGATTGGCATTGGTTCACATACGCCGGAAGCTTCGATCATGATGTAGTCGAATTTTCCGCTCTTGATGAGATTTTCGATGTTCTTGACCATATCGCTCTTGAGGGTGCAGCAGAGGCATCCGTTTGTCATAGGAACGATGCTTGTTGTGTCTGTGATCTTTGCTCCATCAGCAATGAGTTTTGCATCAACGTTTACTTCGCCAATGTCATTGACGATGACTGCAACTTTATATCCTTCCTGATTGGAAAGAACCTGGTTCATGAGAGTTGTTTTCCCTGCTCCGAGATATCCGCAGAGCAATGTGATAGGTGTAGGTTTCTTTGCCATGATGATCCCCTAAAAAAATCTTTATGTTTATAGAAGATACTAAATTTTCCTTAAAATTGCAAAACTGCCGGAACAAAGACAAGTCCGCCGTGAAT
>JAHAZL010000010.1 GCA_018384055.1 Treponema sp.
TCAAAAGCTTCAATAATTGCAGGGCTGTCTCCGAATTCTTCAGCAGCCTCTTCGTAAGCAGCGTTGCCTATTCCAAAGAGATGGTAGCCGTCACCGAAAAGTCCGTCGTTTGCCCAGTCGGTTGCAGCGGTTCCAACCGTAACCATGGCTATGTAATAGACTGCCCACATTACCACGGCAAAAATAGGAAGGGCAAGCCAGCGGTTTGTTACAACGCGGTCGATTTTGTCTGAAGTGTTCAGCTTGCTTGCCTTCTGTTTCTTTGTAACACAGGACTTGATGATGGAATCGATGTACTTGTAGCGTTCAGCAGTGATGATTGATTCCGCATCGTCATCAAGTTCCTTTTCACAAGTTTTAATGTCTGATTCGATGTGGGAAAGAACTTCAGTCTTAACTTCAATTCCTTCTGCTTCCTTAAGCTGTTCAATAACCTTTGAGTCGCGTTCAAAAAGCTTTACGGAATACCATCTCTGCTTTTCTTCCGGAAGATTGTGAATCACGGCCTCTTCGATATGTGCAAGGGCATGTTCAACACAAGATTCAAAGCGATGCTGATAGACCATGGGTTTCTTTTCTTCCGCGGCCTTTATTGCAGCAACGGCCGCTTCCATGCAGCCTTTGTTCTTTAGGGCAGAGATTTCATAGACGGGACATCCAAGAACCTGTGACATTTCCTTAAGATGAATTTTGTCTCCGTTTTTCTTTACCACATCCATCATGTTTACGGCGATTACCATCGGTATGCCAAGTTCAACAAGTTGTGTCGTAAGGTAGAGGTTGCGTTCAAGGTTTGTTCCGTCAATGATGTTGAGGATTGCATCAGGGCGTTCTTTTACAAGATAATTTCTTGAAACAACTTCTTCCAAAGTATATGGCGAAAGGGAATAGATGCCCGGCAAGTCCATGATCTCTACGTTCTTGTGGCCTTTGAGTTTTCCTTCTTTCTTTTCTACTGTAACTCCAGGCCAGTTGCCTACAAACTGATTTGAGCCTGTAAGTGCATTGAATAAAGTTGTTTTTCCCGCGTTAGGGTTTCCTGCAAGTGCGATTTTCATTTCTTTTTCCTCGTTTAAATTTTTTGCGTTAGGCAATGGAAGGCCGCGAAGCGGGTGCGCAGGCACCGAACGTAGTGGAGCCTGGAACTGCCGACCCGCAGCGCAGCGAAGGGGAACGCCCTCTTATTCCACTTCAACTAATTCAGCATCAGCTTTGCGAAGGGAAAGTTCATAATCCCTTACCGTTACTTCTACTGGATCCCCAAGAGGGGCTACTTTGCGGACAAATACTTCAATGCCCTTAGTCAATCCCATTTCCATGATCCTGCGTTTGAATGTGCCTTCACCTGAGATTTTTACAACCTTTACTGTTGCCCCAGGCTTAACTTCTTTCAATGTCATATTTATTACCTCTTAAATAATTATTTTTCCTGCAAGTTCTTTGCTGATGGCAACCCTGGCATCCTTGACCTGAACAATCAGGTTTCCGTTCATTACGGCTACTATGCTTACCTGTGCTCCCGGAACAAATCCAAGGTTTTTAAGGTGGTGTTTTGTTTCTTCAAGACCACCTACTTTTTTTACGAGATATTCTTCTCCAAGATTTGCCATGTAAATGGGCATACAATTGTCCTCGTTTTTTTTGTAAAGTTTGGTAGTAATAACTAATGTTAGAATATACTAACTTGATTGCAGGATTAATATAGTTAGTTATTGCTAATATTGTCAAGTAGTTAGACTAAACTAACTAAAATAAATTATATCTAACAGTGTTTTGAAAGCATGGATTGAAATGTAATAGGTGTAGATATTAGCAGACTGGTTTTTACTTTAATATTTTTTAGATGGGAATGGAAAACCGTCTAAAATGAAACACTGAATGAATAAAAATGAAGTTAGATTTCTATTTTTAGTGTGTTGGTGTGAGTTTCAGCATCTGACTAGGAATATAGTGCAGATGTTAAAAAAATAGTCGTGTTCTGTTCGATACAAAAATGAATTACATTTTCTTATTGAAATTAATCTCACTCAGATTAAGAGTGTTTTCAACAAATGTATAATTTTCAGTTACAGTTTCTTCGCCGGCAGTAGGGTTTGTGTAACGGTATTCCTCAAAGGAAATGTTGTTGCCATCTTCTGTCTTGACGGTTTTATTTATGAAAGTAATCTTATCCTTTGTGATTGTATAAGTTCCGCTGACAGTGATTTTTTTATTCAGCATTAGATTCAACTGTTCATCAGACGGAATTATTGCATTTTCATCAAGGGCAACTGTCTTTACAAATTTCTGTGTAATGTCCTTGTAAAAAATACCTTCTTTGTTGAAGATGTATGTAACTTCCTGTTTATAGAAGAGAGAAGCTTCTGGATCTTCCGGTTTTTTTCCGGAAAAGTTTACATCGCTTTTGAACTGACATTCTCCATACCATTGTCCAAAAATAATCTCTGGGGAAAACTTACTGCATCCTGCAGAAACCATGCAAAATAATATTGATATAGCAAGAAATGAAATGATGCTTGTATGGTCTTTTTTTGACATAATTATAACCTTTGTTAATTTAAACTAAACAAAAAGGGACTGTCAGAATAAACTTCAAGCCCTGTGGTTTTACCCAAGGAACTCTGCGTTTTATCCCGGCAGCCCTTTTCGTCTAAGGGGATTTAACTTATTCGCCTGTAACGATTGTTGTCTTGATTACATAAATACCTGCGTAGTTTGTAATCTTTTCATCAACTGTAGCAACCTTTGTGATGTTACCAGCGTTTGCAGCTGCGAGCATAGAGTTGTCACCAGAATTGATGATTCCGAGGATTGTTGTACCTGTAGAAGTTCCCTTCTTTGAACCGATTGTAGAAGCACCTGCAGATACAGGTCTGAATGTTGTACAACCAGTAAGAGCTAAAGCGGCAACAGCAACCATAGACAATACAAATTTCTTCATAATTATTCTCCTTGTAATGAATTTTGTATAACCACGATGTAACACAAAATACTACAAAAGTCAATATTATATGTATTTTATTGAATCATATCAGTGTAAATCCTACTATGTGGATGATACCGCAGTATACCGCAATTAGAATGGCATCTTAGTTTTCTTGAAGATTTTTTTTGTTCATTGATTTAAATACTTTTCTTATATTTTCAAATTCCGCCATATTGATATTTCTTCATACAATTATTTAAAATCAAGACATGAATTATTCTGCAATTGACCACAAGGCTTTTGACAATTACTGCTACTGCCTTAATGAAAATGAAGTTCGCCTTTCCCTTAAAACCGGTAAGGACGTTGATAAAGTTGAGCTTGTCTGGGGTGATCCTTTTGACGGTGGTGTCATGGGTGAGCACGGCGTATGGGGCGGAAGTCTTTCAGAGATTACTGAATGCATGGAACTTGAATCCAATCTCCTCTGGTCAATTGTTGTTGCTCCAAAATTCAAAAGGCTGCGATACTATTTTGTCATCCACAGCGGAAACGAAAAAATAGTTTTTGCTGAATCAGGTTTCTCTTCTGTGGAAGATGCAGCCAGCGGAAAGTACAGCGAGTTCTTCATTTATCCATGGATGAATCCTGCAGATATTATTCAGCCACCTGAGTGGGTAAAAAGCTGCGTGTGGTATCAGATCTTTCCATCCAGATTTTCAAAAGGCCAATACCCGGAAAACAAGAAAGAATTTCTGGCCTGGTCAAAACTTGGGCAGCAGGTTTCAAACCACGAGTCCTATGGCGGAAATCTTCAGGGGATAATAGACAGGCTTGATTATTTAAAGGACCTTGGCATTACTGGAATCTATTCAACGCCTGTAAATCAGTCTGCAAGCCAGCACAAATACGACACTGCAGACTACCTTACCATTGACAGCGACTTTGGAACCAACGAAACTTTTGCCAGTCTTGTAAAAGAAGCCCACAGCCGAGGAATAAGAATCATGGTGGACGGAGTTTTCAATCACTGCGGAAAGGAATTCTTTGCCTGGCAGGATGTTCTAAAGAATAAAGAAAATTCAAAATACAGAAACTGGTTCTTCGTAAATGATTTTGACATCAGGGAAGGGGAGCCAAATGCAAGCAAGGGTAAATTCTATTCCTTTGCCTTTGTGGACAATATGCCGAAACTTAATACCAATAATCCGGAAGTTCAGGATTACTTCATCAATGTCTGTAAAAAATGGATTGAAGAATTTGATGTGGACGGTATTCGACTTGATGTTGCCAATGAGCCATCCCACGAATTCTGGAAACGCCTTTACATTGAAACAAAAAAATTAAAGAGTGATTTTTATATTGTTGGAGAAATCTGGCACAATTCAATTCCCTGGCTCAGGGAAAAGGAATTCGATGCCGTAATGAATTATCCTATTCAGAAGGCAATTTCAACTTTCCTTGGGTATGAAGAAACAACGGCCCTTGATCTGGAACATAACCTCAACCGCTGCCTTTCCATGTATTACACTCAGACCAATGAAGTTCTTCTGAACCAGATGGACAGCCATGATACCATAAGAATTACAAACCGTTTGAAAAGCACGGACAAAGCTTTGTGTGCCCTTGCAATTCTTTTTGCCATGCCAGGTTCTGTCTGCATCTATTATGGAACTGAAATTCTTCTTGAAGGTGGACATGATCCTGACAACAGAAGGTGCATGCCATGGAAGGAAATTGAAGAAGGTGTTTTTGACGATAGAATTGATTTTACAAAGAAACTCATTTCACTTAGAAAAAATCATCCGGCTTTAAGAAGCAGCAGGGTTGAGTTCATCAGGGAAAAAGAATCCGATCGTCTGCTTCATTTTGTAAAAACTTCTGACGGTAAAAAAATTCATGTATATGTAAACTGCAGCAAAAAAAAATTTAAGCTTGGTTGCATTTCCGACTCTGAAATTCTTCTTTCTTTGAACTGGAAAGACGGAGAACTTTTTGACAATGGATTTGTATTTGCCGTGGAGAAATGAACAAGGGGGACAGACCTGCTGTATGAATATGAATAAACAAGACATTAATGCAGAAAACTTTCAGTTGCGGCAAATTCATTAATGAATATAAGGCTTTTTAGATATGCAAATGAAATTCATAGTTCTGTTCTGCATTTTACGAGAAAATTACAGTGTATATTTAAAGAAACTATATTTAACAGCACCAAAGTTTTGGAATTGTTGGAAAACAAGCCTGTAACAATTTCAAGATAGAAAAATATTTGATAATATGTATCATCCGGAACTTGTTCCAAAGACTGTCTGTAGTAAATGTCGCAGACGCTGAAATAAATCCAGCATGATGATTTTTTTAAATTCCGATGGAGTAAAAAAAATGCTTTATGAAAATCGAACTTACGATGAAGAGCGCGCCCTTTATGGCATTCACGATGCAGAAATAAAAAACTGCCGTTTTACAGGCCCTGCCGACGGAGAATCTTTTTTAAAGGAAACTCAACGCATAAATGTGGAAAACTGTTTTATGGATTTGCGTTATCCTCTGTGGCATGTAACTGACGGAAAATTACGCAGCTGTGAAATGACAGAAAACTGTCGAGCTGCTCTTTGGTACGACAAAAACATTGAAATCACAGATTGCAAAATGATGGGAATTAAGGCTCTTAGGGAATGTGAAAATGTTTCTCTAAAAAATGTTGTTGCAAATTCTCCTGAATTTATATGGAAGGTGCAAGGAATTAATATTGAAGATTGTGAAATTCTCGGTAGTGAATATCCGTTTTTTGAAGTTACAAACGGGAAAATAAACAATCTTAAAATGAAGGGAAAATATTCTTTTCAATACTGTTCGGATTTTGAATTGAATAATTGCAGTTTTGATACGAAAGATGCCTTCTGGCATTCGAAAAATTTTGTAATCCGTAACAGCGTAATTAAGGGAGAATATCTTGCCTGGTATTCAGAAAACCTTACCTTTGTAAATTGTAAGATTATTGGTACACAACCTTTCTGTTACTGCAAAAATCTTCGGCTTGAAAACTGCACTTTTGAAGGCTGCGACCTTGCTTTTGAAAATACTACAGTGTATGCAGAAATTAATGGCAAAATAGACAGTGTAAAAAATCCAATCAGCGGAGAAATTCATGCTGAAAAAATTGGGGAGATTGTTTTGAATGCGGAACGAAATCCTGTAACGGAATGTAAGATTTTTGAGGATGGGGTTTTAATGTGAGGGGAGCAATTGCATTAGTACTTTGTATTTTCTTTGTGGTTATTTATAAATTCCGGCAGTTGGGTAAATAACAGTTGTTAAAAAAAAAATTTGTAAAGAAAGGTAAAATTAAATGGCGGAAACAGAAAATTCAATTATTTATTCACAAAAAAGGAAAGTTTCGGCATCTTTTATGGATTGTACGGCTAAGCTTGGAATATCACATGCCGCAGGAATGATTCAGGATAACCTTACGGAATGTTTTGGAGCCATGGGAGCTGACAATTACAGATTTAACAAAGAATATAATGCATTCTGGGTTTTTACAAAAACTATGGTTCATTTTGAAAGAAGACCGGATTGGGAAGAAATTTTTCTTGCAGAAACATTTCCTGTAAACAATGCGGTTTTCCGTACAGAAGTAAATTCAGTGTTTAAGGATAGGAATGGTAAAATTCTCTTAACGGCCAATACTGAGTGCTGCTGCCTTGATTTAACCAGTCATCGCCCTAAAAAAATTACAGACACAGATTTCCCAAGGGAAAATTTTCCTGCTTCTGTTTTTGAAAATAGATTCAATAAGTTTGATTTTGAAACAACAGATGAAGATTATGTATATTCGCAGCAGGTTCGATGCCAGTTAATGGATATGTCTAATCATCTGAATAATATTGAATATGTTAAAATGGGGGTTGGAGTTCTGGATGCAGATTTTATCAAGTCTCATGAAATAAAAGAAATGGAAGTTCATTACATGGGGGAATGTAAGGAATTCCAGAAACTAAAAATATATAAAACAGAAAAAGACGGAAAAATATTTGTAAGGATAAGGGAAAGCGACAGGACTGTGTTTGAGATGTCCATGAGTTTTTGAATGGCATAGAAGCCCTGTTTTTGCATAGCATACCCGCGAAATGCTTTAAGTATTTCGCGATATAATGCAAAAGCAAATGTTTTGGGGTAACTGTAACTGAAATATTTAGTATATATTTTATGGATACTGCAGCTAAACCAAATTACAAGAAAACTTTACGGTCCTGTTATTTGGGCTTCATCACTCAGGCAATTGCGGCAAACTTTGCTCCTTTGATCTTTTTGAAACTTCATAAGGATTACCAGATTCCCCTCGGAATGATTGCCCAAAAAGCTGGGGACAATCTTCAGTATGGGCTTTTCTTTGGAGGAATCTTTCCTGTAGTTTTGATTGTGTTCCTTTTTATTCTCAAGTTCATGAAAGAGAAGGAATAGAAACAAAAGGCAATGTGGTCAGAGCTTTTGCTTGCTAAAAAAAAAACAATCTCCTGCAATTGTCTTTCTATTCAATGTTCATTATTCTATGTCCATGAACAACAATTTGAACTTAAAATACATTTTCAGTGCAGGTTTGATTTTGACTGCCGCCATCTGGGGTTTTGCCTTTGTAATCGTAAAGGACAGCCTTAACTACATCGGTCCAACATGGATGGTGGGAATCAGGTTTTGTATTGCTTCACTTTGTCTGTCATTGATTTTTATCAAACGTTTTAAGCGTCTTACAAAAAAAATATTTTTACATGGTTGTCTTCTAGGACTTTTCCTTTTTTCTGCATACGAAACTCAGACCATGGGATGCAATTTTACCACAGCCGGAAAAAATGCATTTTTGACTACCATATATGTAATTCTCGTGCCGCTTTTAGGATGGCCCGTTTTTAAGAAGAGACCACAGTGGTTTGTGTGGCTTGCGGCTTTTCTTTCTGTTGCAGGAATTGCTTTGCTTGCCCTAAACGGTGAAACGGGAAAATGGTATGTAATGAACAAGGGTGATGTCCTTACTTTGATATGCGGATTTTTCTATGCGGTCCACATCATTGGCGGTGCATTTTTTGTGAAAGACGAGGATGTAATTCTTCTTACGGTTTTCCAGTTTTTTACAGCCGGAACTTTAGGCATGGTGTTTGCTCCTTTTGCTGACGGTTCCCTTGATCTGAATCTTTTTGCAAACAGAAATGTTGTCATTTCCCTTCTATATCTTGGGCTTCTTAGTTCCATGTTATGCTTCTGCCTTCAAAATGCTGGACTAAAATATGTTCCGTCTTCCCTGGCATCTCTTTTCCTTTCTCTGGAATCTGTCTTCGGTGTTATTTTCAGCTGCATGTTATTGAAAGAAAGATTAACTTCAAAAATGTTCGTTGGCTGTGTGTTGATTTTTGCGGCAATCCTCGTTGCTGAGGTTCTGCCGGGATTCCTGTCTAAGAAGAATGAAAAGTCTGCTTAATTGCAACCTCGATTATTTTTCTATATAATTAGCTATTATTTTTTTTTGATTTTTGGAGTAGAAAATGAAGAAGATTGTGTTTGCTGTTATGTCGGCAGTTGCTCTTATGGCTCTTTCATCTTGTTCAAAAAGCAACAAGGTTCAGAAGGGTGAATTTACACAGGAAGCTGGAAAGCTTAAGATTGCAATGGAAGTTGGTTATCCTCCATTTGAATACTATGCAGAAGACGGAAAGACTCCAGCAGGTTTCGATGTTGAACTCGGAAAGGAAATTGCAAAGCGCCTTGGTCTTGAAGCAGAATTCCTTGATGTTGCATGGGACGGAATCTTTGCTGGCCTTACAACAGACCGCTACGATGTAGTTATGTCTGCTGCAACAATTACACCTGAACGCCAGGCTGCATACGACTTCTCTCAGCCATATATCGGAAACGGACAGGCCCTTATCCTTCAGAAGGATTCAACTCTTCCATGGAACAAGCCTGAAGATGCTGCAGGAAAGAAAATCGGATACCAGGCAGAAACAACATCTGACTTCTTCATTGAAAAGTATGCTGCAGCCCACAACTTTGAATTCATCCCTTGCGAATACGACAAGGTTATGAATGCATACGACGACCTTAAGTTTGGACGCATCGACTGTGTAATCAGCGACAACCTTGTTTCTGTTTCTTACCTCAATGTTCCTGATTCAGAATTCAAGCGCGTATGGACAGGTGTTCCTGACGAATACTTCGGCGTTTGCATGAAGCAGGGCAACAAGGTTCTTCAGGACAAAATCAACAAGGTCATCGATGACATGAAGGCTGACGGAACAATGGCAAAAATATACATCAAGATTTTTGGCGAAGACCTTTCTGATTCTATCAAATAATAAAATTTTTCGGAGTCCTGTTTATTATGGAAACAATGAATAAAATTATAAAATGGATACCTCAGCTTTTGGCCGGTGCCAGAATTACAATCTTACTTACACTGTGTTCTGTAGTGGCAGGACTTATAGTCAGCATTTTCCTTGCTCTTGGTACACTTTCCAAGAACAAGCTTATACGCAATTTCTGCAAAGGTTATGTTTTCTTTTTCCGCGGAACACCTTTGCTCATGCAGCTTTACTTTGTGTACTATGGCCTTCCTCAGATCAGCCGTGCACTTACAATCAACAATCAGTTTCTTGCAGCCTTCATTGCTTTTGGACTTAACAGTTCGGCTTACTGCTGTGAAATCATCCGTGCTGCAATCCAGTCCATTGACAAGGGACAGTTTGAAGCAGGAAAAGTTCTGGGACTCAATTATTTCCAGACCATGCGCCTTGTAATTCTTCCTCAGTCAATCCGCCGTTTGATACCTCCTGTAGGAAATGAATTCATCATGATGCTTAAGGATGCTTCTCTTGTTTCCCTCATTGCCCTTGCAGACATTACAAAGGTAACAAGAAGCATCCAGTCTTCTACTGCTTCATCAATGGTTTACATTCCTGCCATGATTCTTTATCTGATCATAACAGCCGTGTTTACTTTTGTATTCCATGTTCTTGAAAAGAAACATTCAATTTACGAATAGGAGAGGACTGAACAATGAGTATGATTACAACAAAAGACATCGATGTAAGTTTCGGTTCTCTTCATGTATTGAAGGGTGTTAACCTTGAAGTTAAGCCTCAGGAAGTTGTGTGCATCATCGGACCAAGCGGAAGCGGAAAATCAACATTCCTTCGTTCCCTCATCCACCTGGAACATATTGACAACGGTATCATTGAAATTGAAGGAAAGGAAATTGCACACAAAGAAAACAAGTCTTCAAAGCTCCATATTTCAACGAAGGAAAGACGTAAGAGACTTTTGAATGTTGGAATGGTTTTCCAGAAGTTCAACCTTTTCCCTCACATGACAGCCCTTGAAAATACAATGGTCAGCCCAATGAATGTTCTCGGCAAGTCAAAGGAAGAAGCCCGTGCAAAGGGAATCGAACTGTTGAATGCTGTTGGTCTTGGAGAAAAACTTGATGCATATCCAAACAAGCTTTCCGGTGGACAGCAGCAGCGTGTTGCCATTGCCCGAGCTCTTGCCATGGATCCAAAAATCATGCTCTTTGACGAACCAACTTCTGCATTGGATCCTGAACTTGTAGGAGAAGTTCTTTCAGTAATGAAAAAGCTTGCCGAAAGCGGAATGACAATGATTGTCGTTACCCACGAAATGGGATTTGCACGCGAAGTTGCTGACCGTGTTCTTTTCATGGACGGCGGAAACATTGTTGAAGAAGGCACTCCAGAAGAAATCTTCAATGCCCCAAAGAGTGACCGCCTAAAGCAGTTCCTTAAGGCTGTGCTTTAATTCTGTTCTGCTGATGAAAACGCCGAAATGCTACATTCCGGCGTTTTTTTTATTCTTTCCCCTTGTGTAAAATGTTAAAAAACTGTACTATTTGCTAACATTTTACATTATTTATCATGTCTGTCTAAAGACCGCATCTTTTCTTACGAAGGCATATAATTTGCTTTCATGGTCACGGGTTTGGAATCAAAGAAATTAATTAGAGGCGAATAGGCGCCACTTCTATGCGGTTACAGACTTTCATGAAGAAAGAGGTATCGCATGGAAGAATTAAACGAAAAAATTGACGGGCTTACTATGTCCGCAGAAGTTTCAGCAGAAAATGATTCTGATGAAATGTCATTTGGAGATCTTGGTCTTGATGAAATCACATTAAAGGCAATTGAAAAGAAGGGGTTCAAGGTACCGTCACCTATTCAGGTACTTGCAATTCCACGCCTTTTGAACGGAGATGCAAACGTTATTGCCCGTGCCCGCACTGGTACTGGTAAGACAGCGGCATTCGGACTCCCACTTGTTCAGACTTTGAGGGAACCGTCTGACCATGTCCGCGCAATCATCCTTGAACCAACCCGTGAACTTGCCATGCAGACAGCTGCAGAAATGGCTTCCTTTACAACTGGAAAGTGCCCTCGCGTTGCCGTTGTTTACGGTGGTGCTTCAATGGGTGAACAGATGCGTGCCCTCCGCAAGGGTGTTGAAATTGTAGTTGGAACACCTGGTCGTGTAATGGACCTTATGGATCGCGGTGTCCTCGATATTTCCAAAATCGACTATTTTATTCTTGATGAAGGCGACGAAATGCTCGACATGGGATTCGTTGACGACATCGAAAACATTTTTGAAAGTGCAAATCAGGATTGCCGCGTTCTTTTGTTCAGTGCAACAATTCCAAAAGAAATCCTTCGCATTGCACAGCGCTTCATGGGTGACTATGAAATAGTTGAAGAAGAAGGCGTTGTAGAAGAGCCGTTGCTCATTGACCAGAAGTACTGGGTTCTCCGTGAAAGCGAAAAGATTGAAGCTCTTGTTCGCCTCATCGACATTTCTCCAGATTTCTTTGGACTTGTTTTTGTTCAGCGCAAGTGTGATGCAGACTATGTAAGCAAGGCTCTTGATGAAAAGGGATACGAAGCAGCAGCCCTTCACGGTGATATTCCACAGGGACAGCGCGAAAAGATCCTTGCAAGATTCCGTGCAAAGAAAACACGTATTCTTGTTGCAACAGATGTTGCAGCCCGCGGTATCGATATTGAAGGACTTACACACGTTGTTAATTATGAACTTCCTTTTGATGGTCCAACTTACGTTCACCGCATTGGTCGTACAGGCCGTGCAGGTTCAAGCGGTGTAGCTGTTACCTTCGTAAAGCCTGAAGATACAAGGCGCAAGCTCAATTACCTTATCAACGCCGTACGAAAGAGTGCCAAGGGTGAAATGACTGAAGGCACAATTCCAGGTGTTGAAGAAGTTCTTGAAGCAAAGCGCGGAAGACTCTTTGACGATATCAAGTCTAAGATTGGCCTTAACAATGTTCCTGCGGGTACTGCTTCAGAAGATGATGAAATCGTTCCTATGGAGGGGGCTGAATCAGAAGTTTCTGTTGAAGGAAGAGTTCCACACCTTAGAAAGGGAGATGCAATTTTCGACACTCTTGCAGAAGAACTTTGTAACGGACAGGATGCAAAGGAAGTTGTTGCTTCATTGCTTGCCGCAACTTACGGAAGCGTTTTGAGCCGCAACCGTTACGGAAAGATTACAACTACAGGCGGAAGAAAAGACAAGAATGGTCGCGGAGACCGCGGTGGTCGTGATGCAGGTTACGATCAGATCAGAATCTACGCTCAGATGGGATGGGATGACGGATACAATCCAAGAAAGATTGCAGA
>JAHAZL010000013.1 GCA_018384055.1 Treponema sp.
AATCAGGAATCTGAAGTCAAAATCCAAGGTCGCAGGAAATTTCCGTTCAGATGATGGTGCACGCTGGTATCTTAAAATCCGTTCTTATATCGACTCAGCAAGAAAACATGGGATAAACGCTTTTGAAGCTGTAAAACTTGCCTTTGCTGGAAATCCTGCATTATGCCTGGGATTTTAGGTGCTGAATAGTTACAATTTTTCAGATTACGGTTAATTTAGAAAACTCGAATTTCGGGCTATGTTGGCTAAAGGAGAGGATTGCTTCGCTGTGCTCGCAATGACGAGGGGGGGGTAGGATTGTGGGTTGCTTCGTCGCCTGCGGTTCCTCGCAGTGACGGAAGGGCTCTGTATTGCTTCGCTGCGCTCGCAATGACGAGGGGCTTTAGGATTGTTGATTGCTTCGGCGCCTGCGGCTCCTCGCAATGACGGACGAGGAAGGGGTCTGTCCCCTCTGGGACACGTTTTTGACGCGTGATTTTTACACCCGACTAGCCCCGATTGAAGGGGCGCCGCAGGCGTTGGCCGGCAGGGCAATGAGCGTGAGCGGAACCCCGGAAAGCGGGTTAGCAAGAGAGGTTGCTTCAGAAAAAAATAATAAACTTTGAACGATAACTTAAAGAGGCTTGTTTAAAAAAAGATTTTTCTCACCGGGCTGCTTTGTGAAATAGTCGTGGATTTTTTCTACGGTGTCTTCCAGGGATCTGTAGTTCTGTAACTGGGACTGAAAGTAATGTCCGAATGCAAACTGCTGGCAGTAGTAGCCGAAGAAACGCTGGATTCTTGTTTTGTAAAATTCTGGAGGCTGATAGTTTTTTACATCCTCAACAAAATCCAGGGCAAGCTGCTGGCGGTCTACGGTAAAGGATTCCGTGCTGGAAATTTCACGGAAGATCCATGGCTTTACGGCGGCGGCACGGGCAATCATTATTCCTGATGCATGGGGAACCTTTGACTTTGCAAAATCAGCTGTTGCTGAATTTTCTACGGCCCCGTTGACGATTACATCAATTTTATTTTCATAGCGGAGGGCAAGTTTTTCTGCCCAGTCGTATTTTGGAAGGCCGCGGTATTTTTCTTTCATGGTGCGTGGATGGAGCGCGATCTGGGTTACGCCGTTGGCAACAAGCATGTCGGTAAAATTAAAGAAACTCTGCTCGGTGAAATTTTCTGCACCAAGACGGCACTTTACGCTGAGCCGAAATTCCTTTCCCTGCCCTGCGCTGCATTTTTCAATTTCTCTTTTTACTAGGCTGATGCATTTTTCAGTTTCAGAAAGAGGCTTTGTCATCCACGCAATGCCGGCCCCGGTTTTAAAAATCTGTGGGGCACTGCAACCCATGTTGATGTCTACTCCTATGCCACCATTGGAAAGAACTACTGGAACTGCGGCCGCCATTTTTTCTGCATCCCAGCCTGTAAGCTGCCACACGATCTTTTCAGAAACAGGACCATTAAGAAGATAATACTTTTCAAAAGGTCCCATGTTCAGGAGGGATGAGGCGTTGATCATTTCCGTGTAGTACTCATCACAGCCGCCGAACTTTTCTACCGCGCGGCGGAAAGGTTCGTGACTTAAGGTAGCCATGGGAGCACAGATTAATTTCATATTTTGTTGCTTGCCTTTGGTATGGATTGCCGCGCTTCGCTCGTAATGACGTACTATGCTGCTCGCAATGACGTACTATGCTGCTTGCAATGACGTGCTGTGCTGCTTGCAATGACGTGCTGTGCCGCCTGCATTGATTTGCCGTGCTGATTGCAACGACTTGCTTGCTCTGCGCAGTAAAGTAAATGGAATTAAAGGTTTTCTACAGCTTTTGCGGCTTCATCAAGGTATGGAAGATTGAGGTCTTCTACACAGCCTGAATCAACCTTTGCTGCTGTTTCTGCTTCAATTGGAATGCGGGCAAGGACCGGAATGTTGAATTCCTTTGAGCATGCCTCGATGTTTCCGTCGCCGAAAATCCTGATTTCCTTGTTGCAGTCAGGACACTTTACATAGCTCATGTTTTCCACGAGACCGAGAACTGGAATTTTCATCATGTTGGCCATATTTACAGCCTTTTCCACGATGGTGCGGACAAGCTGCTGAGGTGAAGCAACTACGATGATTCCGTCTACGGGCATGGACTGGAAAACTGTAAGAGGAACATCACCTGTTCCAGGTGGACAGTCCACGAACATTACGTCTACGTCTTCCCATACAACATCTGTCCAGAACTGCTTTACAGCCCCGGAAATAACTGGTCCGCGCCATACAACTGGATCATTTTCGTTTGGAAGAAGGAAATTCATGGACATCATCTGAATGCCAGTCTTTGATTTTACTGAATAGAGGAATCCGCTTTCTGCAGTTCCACCGCTCTGAGCCCTTTCTGCATTGAGGCCGAATGCCTTTGGAATCGATGGGCCTGTAATGTCGGCATCCATGATGGCAGTCTTAAGTCCGTCGCGGGTTGTCTTGCAGGCAAGCAATGAAGTTACAAGTGATTTTCCTACTCCTCCCTTACCTGAAACAATGCCGATTACCTTCTTTACTTTTGAATCTTTGTGAAGGGTTTCGTGTGTTGGTCTTTTAGCGCAGTCTTTCGAGCATGATCCGCATGATCCGCCGCAACCTGAATTTTCTGCCATATAGTTACCTCTAAAAACATGAATTGTTACGGCGTAAATATAGTAAGAAACGAGAAATATTTCAAATGAAGGGTAAACTGCGGGATTCTAAAAAGCTTTTGTGCGCAGTTTTGGCTCAGGCTTTTTTCGTGGCGCAGGTTTGTTTACTACAGTTTTTGCCTTTTTTGCTTTTTTTTCTTCGCTGATTCCCTTGTTGTAGTCTTTTGTAGAACGAAGAAATCGTCCGTAAACAGGATGATATTTTGTCCAATAGCCTTCATCCATGAAGGAAATCTTTACTCCTGAATCACTTCTGCTGAGGGCAGAAACAAAAACCCTCTTGCCCCTGAATTTTTCATCAGGTCCATTTTTAGGATATACACCGCAGTAAATGCCTACATGAAAAATAGGGCCATTCTTTTCATCGCTGAAAAAAACAAGGTCGCCCGGTTCACGCTGGTCCTTTTCTATATGGATGACAGAATTGTAGATATCCTGAGCCTTGCGTGGAAAACGAACTTTATCTGCAAGAGTCTGACTGTTTACATAGTTGATGAGTCCAGAACAGTCCAAACCTTCCTCTGGAGTCTGTCCGCCCCATTTGTAAGGAACACCCCGCAGTTCAAGGGCACACGAAATGAATTTCTGTCTTGGCGGCGAAATTTTGGGTGCAGCGTAGAGATTTAAAAATAAAAAAGACAGCAGAAGGCATGTAAAAAGTTTTCTCATAAGTCCTCCACTGTCCATTATAGGTCATCTCCAATAAATATCAAAATAATATTTATTAGAAATGCATTTGAATTTTCTAAGAAACGGAATTAGTCCGAAGGTCCTGTTGTTGGAACCCTATTTTCTTCCTGTTTAACCTGAAGAATCTTGTTTTCTACGCGCTGATCCATTGGAACATAACGGCGTTCACCTGCAATTCCCTTGTATGCTGGACGATAGATGCGGCGTCCTGCTACGATTTCCTCAATGCGGTGTGCACTCCAACCAGCAATGCGGGAAATTGCAAAGAGAGGTGTGTAAAGTTCGCGAGGAATGCCCAGCATGCTGTATACAAATCCTGAATAGAAGTCTACGTTTGTACAGATGCGTTTCTTTCCACCGTGGAGTTCAAAGAGAACATCCGGAGCAAGACGTTCGATGATGTTGTAAAGGTGGAATTCTTCTTCCACACCCTTTTCCTTTGCAAGTTCTGATGCCTTGTTGCGGAGAAGAGTTGCACGAGGATCGCTGATTGTATAAACGCCGTGTCCCTGTCCGTAGATGAGACCTGTTCTGTCGAAGGCCTGCTTGCTTGCAATCTTTACAAGATAGTTTCGGATTTCGCTTTCATTTGCCCAGTCCTTAACATTCTTCTTGATGTCGTCCATCATTTCCATAACGCGGATATTTGCACCACCATGGCGGCTTCCCTTAAGAGAGCCAACAGCAGCTGCAACAGCGGAATAGGTATCTGTATCAGCAGAAGAAACAACATGGATTGTGAAAGAAGAGTTGTTACCGCCACCGTGTTCTGCGTGAAGGATAAGTGAAAGATCGAGAAGTTCTGCTTCAAGAGGAGTATACTGCTTATCGCTTCTGATGAGGCGGAGGAAGTTTTCTGCAGTGCAGAGTTCAGGCTTTGGATTGTGAATGTACATTGACTTTCCATCATAGTATCTTCTCTTTGCCTGATAACCGTAGGCTGCAAGAGTTGAGAATCTTGAAGTAAGCTCGATGCACTGGCGGAGTATGTTTGAAATGTCGCGGTTTTCTGGATCCGGATCATAAGAGTATGAAGCAAGAACACCGCGGGCAATTTTGTTCATGATGTCACTTGACGGAGCCTTCATGATCATGTCTTCCGTAAAGTATTCAGGAAGGGCACGGAGTCTTCCGAGAAGTTCCTGGAATTCTTCAAGCTGGTTCTTTGTTGGAAGCTGTCCAAAAAGAAGAAGGTATGCAACCTGCTCGTAACCATATTGATGGCTTTTTTCAACATCGTGGACAATGTCTTCAACATTATATCCACGGTAGATGAGGCGGCCAGGAACTGCAACTTTCTTGTCGTCCTTGTCGATTTCATAACCGATGGCGTCACCGATGCTTGTAAGTCCTACAAGAACACCGCGACCGTCTGCATGACGAAGACCGCGCTTAACATCATATTTTTCATAGAGTGACTGGTCGATTGGGTCATTGCTCATGGCAATGTCTGACAATCTTTTGATTATATTTTCATCCATGTTTTTTTACTCCAAATCTTATTTAACTACATTCTTTCAACAAATGGAACAAGTACAAGTTCCATTGCAGTCTTAAGTACTGTGAGGGTACATTCTGCAAGGGCAAGGCGTGCACGGGCAAGCTTTGGCTGTTCTGCTTCAACCGAAAGAATTGGACAGTCGCGGTAGAAGCCACTGAAACTCTTGCAAACATCATAGACATAGGCTGCCATGATGCTTGGATCCATTGTGTCTGCGGAACGGGCTACAACGGCAGGGTATCTTTCAAGATCCTTGATCAATGCCCATTCGCTTTCAGTATTGAGCATTACAAGGGCTTCGTCAGATGTATCAGGTTCTACTCCGGCCTCCTTTGCCTTGCGGAGGATTGAAGAAATGCGGGCACCCATGTACTGGAGGTATGGACCTGTATTTCCGTTGAAGCTCAATGATTCTTCCGGATTGAAGAGCATGTCCTTTACCGGTGCAACATTGAGCAGGTAGTAATGGAGGGCTGACAATGCAACCTTTTCTGCAACATCGTCTGCATCAAGTTCAACATCGCGCTCGCGATCTGCAATTGCCTTGAGGGCATCTGCATGGAGGTTGTCGATGAGGTCGTCTGCATCAACGACAGTTCCTTCGCGGCTCTTCATTCTTCCGCTTGGAAGGTTTACGAGACCGTAGCTCAAGTGATAGAGCTTGTCTGTCCAGTCGAAACCAAGCTTCTTGAGGATGTGGAAAAGAATCTTGAAGTGATAGTTCTGTTCAGATGCAACAACATAGATCATTTCGTTGAATGCCCAGTCGTCGTGGCGGCTGATGGCAGTTCCGATATCCTGGGTGATATAGACTGAAGTTCCGTCCTTGCGGAGTAGAACCTTTTCGTGGTTGTCTTCGTCCTTTCCCTTTCCGACGACATCTGTAACGTCTATGCGAATAGAACCGTCTTCAGCCTTGAAGAATACGCCTTTTTCGAGACCCTTGAGGATTTCATCCTTACCCTTGAGGTATGTTTCCGATTCAAGGTAGAACTTGTCGAATTCGATTCCTGTGCGCCTGTAAGTTTCCTTTACGCCGCCTAAGGTCCAGTCGTTCATCTTCTGCCAGAGGGCGCGGACTTCAGGATCCCCTGCCTCCCACTTGATGAGCATGTCTTCTGCTTCCTGAAGGGCTTCAGGATGTTCCTTTGAATGCCTGTCGAATTCAACGTAGCACTGGCCTACAAAGTGGTCTCCCTTCATGCCAAGGGATTCAGGAGTTTCACCTTTTGCTTCGTGGAAAAGCTTGTATGCAAGCATTGACTTGCAGATGTGAACGCCGCGGTTGTTGATGAGGTCAACCTTGAATACTTCAGCACCAGCCTTCTTGAGGATGCGGCTTACTGATTCTCCGAGGGCATCGTTTCTAAGGTGTCCAAGGTGAAGCGGCTTGTTTGTATTTGGTGATGAAAATTCTATCATTACGCGGCGGCCTTCAAGATGCTTTTTGCCTTCAGCATTGAGGGATCCGTAGTTTTCCTTTTGGTTGATTACAGCACGAAGGATGTCCAAAGATGCATTTGCCTTGTTGAGCTTTAGGTTTACATAAGGTCCTGCGGCAAGGAATTCGCCAAGGGAAGCAACGGCGCTGTCGGATTCAGCATAGCCTTTCATGAGGACCGCAACATCATTTGCTATTGCCATAGGAGAAGAATGGAATTCCTTTGCAAAAGCAAACATCGGAATGCCAAGGTCTCCCATTTCCGGCTTAGGCGGAATTTCAACGCGAACTGAATCAACATTTATTTCTGCTTCCGGAGCCTTTTCCGATTTATGCTGTTCGATTGCCTTTACAACGATGGATTTGAAAATTTCTTTCTGATCTGTCATATTCTTTTCCTATATGTATGAAAATGATTAAAACGACAGAAGTATAGCGAAATTGAATAAAAATTGAAAGAACATTGATTTTAATGAATCGTTAACTTCATTTTTTTATAATTGTTTTTTACACTTATTGTACTTTTTTCACATGCTTGCCTTTTTTTAAGCGCAAAAGGTACTAGACACATTCAAGGATTTTTTAGATTATTACCACAATATGAAAAAAGATGCCTTGTCCAGACAGCAGCTTGAATCAATGACAACTTCAGATCTTATAGTTCTGGGAGATAAGTTCGGAATTGAAATTCCAGACAACCTTAACAGAACCCTCATCATTGGTGAGATTCTTGAAGCAGCAGAAGAATTCAAGGTTCCAGAAAAACAATCATCGGTTCAGATAACAGAAGACGACACTCCTGTTCCTGACCAGCTTCCTGAAAGCTACAACAACACATACATCGATGCAATCATCAGGAATCCAGCCTGGCTCTTTGCATTCTGGGACATCAAGGAATCCGACATTGCTTCCGTAAAACTCAGAAGGGATTTTGAATCAATATTCCTCCACATTTCATTTTTTGATGCACCAAACAACGAGGAACCAGCGGAATCAATCGACATAAAGACAGACTTTGACACAAAGGAACAGTCAATCCTTCTTCCTTCGGGAAAGCGATGGCTCAAAATAGACCTTGCCCTTTCTTTCAAGGGAAAGCTTCCAGAAGTACTCTGTTCGTCAAGAATGATTGAACTTCCTTCAGAAAGGGAAGACATCCAGAACCTTCAGCCTGGAAAGAAGACAAACTATCCTCCACTGGTTCAGCTTTCAGGAATGAAGCAGATTCTTCACGACCACTACCTTAACCACAGACAGTCATTTTCAGAGTGAGGGAGAATATGAGCAATAAAAAACTTGCCCTGATTATTGATGCACACCAGGGGTTTATCAGGAACACAGAAAAAGACAGCAATTTTACAGTAGAAAACAACCTGCTTTTTACCGCAATTACAGAAACATACATTCCGCTCCTGAACATGTTCGGAAGGCTTGAAGAAGAGAACATTTCCTTCAAGTTTGGCCTTGTGCTTTCACCTGCCCTCTGTTTCATTCTTGACGATGCACAGATTCAGAAGCAGTACCTGGATCACCTGGACAACCTTATTGCCCTTGGAAAATCGGAACTGAAGCGCTGCAAGGGAACGGAATGCGAAAAACTTGCTGCAGAATGCCTTGCAAAAATCGAAAAGACAAAGGCAGACTACACTGAAGTTTACGGGCAGAACATTCCTGCTGCCTTCAAGAAATATGCCGACAAGGGATACCTTGAACTCATTCCTACGGCAGCAACTTATGCATATCTTCCACACTATGAAGATTTCCCTGAAGCAGTAAACGCCCAGGTTGAAACAGGAATCTATTCCCACAGGCAGTTCTTTGGTGAAACAGGTGAAGGTTTCTGGCTTCCATACCAGGGATGGTCACGCAGCTTTGAATGGACATTGCGTTCTTACGGCGCAAACTACACTGTTCTTGATGCCCGTTCAATTCTCTTTTCAAAAGACTGTCCTGAAACGGGAATCTATGCACCTCTTAGAACAAGAACTTCCCTTGTTGTATTCGGTCTTGACCCGGATTCTCCAAAGGAACTCATTGGCGAAGACGGATTTGCTCAGAATGAAGTTTACCGTTCACAGCAGTTTGATATCGGATACGAACTCAAGCAGGATCAGATTTCTGCATTCTTCAACAAGAACGATGCAAGAATTGAAACTGGATTCAAGTACTGGTCAAACGAAAGCGAAGAAGACAATTTGGTTCCATACAGCAGCGAAGATGCTTCAAGGCAGGCAATCGAAGATGCTATTTCCTTCTACGAATCAAAGCTTGAAAAACTTGATGCGGCGGCAGAACACATGAAGGGTGAAGAACCAATCCTCGTATGCGCAATTCCTGCAGAAGTACTTGGTCAGAAATGGCATGAAGGCATCGAATGGCTTGAAAACGTAATCCGCTGCACTGCAAGCAAGCAGGGCTTTGACTTTGCACTCTGCAAGGACCTCATTGCAAATCAGTTCAGTCTTCCAAAAATCAATCCATACCCATGTTCTTCAAACGGACTCGGTTACGGAGAAGACCTTGTGGACAATTCCAACAGCTGGATGATCCGCTATGTAAGAAAGGCCACGGAAAGAATGATTGACCTTACGGAAAGATTTCCTGCTGAAGACAGCCTTAAGGAACGCCTGCTCAACATGGCGGCAAAACAGGTTCTTCTTGCCCAGAGCGGCGAATGGCCTATGATGCTTCACGACAGCATCCTTTCCGACTATGTAAACGAACAGTTCAAGGATGAAATTCTTTCCTTTACAAAAGTTTTTGATGCCCTTGCAAGCAATACAGTAAGCACTGAATGGCTCACAAACTGCGAAAAGAAAAGCCCTCTGTTCCCATGGCTCAACTACCGCATTTACTGCAAGAAAAAGTAAACAGAGACTGATAAAACAAAGGCCGCCTGAAGCATTTCAGACGGCCTTTGTTTTATCTATAAAATCTGAAAACCTTTCAATCTATTTAATATTCTTCCATCATTTGCTAAAATGAGGTCGTGAAAAGACACTCAATTCTATCATTAATAATCATCTCTTCACTGCTTTTTTCAGAACAGAATGTATTTGCCGCAAAAGCTAAGGGCAAGACAAAGGAAAAGGCACCCGTAGAAAAGAATTCCTTTGAATTATATCCGGAAGATTTTTCGGCATTGCTGAAAGACGCACTCAACTATTGCTCTTTAGAAAATTTTGAAGAGGCCGTTGCATGTTTTGACGAAAGGATTTATGGCTACAGAAAAGAAGAAGCCTCAGAAAAAATTACCGTTCGCCTCGAACTCATTTCTGCAGACATTCAGAAACAGATTCGCGAATATAAAAAACTCCGCATGGAAAAGGCAGCAAAAAAAATGGACTTTTCCAACGGTGAAAACATTTCTTCTGCAGAAGATTATTTTTCAAGGCTTGCATCCATCAGCAACAAACTTAGGGATCTTGGTCAGCAAATTCAGTCGGCGGGAAGTTCAGGATACCCATACTACCTTTCAAGGTTCATTCTCGGAATAAGTGAGGAACCTGACAGCGGACTTGCAGGAACCATCGAAGTAGAATTCACAAAAGAGCTTTCTCAACTTATGGATTCAGTCCGGGAAAAAACCAATGAATCCTGCAGAATCATCGACATTGCACTCCAGGAAAAAAATATCTTTACAAATTCAGAAACCCTTTCAAAAGCAGAACTTGAATTTGAAAAGATAATTCATAGCACCGAAGAGCTTTCAAAAATCTACGGACTCAATTCAAAACTCAAGGGAAGACACTCCAAAACTCAAAGGGAGAATGCTGATTTTTCTGCAAGCATGAAGGCCGTAAATACCCTTTGTAGAGAAGGACTTAAATTCTTTTCTGTACTCGCATCACTTCAGAACGAACTGAAAAAAGAACACAAGGTTCCTGAAAACAAAATCTTGAGCATCCGTTCTGAAAACGATGAATACGCAAACAACCTTGTTTTATCGGCAAGCAACCTGACTGCATGGGGAAAAACTGCTGCGGCTTCAGCAAAATCACATGCACTTTCAACCCTGTCATCAATACAGGACGAAAAACTTTCCTGGTCAAAACTTGCAGTTCCATACAGGCAGGCAAGTTTCAAGACAGAAGCAAAATGTACCCAGAGTGCAGTTGCCATGTGGGTTTCAATTGCAAACTACTACGCCGACACAGGCGTTCTTCTTTTTCAGGAAGATTCTGCAGCCTGCGAAAAACTCAAGGGATACATGCAGGGAACAGATGGCGTATACTACCCTTCCCGCTGCGTAAAAGATCTCGAACTTCTCAAAGACAACATCAGGAAAGACAAGGTAGCTCTTGAAGAATGCAAGACAAAACTCAACAACGGATACATCTACCGTTCAAATTTCATCAGGCAGCAGGAAATAATTTCTGAAAACACTGCAAAGATTTCCGCCCTCGAAAAAGATTTCAACACCATTGAGGCAGACGCAGAAGGAAAACTTCTTAAGGCTCGCCTAGCAAAAAATGAAATTGAAATCTACTGTGACAGGGCAAGAGTTTTCAACGAGGAAAATAATTTCCAGCAGTCCTTCTCAAACTTTCAGTCGGCAAACAGCGCCTACATAAGGCTTACTGAAGACCTTATGAATGACGGAGACATTCAGGGCGAAGTATTCTCAAAACTTTCGGAACTCCGCAACAGCATCATCGCCAGACAGCAGCCCGTATTCAACAGGGAAATCCGAGCGTTCAAGAATGAAGCAAGAACTTCCTACTATGCGGGTGAATTTGAAAAGGCCATCGGATTTTTATCGCAGGCAGACAGCAAGCGCGACATGTGGGCAAAGCTTCTTGATGTTACCCTTGATCCGGATACTGAACTTGAGCGTCTGAAGAATTTCGTAAACACAGCCATCGCAATCAAGGAAGGCCGCGAAATTCAACCTTATGATGCAAAGGCCCCGGAAATGAGGCAGAACCTTTCCATTGCGGGAAAATATTACGAAAAGGGATCGGAACTTTTAAAGCAAGGGAAACGCAAGGAAGCAGAACCATACTTCAACCGCGCCACAGAAAAAATCAACCAGGTAAAAATTTATTACCCACGAAATAAAATTGCCAGTGTTCTTTCATTGAAGATTACAAAAATCCTTGATGAAAAAAACTTTGACGAAATCTTCAGGGTAAAGGTCGATGAATTGAAACAGGTAAACTATGCTTCAAGGAATTCCCTTGCTCAGGAATCCTACAGTTCCCTCCTTGACCTTCATGAAATGAATCCAAACTATCCGGGATTAGCAGCCATCATTGAAAATGCAGAATATTCAATGGGACTCAAACAGCGTCCGGCAGACAAAACTGGAATAGCGAAGGCAGCATCCCTTGCAAAAGAGGCCCAGGAACTTCTTGGTAAAGCAGGACGAGACACACTTCTTCTCCAGCAGGCAAAGGAAAAGGCACAGACCGCAATAGACCTTAACCCTGACAACAGCATTGCAATTACAGTTCTTGACGAAATCGCCTTGAGAACCGGTCAGCAGGCAGCAGTTGTCTTAAGTGCAAAGGACGAAGCAATATATCAGAGTGCCCTCGCCGATCTTCAGAAGAACAATATTTTTGATGCAAATGCAAAGCTTGCACAGCTGATGAAAAACAGCGTATATGCCCGCTCTGCAAAAATCATAAAACTTAAGAAAAGAATTGAGGCACAGCTATGATGTTGAAGAAAACTTTATTATGCACCTGTTTATCTGCAGCCTCACTTTTCATGAGCTATGCCTCCCCTTACTTTTTTGAGGACAGTTTTGTAGCTCCAGACAACAAGGAAAACTGCTGGTATCCTGAAGGACTTTCTTCCTCTTCAAGAAAGAAAACTTCGGTATATTTTTGGGAAGAGACAGAAGACAACAAGATTTACCTTTCATTTAAAAACAGTGACGACGGTATCATTTGGAATACTACAAGCAGATTTGCAGGACCTTTTGAATACTCAGGTGACATTCCCCAGATTTATTCTACTGCAACCAACGGTTCCACAGACATTCTTGTCCTTCTGAATGACAGGGAAGAAATAGTTTCCTACACATCAAAAGACGGTTTCAAGAATTTCACGAAAAGCATCCTCTCTCAGAACGAAGGATTCATCGGTCCAAGAATCTTCAAGAATTATGCAGGTGGATTTACACTCTTCGTATCAAAACCGCAGGATGATTCCTACACGCTTTTCTATTCGGTAACAAAGGATGGAGAAACCTGGAATCCATTCGTAGAGTTCACGGTTCCTGCCCAGATTAAGAATACATACAACCCTATAGCTCCATTCCTTCTTCCAGTAAAGGGCGGAGACCTGGTTGTATATCAGGCGCAGTATACTCAGTCAAACCTGATTTCGGTTCAGCTTTATTCTTCCTTTTCAAAGGACGGCGGAAAATCCTGGACAAAACCCATTCTCTTTTCAGGAAAGGAAACTGCGGAAGGAGAAAACTTCTATAACTATACAAACCAGAACCCTTACATCCTTAGCGCAAAGGGCGATGAGGTTTACATTGCTTGGGAAAGATCGCCTTTCTATTCGACAAACAGCGACATCTATTTTGCAAAGATTACCGAACAGGGGGCTTACAAAGGCCAGATTGAAAAAATAAGCAACACCGGTTTTGCTTCAAAACCAACCCTCTTTGAATTCAACGGAACAATAAATCTCTTCTGGTTTACAACAACAAACGGAAACAGAAATGTTTACCTTGCACAGAAGAAAGGGGCCTGGTGGGAAGAAACAGAAGTCATTTCAAGCAAATCTGCGGCACTTCCTTCTTACATGTTTACAAACGGAGGAAAAGAACTTGCCTTTGTTTGGGAAGAAGCAGATCCAAAGACAAAGAAAAACGGAATTGCAATTCTCAAGACAGACCACAGTGTTGCTGCTCCAAAAGTTTTTGCAGCAAACTTCAAGGACGGACAGCGTTCAAGACAGAAAAGTCTTCAGGCAGACCTTAAGGCAACTGCAGATTCATCTGGCGTAAAGGGCTTTTCATGGGTTTGGACTCAGAACAAGGACAAGGAACCTTCTAAGAAAATTACCAACGATCCTGAGAACACAAAGATCAGCATGGAAGCAAAGAAGGACGGGGTCTGGTACCTTAAGGTAAGGCAGACAGACTATGCTGGAAACTGGTCCGACAGTTCTGTCATTTCATACAACCTTGACTGCACTCCTCCATCAGCACCGACAATACAGGACATTCCTTGCTCAATAAAGGGAATTGCAGATTCTAACACATTCCGCATTGCCTGGGAAAACAACAAGAAAGACGATGACATTGCAGGCTACACATACACAATGAAATATGTGGCCCCGGTTCCAAAACAGCTTGTTTCAAATCCAAGAAGACCTCTCAGAATTTCCGACTCTGAAATAAAGGAACTTGCAGAAGAACTTTACACTGCAAACGAAGAGGACATTGAAACAGAAATAATTCTTCCGGAACACATTGTTTCAAACAAACCTTTTGTTGACTATTCAAACATCAGAAATGGACTTTACGTTTTTTCAATTGCAGCAATAGATACTGTCGGAAACATTGGAAAACAGTCAAAGTATGAATTCATCGCAAACAAGTATCTTCCTGTAACCTATGTAAGTTCAGTCAAATCCGAGACAAATGATTTCGGTGATACTGAACTTTCAATTACCGGAGGCGGATTTACTTACGACGGACAGATTACTTCCGTTTACATTGACCGCGATGGACTTGAACCTTATGACTATACTTTGAGACTTGTATCCGGTGACTACAAAATTACATCAAACAACAGAATCACCGACATCAGCATGAAGAGGATTAATAGCGGCAACTACAGGATAGGCCTCTTGCATTCGGACCGCGGACTATACTTTAGCACAGAACCCTTGTTGGACATGGAAGAACGCGGAACAACAAAACTCAAGAACAGAAATTTCTTTACACCGGCCTGGAAGGTTTTCAGGGACACATATAAGAAACACTACAATGCTGCAGTTATTGTTCTTGTGCTGATAATCCTCCTTACCGCAGGAGGA
The DNA here is from genome assembly GCA_018384055.1 of Treponema sp. Lineage (GTDB taxonomy): Bacteria > Spirochaetota > Spirochaetia > Treponematales > Treponemataceae > Treponema_D. The sequence continues at coordinate 14,313 of JAHAZL010000013.1, forward strand.
ATGACAGTAAGTACAAGATCCCTTGTAAAAACTGCAAAAGAAACCTTGATTGTTAACGCAGAAGTAAGAGCACTTCTGGAAGGAGATATTATGCCACAGGAAAAGAAAAGAAAAGCAGCGGCTTACAAACAGAAGGGCCTTAGCCTTAAAGCAAAGCTTGTATTGCACTCTACGATCCTCATTGCATTTATGGATGTTCTCATATTCCTTGGCTTTGGCTACTACATGATTGACGGTCAGAAAAAGACCATGGCACAAAGCCTTCATCAGCGAGTAAGCGTAATGCTCAATTCCCTTGCAAGCGGAGCAAAGGTTTATTTGCCACAGACAACAATGGAAGACAACCTTTCTTTGACGGATATCGTCAACCAGTCTTCTGCCCTTTCAGAAAGCCGAGAAGCAACAATCACAGGTTATTCAGCAGACCATGCACGCATCGGACTCAACAATGTCTGGGCAACAACAAGCAAAGAAATTCTTAGTGGAATTGAAGAAAACGCATTTCTTCCAGGCGTAACTGTTCTTGCAGACGAAAACCTCTCCGAAATCTTCCAGGTATGCGAAGGATTGAACTCAACAGCACAGGAGCAGGCCGATGAAATTTCAATGAACATTACGGAACTTACAAAGGAAGGTCTTTCATTGATTTCAAAATCTGATGCAAGAAGCGTTGCTCGCCGTCAGGAAATTCAGGCAATCAGAAACCAGCTCAACGTAAAGCTTGATAACATTCTCAATGAAATTTCAAGGGAAGCTGAAGGAAGCATTCCTGCTTTCAATGATGAAAACATTGATACAGAAAACACGGAATATGTTTTCTACAAGCCACTTCTCTACAAGACAGGAAACGACTCGAATTATGTTCACGGAACTGTCCTCATAAAAATCAGTACGGAATCACTTCTCAGGCAGATTGAAAACCAGCGCAACCTTATTACAAACACATGCATCATCGTTCTTTTGATTGCCCTGATTCTTGCATTTTTAAGCACATACTTTATGGCAACAATGATTGTTCGTCCTATTCAGAAACTTGTTTCACACGTTGCTCTGATCCGCGATACCGAAGACAAGGAAAAACTTTCGGGACATGCAATTGCCATCAACTCTCATGACGAAATCGGTATGCTTGGTGATACTGTAAACGAAATGACTCGTGGACTTGTAGAAGCCGCAGTTCAGAGCAAGAACCTCACACTCGGTAAAGACATACAGACAAAGTTCATTCCTCTTGAAATCAAAGACGGAATTACAATGACAACAGGAAACCTTAAGGCTAAAGGTGCAGACTTCTTCAGCTACTATGCCGGTGCCGACGAACTTTCTGGAGACTACTTTGATTACAAGCAGCTGGACGACAGACACTACGCCATCATCAAGTGTGACGTTTCAGGACACGGAGTTCCAGCCGCCCTCATCATGGTTGAAGTTGCAACTCTGTTCCTCAACAGTTTCAAGACCTGGAGCATGAAGAATCCGAACCAGGGAATCAACATTGCACCTGTTGTCGGACAGATCAACGACCTTCTTGAAAGCCGCGGATTCAAGGGACGCTTTGCAGCCTTTACCCTCTGCATCATGAACACTGAAACAGGTGACTGCTGGTTCTGCAATGCAGGTGACAACCTCGTTCACATCTACAGCGGATCACAGCGGAAGAAGAATGTAATCAAGCTTCAGGAAACTCCAGCGGCCGGTATCTTCAGCACTGACCTTGTTGACATGAAGGGCGGCTACAAAGTTTCGAAGCTCACGCTTAAGAAAGACGATGTTCTCTTCCTTTTTACTGACGGTATCGAAGAAGCAAAGAGAATTTTCCGCGATGAAAATTTTGCACCGACAGTTTGTGCAGAACCAGGACTTGAAAAGGATCAGGAACACGAAAACCACAAGTGCGGAGAAGACAACGAGGAAATGTCTCCTGAACGCGTAACTGACATCATCGAATCAGTTTACGCAAGAAAAAAGTTCAAGCTGCATAAGTTCCATGCACCTGCACATCAGTCAGACTTTGACTTTGACTTTTCTACCTGCGACGGAACGGCAGATGATGCGGTTCTTGCCCTTGTTTCCGTGGAAAAAGTATTCCGACTCTACAAACCTGGCAATGTAATCCACAGCGACAGAGTTAAGGTTGACAGGAACATCGACAACTTCCTCCGCCAGCACTTTGTACAGTATCCTGCCTTCTGCAGCGACCGTGAAGACATCGAAAACGATCCTTCACACATCTACTGGTGCGGTGTAAAGGAAGATCCTCAGTACGATGACCTTACGCTGATTGCCGTAAAGAAGGGCTGAAGCATTCAGGGTATGAATTGAATTCAAGGCCCTAAAATGTTATAATAGAAATGAATGTTGAATTTTTCAGCAAAATTAGATTTTTTCGAGGTAAACTATGGTCTACACAGCAGAAGTAGAACATATGTGTCCTTTGGCTAAGGGCGCATATCATGGTCCTGCTCCAATTCCTGAAGAAGGAAAATGGGTTCAGGTTAAGAAAATTGAAGATGTTTCTGGTTTCACACACGGTATCGGTTGGTGTGCTCCACAGCAGGGTGCATGTAAGCTCTCTTTGAACGTTAAGGACGGTATCATTGAAGAAGCACTCGTAGAAACAATCGGTTGTTCTGGTATGACACACTCAGCAGCTATGGCTTCTGAAATCCTTATCGGAAAGACACTTCTTGAAGCCCTCAACACTGACCTTGTTTGCGATGCTATCAACACAGCCATGCGCGAACTCTTCATGCAGATTGTATACGGACGCACACAGTCGGCATACTCTGAAGGCGGTCTCAAAGTTGGTGCTTCTCTCGAAGACCTCGGTAAGAACCTCCGCTCACAGGTAGGAACAATGTTTGCAACACGCAAGAAAGGTCCTCGTTACCTCGAAATGACAGAAGGTTACGTTGAAACAATGGCAGTTGACAAGGATGACCAGATCATCGGTTACAACTGCATTAACTTCGGTAAGCTCATGGATGCCCTCAAGGCTGGAAAACCTGCCAACGAAGCAATCGAAGGTGCACGCACACACTATGGTCGCGTTACAGCAGAACAGGGTATGGTAAAACTTATCGACCCACGCAAGAACTAGGACTTGGAGGAATATAGAAATGGCTACATTATTTGAAGATTACGCTGGTCGTATCCCACAGGTTAACAAGGCACTTAAAGAATACGGATTTGCAGAAGGAGAAGAAGGTCTTCAGGCAGCTCGCAAGCTTTGCCAGGACAAGGGTTTTGACCCATACATGGTATGTCAGGAAACACAGCAGATTTGTTTCGAAGATGCTAAGTGGGCATACGTTCTTGGTTCAGCAATCGCTATCAAGGAAGCAGAAAAGACTGGCGACAAGACAGCTTCTACAGCTGCTGCAAACATCGGTAAGGGACTTCAGGCATTCTGTCTCCCTGGTTCAGTAGCTGATGACCGCAAGGTAGGTCTCGGACACGGTAACCTCGGTGC
>JAHAZL010000014.1 GCA_018384055.1 Treponema sp.
TCATGACCTGAGAGTTCTAAATCTAATAAATCAAGGACAGTGAATTTTTTATCTGCCATACGTATACTATACACAACGTCGGATATTTAATCAATACCTATTTAGAAAAATATTAATTTTTTTTCATAAATCACTAAACAAAAAAAAGTGATTTATTTGATTAAAGCTCATTAGTATGCTAAATTAAATTAAAGTTTATTTGCATCTAATTAGAAAACTACAAAAAAATAAATAGATTTAATTTCGAGTATTTGATTTTTAAACCGTGGCAAGGATTGTAAGGGCTGGCGAAGCCAGTTCCGAAGCGTAGCGAAGGAATGAAGCGATAGCGCAACCCTGAAAAGCCTGATTTTTGCGAAGCGAAAAGCCACCCTAAAAATAAAAATTCAAAACTCGACATTTGTCCGTATAATTATGACGGGGATGACCAATAAGTTCAAAAAGTGTCATTTAATTGCAATACAAGAGATTGCCGTGTTGAGCACGGCAATGACTCATACTTATTGGACAGCCCCTTTTTTTATGGCAGGGTAACAGGAATCCATTTTGAAGAATCTGATTGCTTGCTGTCGATTTTTCCCCAGGTTACATCCTTTGCTGTTGTTTCACCAGTCAGATATAGTTTCCCGTTAACATTAAATCCAAAACCGGGGTGATCTGAAACGAGCCCCGCAATGGCATGGCTGTGTTCCGCGCTTACAAAGATTATGCTGTCGGCCTTCATTCCCTGAAGAAGAACTGCAATAAGCATTGAACGGCTGTCACAGTCAGAACCGGATCCAAGAAGGATTGAAGGGAGGGAAGCAAAATCGCTTGAAGTTTTTTCCCTTTCGTATTTGAATCCCTGAGTCCAGGTCAAAAGTTTCTGTGCAAGTTCTGTCGTATCCTTGCAGTCTGGAGCAAGGGCATTTGTAATGTCAAAGCCTGCCTGAAGAAGCCTTTCGCTTGAATCGCGGAATATGAGCCTGTAGTATCTTTGCCAGGCTTCCTTCCAGAGATTGCTATTCTGGTACATGAGGAGTACCTGGTATTCGCGGTCAATAAGGTATTCGGAGGCTTCCCTGTCGGATTCATCGATTTTTGTGGATATGTCTTTTCCGTCAATTTTAAGTTTTATGTCTTTTGCACCTTTTTTGGGGAAAGTATAGGATGTAAGAAGGCCCGCTGAAAAATAACTTTCAATGTCTACATAAATTGAATCAATGAGGCTGCACATGTAGGGACCTGCGGCCTCGGCATTTTTTTCTTCGGCCCATGAAAGGACAAGGATTATGCTTTTGTTTTCTGGAATTACTGCTGCTGCTCCATATCCTGAAGACTGTACTCCCATAAGGTTTCCGTTGAACAGGGAAATGCAGGTCTTGTTGTTTCTCCAGTCAAAGGTGTCAAAATTCCCCTGAAGCCCTAGTTTTGAAACTGTTGTTTTAAGGGCGTCTTCAGTTCCCTTGTATTTCCCTTCCCTATAGATTTGAATCACCGCATGGACGGGTGCTATGGTGCTTTGAAGCTGAAACGATGTGTCGCTGCTTGAATTTTCCAGTTTGAATCCTTCTGGAAGATCTATGCAGACTTTGTCGCTGAAACCCTTGAAATTGGTTCTAGTGGCAAAAGCCATTGATATTGAATAGAATGCGGCCATTAATGCTGTGACTTTTTTTGATAATCTTGTCATTTTACAAATCCTCTTCTATGATGTTCGGCATATGAAAGATGTTTCTATAATCTTTGAAAATGACGACATCCTCCTGGTAAACAAAGAAAGCGGAGTTTCGGTACAGGGTGGGGCAGGAATTGCACACCCCCTGGACGAAGAACTTCCCAAGCAGCTTGGGTACAAGGTTTATCTTGTTCACAGACTGGACAAGGAAACTGCCGGTATCCTTATCGTTGCAAAAAATCCTGCGGCGGCGGCAAAATGGACAAAGTTGATTCAGACAGATCAGGTTCAAAAAGTTTATACGGCCGTATGTTTTGGTCTTCCTCAGGTAAAGGGAAAAACTGCCATGGAAGGAAAATTAGCAGGAACAGTAGAAGCCCATGGACGCACTCAGAATGCAGAGCTTTTCTTCAAGGTTGAAAAATCATGGAAGGAAAAAGTTGTTTCCTTAAATGCCGAAACGGGAGAAACATCTGAAAGGGAAATTGAACTTAGCAAGGTGATCATAACTTTAGGTACTGGAAGAATGCACCAGATTCGCATTCAGATGGCGAAGGCTGGTGCTCCTCTTGCGGGAGACGACAAGCACGGCAACTTTAAGCTGAACAAACTTGCCCGCAAGATCGGCATAAAAAAACTACAGCTTGCCGCAACGAAACTTACGGTTCCTGTAAACGGCAAGTCTGAAACATTTGAAATACCGCTGCCAGATCACTTCAAGTGCTAAAAGAATGCAGCCAGTATCTCTTTAACTTCTATAGGTTTTCTCCAGAATATTTTACCCCCCACTTTTTTCTAAGACCATCCATAATCTTCATGATGAATACGGTTTCCTCATGAGGCATGGATGGGCATTGAATTTTCTTCTGTTCAAGAATTTCCCTGCATTCAAGGACTTCGTATTCATAACCCGTTGCAATTTCGGGGAAATCAATGTGCTTGAGTTCCATATCATTTGTATCATAGCAGGTGATTGAAGACGGATTGTTGATGTTTTCTACTATTGCATACCCCTTGCTTCCGTGGAAGATACCTTTTCTGTCTGACCGGTTTGTGAATCCCGATGTAAGGGATGCGATTTTTCCGTCCTTGAAGAAGACTGTCATGCTGTTGAACCTGTCTACTCCTGTATCTGTAAGGGCTGCTGAAGAATCAATCTTTTCAATCTCATTTCCAAAAAACATGGTTGCAAAGTTAAGGCAGTAGACTCCAAGATCAAGAAGGGCACCTCCTGCAAGTTCTGGTCTGACCATTCTCTCTTTGTTTGCGATGCTGTAATGGAGGTTGGCGCTCAAATGGTCTACATCTCCGATTATTCCGCTTGATATTGTTTCTGAAATGATTTTTCTTGAAGGCATGTAGCGTGTCCAGATTGCTTCCGTTACAAGGATGTTTTTTGATTCTGCTTCCCTAAGGATTTCCTCGGCTTCCATTGTGTTTTTTGTAAAGGCCTTTTCGCATAACACTGCCTTGTTGTTTGCAAGACAAAGCTTCATGTTCTGGTAATGCTGGGAATGGGGTGTTGCAATGTAAACAAGGTCGATGGCAGGGTTCTGAAGCATTTCTTCATAGCTCCCGAATGCTTTTGGAATGTTGAATTCCCTTGCGAATTCCTGGGCCTTTTCAAGGGAACGGGATGCAATGGCATAAATTTTTGCCTTGTCGGGTATAGCGAAAACAGTTTTTGCCATTGTTTTTGCGATGCTTCCTGCTCCAATGATTCCTATGTTCATGATAATTGCCTCCAAAAAGATGTTTCAATTATCCAATGAGTTTTAAAAAAATGCAAAAGCATAACAGAAAATTTAATCCTACTGTGCTATAATATGGGCATGATAAAGCCATTGACAAAATTGATTGGGGCCTTGAGTTCAAATACTCGCCCTGGAGCCATTGCCCATGCTGTTTCATGCGGCATTCTTTTAGGATTTATACCAAAGGATAATCTTCTCTGGTATATTCTCTTTGTCTTTTTCCTTTTTTTGAACATTCAGCGGGGAGCCTATGTGTTGTGCATTCTTCTTGGAGCTGCCCTTACTGTTTTTCTTGATCCTGTGTTTGATTCCGTTGGATATTCAATACTTACATTGGAAAACATGAGGACTACCTATGTACATTTTCTGAATGTTCCTTTCGTTGCCTTTACAAAACTGAACAATACCGTTGTCATGGGATCCCTTGCATGCGGGCTCATTGCCTACATTCCTTTTTATGCTCTCGGAAGACTTTTTGTTTGGGCATGGCGAAAGTATCTTGCAGAAAAAATCAGGAGACTTAAGATTACGGCTGTCATCAAGAATATTCCTCTTGTTGAAAAAATCGCGGGAATGATCGGAGAATAATATGGCAAAAGATATTGTAAAAACAAAAGAAAAGAAGGCAAAAAAGCCTAAGAAGGAAGCCAAGAAATTCCCTGCAAAGAAAATGCCTGGAATGTTCAAGAAGTCGTATTCTGAAAAGAAGCTTGAATCAAAAATCCTTAATCGCCTTTATGTTCCTGCTGACAAAAAGGATGTAAAGTCTCTCTTTGAAAAAGGTGCCAATGCAAAGAAACCGGAACTTATGGCCATGTCCCGTGAAAAGACCTTTACAAAGGCTGAACTCAAGCACTACACGAAACTGGCGAAAGAAATAAAGAAGCAGAAGTCGATTTTCAGCTTTGTTCCTTTTGTTGCCGTAGTTGCAGTGTTTGTGGGAATTGGACTTATTGTTTCAATTTTCAAAAATCCAGTGACAAAAAAAGCACTTGTCTGGGGATGCCAGAAGGCTGCAGGTGCAAAGACTGAAATCCGTTCAGTAAACCTTGAAATCTTTGGAACTTCCCTTACGGTCAATGGCATTGCCATCGGAAACAAGAATGAAGAATTCAAGAATCTTTTTGAAGCTGAAAAAATCGAAGTTGCTTTCAGCCTTTCACAGGCACTTCGCGGAAGATTTGACTGCAAGAACATTGAAGTTTCTGGCATGCAGTTTAATACGGACAGAAAGACAAGCTGCAAGCTTATTACGGCTGTTGTGGCAGACAAAATTGAAGAAAGTGAAAACGCCAATAGTGAATTCATGACTTTTGTTAAGGAAAAGAAGGAGAATGCAATTTCTGGAATAAAGGCACAGGCTCAGGCGATGCTTGGCGGTGCAACACCTGAAGAAATGGCTGCCAATCTTGAATCAAAGCTCAAGACCCCTGTTGCTGCAAAAGAAGCAAAGGAACAGGCGGAGGTCATGGTTGCAAAGTGGAAGGACAAGCCTGAAGAAGTAAAGAAACAGATTGAAGATTTTTCAAATTCCGTAAAGGCACTTCAGAACATTAATCCTTCTTCAATCAAGGACGTGACAGAACTTAAGGCAACACTGGAAAAACTCAACAGTGCAATTTCAAAGAGCAGGGAAGTAAAGAAATCCGTTTCATCCCTTTCTGATGAAGTGAAGGCTGATTCCAAGACTGTTGCAGGGTTAGGTACATCTGTAAAGAATGCCGTAGCCGAAGACAAGAAGTTCGTTGAAGATACTGTAGGAACTGCCGTAAATACTGTTAAAAATGCAAAGAGCATCATGAACAATGCGTTGGAAGCAGTTGCCATGGACAAGCTGGGCAAATATTATCCGTATGCAAAAAAAGGTCTTGCCTATGTTGAATCCATGAAATCATCTTCTTCAGATGCAAAGAAGGAAAAGCCAAAGGCAAAGAAAGAAAAGAAGGCAAAGAAGGAAGGCAGAAAACGTCTCCGCGGTACAACTTTCTGGTACGGAACTACGAAGCCTTCTTTCCTCATTGAGCGCATTTTTGCAAGCGGTCCTGATTTTGAAGCAAAGGTGACTGATGTATCCAACGATATGGAACTTCTTGGAAAACCTATGAAGGGAGAAGGAAAATTCTCAAGGGGAAATACCCTCCACAATGCAAATTTTGTAGTTGATACTAGAACTTCTTCAAAAGCAAATCTTATTACTGCAAACTATACCGGTAAGGGATTTGGAGCAAAGATTGACGGTGCTTCCATTGCTTCTGCAAGCGGTATTCCTTCAATTGATGGTACTGCAGCAATTACAGTGAAGTGTACCTTTGATTTTGAAGGTTTTGCTGCAAACGGTGAAATTGATCTTAATCCGGTAAAACTTGTTTCTGACGGTATAGGAAATGAAACTGCATCAAAATACTACAACATGGCACTTGCTTCCGTTTCAAGACTTAAGGCCGGCTATCGTGCAGGATATTCAGCCAAGAATGGAATCGACCTTGCTTTGAGCGGAAACTTTGGTGACCAGTTTGCAAAGGCCCTTTCTTCTGTGGTTTCAGAAATTGGAAGTGAAGCCAAGGCTAAGGCAGTTGCAAAGCTAAATGAAAAGATCAACGGTTCGTCAAACGAAGCCTTTGCCAGCGTAAAGAAATTTGCAGGCATTGAAGGAGGCATTAATGCCCAGAACGTAAACCTTGCTTCCGTCCAGAATATTTTGGACAGCAAGAAGGCACAGGTTGAAAAGGAAATCAAGAACCGTGCAGCCAATGCAGTAACTAATGCTGTCGGCGACAAGGTTTCCGGCAGTGCGAAGGATGTCCTTAAGTCCCTCAATAAACTAAAGAAATAATATGGATGAAACTTTGGACTGGATCCTTATTCAGGGCGATTAAGGCTTTCGTCCTTGACCATACTATGCAAATTATGGTAATTTATTCTATAATTTGCATATATTTTATAGGAGTTATACATGTCAGGACACAATAAATGGTCGACAATTAAACACGCCAAGGGTGCTGCTGATGCAAAGCGTGGTGCACTTTTTACAAAATTGATCAAGGAAATTTCTATCGCAGCAAGCATGGGCGGTGGTGATCCAGATTCAAACCCACGTCTCCGTGCAGCTATTGTTAAGGCTCGTGCAGCCTCAATGCCTAAGGACAACATTAAGCGTGCTATTGATAAGGGAACTGGTGCAGGTGCAGGTGCTGCAGTTTACCAGGAATTGGTATATGAGGGATATGCTCAGGGTGGTGTAGCTGTTTTGGTTGAGGTTCTTACAGACAACAACAACCGTGCTGCAGCAAACGTTCGCAATATCTTCTCTAAGAACGGTGGAAACCTCGGTACGTCAGGTTCTGTAAGCCGCATGTTCGACCGCAAGGGTGTTATCGTTCTTGACGGCGAAAAGCTTACAGAAGACGAAGTAATGGAAGTTGTTCTTGATGCTGGTGCAGAAGATGTAGTAGCAGAAGACGGCGTAATCACAGTTACAACTGATCCTAACTCATTTACTGGTGTTGTTGAAGCTATCCAGGCTAAGCACGATGCAGGTCTTTCTCCAAAGGAAGAAGAAACTCCAGAATCTGAAAAGTGGGCATCACTCTCTGCTGCAGTTTCAATGGTTCCACAGATGACAACAGCTGTTGACCTCGATACAGCAGCTAAGGTTAAGAAGCTCCTCGACAAGCTTGAAGAAGATGATGATGTTCAGGCTGTATGGTCAACAGTTGAATATCCAGATGACTTCGACGAAGAATAATTGATTGTGAAATCATAATTTCATGATTAGAAAGCCACGCCTTCCTATGGAATCCGTGGCTTTTCTTTTTTAGGTTTGCTTTGTAAATGAGGGTGTTAGGCATAGACCCAGGACTTGCCCATGTTGGTTTTGGGGTTGTTGATTTTGAAAATAACAGGCTTTCTCTTGTGAGTTACGGTGTCATTGAGACAGCCAGTACAGACAGCCATGAAGTTCGTCTTCTTGCCATCTACAACCGACTTATGGCCGTAATTGATGAGTTTCGACCTGACTGTGCCGAAATGGAGACCCTCTATTTTGCCCGCAATACAACCAGTGCAATGGCCGTTTCTGAAGCAAAGGGAGTCATTACCCTTTGTCTTGCCCAGCATGCCATTCCTGTTTTCCAATATACTCCAAACCAGATAAAGTTTGCCGTTACTGGAACAAAAACCGCTGACAAGGAAACCGTCGAGCACTGTGTTAAGATTCTTCTAAATCTAAAGGAAGTTCCGAAGCCTGACCATGCAGCCGATGCCCTTGCCGGTGCCATAACTCACTGTCACAGCGGTTTGTAAATAAAGGCGTTTCCTTTCTTTTTTCCTGTGCGTTCAAAAAATCCCATCTTTACATAGACCCATAGCATTACTGCCGTTTCCTGCCGTTTTGCCTTTGGGTACAGTACAATCAGTTCCCTGTGAAATTCCGGGGCTGTAAACTCCCTGTCTTTTTTTAGCAATGCTGCCGGAATTAGTTTTTTCCAGGCTGCTTTTCCGTGCAGTACCGTTGCCTTTCCAAGTTCATCAAGCCTTTTGCCTGTTTTGTTCCAGGTTCTTCTATGCCTTCTTCTTGAGTTGTCGGCTTTTTCTATACTTCCAAAATCAGTCCGCTGGTCGGTGATCTTTGACTCTACTATTTCCAGAGTGAAATTCCTGTCCAGGAGGTAGGGGTAGAGCTTTGTAAGTTCCCTGAAAACTGATGTCAGGTTCAATTTTTTGGGACTTTTCTTTCTCCTTATTATTCTTCCGCTTTCGTCTGTTGTTTCCACATATTTTTCCACCGCAAGTGGGTGAACGACCCGTATTTTGCGTTTTTCCCCAAGAAAATAAGCGATTTTTGGGGCCAGGGATGCCAGTGTTCCCGTCTGGATTTCTATTATTCCGCCGTCAGAAAGCAGAATGTCCGCTATGAAAGGGCCGCATTGTACTTCTTTTTGTGCTCCATCATGCCTTCCTGCATATATTTCTTTCAGGGTTCTGTGCAAATGGGTTTCGTTGTATGTGTTTATCATGTTTTTTCTCTGTTTTTAAGGGGTCTGTCCCCTCTGTCACTTTGTCACGGGGTCTGTCCCCATTGTATTGTTTTTTAGGGGTCTGTCCCCTCTGTCATTATATATCTGCCAATTTCCCAAATTTTTTTATTTTCGGTGCATTTTTTCATTGACATTAACAAATTTTTCGATAAAATAGGTGATAAGTGGGAAATAGTGGGAAAAAGTGGTGAGTGCGGTATGAATTTGCTCTGTGGAGAGTACAACAATACGCTGGACGACAAAGGTCGCATCCAGTTTCCGGCTAAGCTGCGTACTGTATTGCAGCAGGATAGCCTTGTTGTAACCCGCGGGCTCGACAACTGCCTCATGCTTTTTACTGTGGACGAGTGGACCTCATTGAATGAAAAAATCATGGGGTCCGCTTCTCTTTTTGATGAGAAAAAACGCATGGTTCTCCGTCGCTTCATTTCTCCGGCTCAGGAAATTACTTTTGATAAATCCGGCCGTCTTTCTATTCCCCAGAGCTTAAGGGACTTTGCCGGTCTTAAGGGTGAATGCACAATCCTTGGAATCAACAGATACATGGAATTGTGGGACTCTGAACGCTATGGAAAGTACCTTGATGATACTGAAGAATCCTTCATTCAGGCTGCGTCTGAATCTATGGGTGATATTCTTCTTTAATTGTTGATTTCAACGATTGAAAAATAAAGAAGCCTTCGTATTTGAGGGCTGTAAAAAGGGAATGGAAATTGGAAATCGTACATACTCCTGTACTTTTAAATGAATGCCTCTCATATCTTTCTCCTGTTGGAGAACCTTTTGAATCTTCTGCCTATCTTATTGATTCAACATTGGGCGAAGGTGGACATTCCTTCAACTTCCTTTCAAAATATCCAACTTTAAAAGTCAAGGGGCTTGATGCAGACAGCATTATTCAGGCAAGGGCTAAGGAAAGGCTTTCTCCTTTTGGTGAACGAATGTCTTTCTATAATGGTTGGTTCAACGATTTTTACAGAAATTTTCCTGAGGGGGAAGAAAGACCAAATCTCATTCTCTTTGATCTTGGCATCAGTGTGTTCCATTACGAAAGAAGCGGAAGGGGGTTTTCTTTCCGTCATGATGAAGTGCTGGACATGAGGCTCAACAGCGAAACTAGGGAAAGTGCCGCTGACATCGTGAACAAGATGGAAGAAGAGAAGATGGCAAACATGATCTACCTCTATTCCGATGAAAAATATTCGCGCCGCATTGCGTCAGAAATCTGCAGGGTGCGAGAAACTCAGAAGATTGAATCTACAAAGCAGCTGGCTGACATCATTTACAATGCGGTTCCGGCAAAATACAGGCACGGAAACATTCATCCGGCCACAAGAACTTTCCAGGCTCTTAGGATAAAGGTAAACAGCGAACTCAGTCGCTTACCGGAAGCAATCCACGATGCCTTCAATGTTCTTGCACCCGGAGGAAAGCTCGGCGTAATTACATTCCATTCATTGGAAGACAGGATTGTAAAGAACTATTTCAGAAACCTCGGAAAGCAGTGCGTGTGCCCACCTGAAGTTCCAATATGCAACTGCGGCGGAACTCCGTGTGCTGAAATCCTTACCCGCAAGCCTGTTGAACCTACGGAAGAGGAAATAAAAAATAATTCGCCTTCCAGAAGTGCAAAGCTTCGTGTGGTAAGAAAACTTCGCGATGCGGATGAAAAACGCCTGTACGGTGTGGAGGCAATGTAATGAACAAGAAGATTCGTGCATTCTTCAGAAATCTTTTTTTATGCCTTCTTGCACTTAGCATTCCTGGATTGCTTGTTCTAAATGGAATTCAGTCCAGCAAGTACAGGACGCTTAAAAAAGAAGTTGAGGACCTGGAAAGAAAACAGGAGTCCCTCATCGAAGAAAACAAAAAATTGATAACAGACATCAGCCTTCTTTCAAGTTCTGACAGAATTGAAAAAATTGCTGAAGAAGACCTGGGCATGCGTCAGGCAGAAAGTAAAGAAATTGTTCGTGTCGGAGTTCCCGTCACAAAGGAAAATAAAAAATGATCGGAATAGATAAAAGTCTTCTTACACTTGAAAAGATTCTCGAAGCAACAGACGGCATTCATGTTCTTGGACCATCAGTCATCACGTTTACTTCTGTTGCAACAGACAGCCGTAGTGTAGAGAAGAACACTTTGTTTGTTCCGCTTATCGGTGAAGTTCAGGACGGACACAAATACATTCCTCAGGCAATGGAAAAGGGAGCCAGTGTTGTCTTTATCGCAAGAAAAAACTATGAGGATGACAGCAATTTCTTTGTTAACCTTCATCACGAAAAGCCTGGCGTAACTTTCATAGTCGTTGAAAATACAATGACAGCCCTTCAGAAAGCTGCCGGTGCCTATGTTGAAAAATTTCCGCACCTCATGAAGATTGCAGTTACGGGATCAAGCGGAAAAACAACTACAAAGGAAATTCTCGTTTCCATCATGAAGCAGAAATACAATGTAATCTGCAACCAGGGAAACCTTAACAGCGAAACAGGGCTTCCTCTTTCAGTATTTAAAATCCGGTCTGAACATGAATGCGGCATTTTTGAAATGGGCATGAACCGTGAAAATGAAATCGGTGAAATCTCTGCAGTACTCAAGGCAAACTTTGCCATCGTTACAAACATCGGAACTGCACACATAGGTTTGCTTGGAAGCCGAGACAATATTGCAAGGGAAAAGGCAAAGGTTTTCGATCACTTTCACAACTTCGGAACAGGGGTAATTCCTTTTGACGATGACTATGTTGATTTTCTCAAGGATCAGATTGAAGGAAAGGTTGTCCTCTATGGTCAGGATACAGATACAGTAAAATATGTTGCAGATCTTGGACTTGGCGGAACAAAGTTTACTGTAGGCGGAATTGAGACAGTTCTTTCCCTCCCTGGAAAATACAATTACAAGAATGCTCTTGGTGCCATTGCCCTTGCAGAGGTACTTGGGCTTTCGTCAGCTGAGATTGCCAAGGGTATAAGTGAACTTGAACCTATGTTCGGAAGAAGCCAGGTTCTTGAAGGAAAATATACAATCGTTCAGGACTGCTACAATGCAAACCCTGATTCAATGGAAAAATCAATTGAGTTTGTTTCTTCTGTTAACGATGAACGCAAGAAGGTTTTTGTTCTTGGAGACATGCTTGAACTTGGTGAAGACTCCGTAAAGGAACATGAAAAGGCAGGTGAGCTTGCATTGCATTCTTCTGCCGACATGGTGATCTTTGCGGGCGATGAAATGAATGTAGCCTTTGAAAAAATCAGGGCCTCCGTATCTGGAAAAGAAATTTTCCATTATGCTGGTCGCAGCGATGACTCCATGAAGGAAATTGCGGAAAAAATTTCTTCTTCCGTTCCTGAAAAATCCATCGTTTTGATAAAGGGGTCCAGAGGAATGGGCCTTGAGCGCATTACAAAAATTCTTGAAGGCGGTGAACTGTGAGTGAATATGTGATTCATGCAGACAAGCCTGTCGTTGCATACAAGAGAAGTGATCCGCTTTTTTTGATTTCTGTTCTCATGTTGTGGGGACTTGGAATATTCACAATTTTGATTTGTACTCAGGGTGTAGGGGAGCGTTTATTCCACAACAGGTATTACTTTTTGTGGAGACAACTTGCATGTTCCGCAGTTGGTGCTGTTGGCCTTGTATTTTTTGCAGCCGTTCCCGTTAATGCCCTAAGGCGTTTTTCTTTAACCTTAGCTGCAACATCCGTAGTGCTCTGTTTTTTTGCCCTTCTGCCTGTTATTGGAAGTGCAAAAAACGGTGCACCACGATGGGTCAGCATTCCTCACCTGATCACTTTCCAGCCTTCTGAAATGGTTAAGTTTGCCATGGTGCTCTATCTTTCACACCTCTTTGACAAGCATTCTGCCGAGTATGAAGAAAATAACAAGGAATTCATGGTTCCTGCCATTGGACTTATTATTCTTGCCGGCGCAATTTTTGCACAGAGGGACCTTTCTACAAGTGTAATGGTTTTTGGCATCGGTGTATGCATGTTCATTGTTTCAGGTTCTCCTGTAAGAGTGTTTGTGCCTATCATGTTCCTACTGTTTCCTTTCACGGCCCTTGTGATTTTGACTCAGCGGTACAGACTTCTGCGCATCCTTTCTTTCTTTAGGCCAGATGACTATACGACAACTTCAGGTTATCAGGCTCTTGCTTCCAAAAGGGCTATAAGTGCAGGTGGCATCTGGGGTGTTGGTACAGGAAGCGGATTGGACAGTAACCTTACCATTCCTGAAATTCAGACAGACTACATTTTTGCCGGTTGGGCAACAGCCATGGGACTTATAGGGGTTTGGGGCTACCTTCTTTTGCTTGGCATATTTGTTTTCCGCGGCATGAAGATTGCCGTCAGTTGCCCAAATAAATTTGCAGCCCTTGGAGCTTTCGGCTGTGTTTTTACGATTGCAGTTCAGTCTATGGTGAATCTTGCGGTTGTATGTGGAGTTGCACCTACTACAGGAATCCCGCTTCCTTTCTTTTCAAGCGGCGGTTCCTCCCTCATTATTACACTTTGTATGTGCGGTTTTGTAATTAACGCCTCTCATTGTGATGCCGATAATGATAGTGGTAGTGAAAAGAAAAAAATATCAGATATAGAATTTAATGAAAGTTTTGGAGAGACGGTGGTAGAGTTATGAGCGATCTTGTAGTTACGGATTTCAACGATTTTTTCATCTCATTTGATGACAATGCACCTGCAAAGGAGCAGGAAACTGTGAAGGACAAGAAACTTATTGCGCTTAAGGTACTTGTTATTGTTCTCGGAAGTTTCCTTGTACTGGAAGCACTGCTTTACAGTTTTGTTCTTCCTTTGTTCTCGGCGCCGGAAATTACATACAGCGGATTGAATTACCTTACAAAAAACGAGTTGAATGAAAAGCTTTCTGAACTTGATTGCTCTACATGGAGCGGTTTCAGCACAGAAATGGCAGTTTCTGTACTCAGCACAATTTCCTGCGTTGAAAGCGTTGCTGTGGACAAACATTTCCCTAACAAAATTTCAGTTAAGATTAAGGAAAGAAATGCCGTTGCCAAGTCGATTATCTGTCAGGACGGAACCTCAAAGTCTGTTCAAATAGATGAAAATGGTATATTATTCAGTGTTAATTCTGCTTCTGTCGCAACAGATTATTCCGTTCCCCTTGTTTCTGGACTTCCAGTTGACAACCTTCAGGAAGGAATGAGGCTTCCGGCCAAATACCGTGTTCTCATGGAGCAGATTTCTGACATCAGAAAACTTCCACGCAAATATTTTGCTGCAGTATCTGAAATACAGGTTGTGCCAAAGGAATACGGCAACTATGAGCTTGTCCTTTATCCTTCTCAGGCAAAAGTAAAGGTTCTTTCAGACCGCAATCTGAATGAAGATGCCCTACAGTACATGATGGTTGTTCTTGATGTCGTTAATTCCATTGAACCTGACGTGTCGGAAATTGACCTTCGCTATGGAGCAGTTTCCTATAGACGCCGCTAGAGAGGATAGCATTGAGCCGCCGAATTGTTGGTCTTGATATCGGAACCTGCTTTATCAGGACAGTTATAGCTGAAATTGACTCTGATGGCCGTATTGAAGTAATCGGCCTTTCAAAAATTCCGTCTCAGGGTGTTCGTAACGGCATCATCGTAAACATCGATGCAACAAAAGAGGCTGTTCAGGCTGCAATCGAGGCAGCAGAGCAGATGGCAGGGGTAGAGGTCACTGAAGTCTGGACATCCATCGGTGGTTCTCAGGTTTCAAGCATGAAGTCCAGCGGAATCGTTGGTGTTGATCCAAAGGGAATTTCGACAAGTCCTCTCGAAATCAAGCCTGAAGCAAAGGAAAGGGCACTTAAATCTGCAAAGTCAATGCTCATTCCTTATGACGAAGTTCTCCTTCACATCATTCCTCAGGAATACCTTATTGACGGAAAGGACTATCCGGATCCAATCGGAAACCTTGGTGTTCGCCTTGAAGTTAAGGCCCTCCTCGTAAAGGTTTCAAAGTCTGCACAGGGAAACATTGCGGAATGCATTGCCCGTGCAGGATATGAGCTCAGGAACATTACCCTTAAGACTCTTGCAGCCGCAACAGCAACCCTTCATAAGGATGAAATGACCCTCGGCTCAATCCTCATTGACCTTGGCGGCGGTTCAACTGATGTAATTGTCATCAACAAGAATGCTCCTGTATTCACCGTTTCAATTCCTTATGGCGGAAACAGGGTTACAAACGACATAGCACAGGTTTTTGGAGTTCCTTTTGCCGTCGCAGAAGACCTCAAGCTTAAATACGGTTCTTGCTGGCTTGATCCTTCAGAAGAAAATGATGAAGTCATCATTCCTGGAGTGGGAGGTTTACCACCAGCCGTTACAACAAAGAAACTTCTTTGCGATGTCATTTCAAGTCGTGTCGTAGAAATACTTGAAGAGATTCTTTCTCTTGTCAAGAAGGAAGCAAAAAGATATTCGGGACTTGGAAGGCTTAACGGTACCATTGCCCTTACAGGAGGCGGTGCCCTTATGCCTGGTATTGTTACCCTTTCGCAGGCAGTTTGGAATTCAACCAGCGTTGGAATGGCCAGATGTGCTGATTTTGGTGGTGTTGATACCAGCTACAGAAACGCAGACTTTGCAACTGTAATGGGGCTCATCATCAGCAACAAGGATGATGACGGAAGGGCATCTGCAAAAAGGGCTGCTAAGAAACAGGGCGGTGAGCCTAAAATGAGTTTCTTTAAGAATTTACTAAAAAAAATAAATTAAGTAGAATATTCAACATGAAGTTTTCGGCTGTCACTCAGGAGAGGGGATACTCCAAGAGGACTTGAAGGGCCGAAAATTGGGTCGGGAGGAAATTATAAATGCTGGAATTCACAAATGTGCAGGACTCGCAGTCCGCAAATTCATCAGCTGCACCAGCTCAGAACGGAGCTCAGTTTAATGCCGTTACAACATCTGCACCAATGGCTGCAGCACAGGCAGCAAATGACGAACTTAACTTTGACGATGAACTTGGGGAATTGAACCCTACAAAAATCAAGATCATCGGTTGTGGTGGCGGTGGTTCCAGTGCCGTTCAGCGCATGATAGAAGATGGTGTTAGCGGCGTTGATTTTGTCGTTCTCAATACAGACAAGCAGGCCCTCCACAGGTCTACAGCAAAACTTCGCGTGCCTATCGGACAGAAAATCACAGGCGGTCTCGGTGCCGGCGGTAATCCAAAGGTTGGAGAAGACGCAGCAATCGAAGATACAGAAAGACTCAAGCTTGTAATCGGCAACGCAAACATGGTTGTCATCACAGCCGGTATGGGTGGTGGTACAGGAACAGGTAGTGCTCCAATCGTTGCAAAACTTGCCCATGAAGCTGGCATCCTTACTATCGCTGTAGTTACAACTCCTTTCGAACACGAAGGTGTAGTGCGCATGAACAATGCTATGGAAGGTCTTGCAAAGCTCCGCCAGAATGTTGACAGCCTCATCGTTCTTCCCAACGACAAAATTTTCAAGGCAATGAAGACTGATCCAGAGAGAAAGCTTACTTTCCGCGAACAGTTCATCCTTGCAGACAATCTCCTTTGCGCCGGTGTAAAGGGCGTTACGGAAATCATCACTAAGCCTGGTGACATTAACGTTGACTTTGCCGATGTATGTACAATCATGCGCGGTTCCGGGGAATCAATCCTCGGTGTTGGAAAAGGTAAGGGCGAAAACAGAATCAACGAAGCAGTTGAAGGTGCCATCTTCAATCCTCTCCTTGAAAACCGCCAGATTGACGGTGCAAAGAAAATCCTCATCAACATTACTACAAACGGTTCCATTTCCCTTGAAGAAAGCCGCGAAATCATCAACCTTATCCGCCGTTCTGCAGACAAGAATGCAAACATCATCTTTGGCCTTGCTACAAACGAGAACATGGAAGACGACGATCTTTCAGTTACAGTCATTGCTACAGAATTCGATCCTTCCGACAACGGTTTTGTAACTGCAGAAGAAATCCAGCAGTCGGTTGAAGAAAAGGATGACACTGTAGTTTCAAATGAAGATTTCAACAGCATCCTCAATGGCGGAATCAAGACTGATTCAAATCCTTCAGGCGGAACTTCTTTCTTTGAATCTTCTTTTGCAAAGCCAGAACCAAAAGCTTCGGCTCCAATCGGAAGCCATTCCATCTATGATACTCTCGGTTCTTTTGAACAGCCTGCAAAGACAGAACCTACTTCGATCTTTGCTGACACTACCGACAGTACACCGCCTGTATTTGCAGGGGAAAAGCTTCCTTCAGAAAGGGAAGTTATCAGCCTTGCTGCAGACGATGACCGCAATACCTTCAAGGTAAAGGGACTCCCTGCCGGAGCCGATGCAAATGATCGCGATGCTGTTCCATCGTTCTACAGAAACAGATTCAAGAACATGGGAAGTTCCATCGACCTCTCTCTGGACTGATTTAGACGGGATTTGCTTTGGACGGTTCAATCGAAAACCTTCTTCAGGATTTCTATAATGAGATAATCTTTGTTGAAAACCATTCAAAGGTTACGGCAGAGACTTACCTCATTTCCGTAAAGGAATTCGTTTCCTATCTTAAGGCAAACAATATTTCAATAGACCATGTCACTGCCCAGACTGTGCTTTACTATTCGGCATGGAGGAAAACAAATGGAGTCAGCGAACTTACGGTTGCCAAAGACATGACGGCCCTCTGTGAGTTCGGGTCCCTTTTGGTAAGAAAGCAGGTTTGGGACGACAATTATGTTGCTGACCTGGACAGACCTAAAATTTCACGTGCCCTTCCAAAGGTCCTTGAAATAAATCAGGTGGATTCGCTGCTTGACGCAATAGATGTTTCCACCCCCCTTGGTGTCCGCGACAGGGCCCTTTACGAGGTGATTTACAGCTGCGGCCTTCGCATAAGTGAAGCTTCGGGACTTTTGCTGTCAAACATACACTTTGAGGAAAAGGTGCTTATTGTCCGCGGTAAAGGGGACAAGGAAAGGCTCATTCCTTTTGGCGGAGATGCAGAATTCTGGCTAAAACAATGGATTTTTGAAGCAAGGCCGGTAATAGTTGGGCCAAAAATTGTTGAAGAAGTCTTTGTTAATTCACGGGGGGAAGTTCTTTCGCGCAAAGGCATCTGGAAGAATTTCAAGGCTCTTGGAATAAAGAGCGGTGTGGATGCAAAGGTGCATACTTTGAGGCATTCCTTTGCAACCCATCTCCTTGCAGGAGGTGCAGACCTTCGTTCCGTACAGGAACTTCTTGGGCATGCTGATCTGGCAACTACCCAGATTTACACCCATGTTGACGACAGTCAGCTGAAGGACCACCACAGGGACTATTTCCCCGGCCATAAAGATAATGGCGGCAAGGAATAGATTCTAAGAATTGAAAAGATCAGCCTGGGCAAACATGCTTTAAGGCTGTCAAATTATAAAAAGGGGTATATCATGAGAAACACACTGAACAAGGCAATCTTTTGTACGATTGTATTTTCCGTATCTTTTGCAGTTCTTTCCTGTGCACCGTCCTATAATACTGTAAAAAGAATGCAGAAAATTGAAGAAGGCGTTCATAATCCTACAACCAAGGAAGAACTCCAGGAAGCCATCAAGAAATTTGATGCCCGTGCCCTTGACCTTGCTACAACAGAAGCTCAGGTTGGAATCTGGTATAAAATTCTTGGAACCCGCTACCTTGACCAGCAGCTTTACGGAAAGGCTTTTGAATGTTTCCAGAAGGCCCTTACTTACTATCCTGACAATGCAAACCTCTATTACTATGTAGCCCTCTGTGCAGGTTATCTTGCCAATTCAACAATGGATTTTGAGGCAAACGGACCTGCTTCTTCAAGCATAGAAAAAAGGGAAAATTACCTTCGTCTTGCAGAAACCGCCTACATCCGTGCCCTGGGCATCAATCCAAAGTATTACCGCGCCATGTACGGTCTTGGCGTTCTCTATGTGTTCGTTCTTGATGAAAGCGAAAAGGCTATTCCGCACCTTGAAAAATTCCTTTCGGTACAGGTAAAGGATACAAATGCCATGTTTGTT
Organism: Treponema sp.; assembly: GCA_018384055.1. Taxonomy (GTDB): domain Bacteria; phylum Spirochaetota; class Spirochaetia; order Treponematales; family Treponemataceae; genus Treponema_D. Next base: position 18,478 of record JAHAZL010000014.1, read on the forward strand.
CTTGCCCGTGCCTATTACATGAACTACGACTTTGACAAGGCTGTTGCCCTTTACGACAGAATCATCGAGCTTAAGCCAAATGCTGAAAAGGTAAAGGAAGCTGAGGCAAACAAGAAGACTGTGCTGGATGCAAAGTTCAGCCAGGGAAAATAAATTTAATTTAAGTTGAAGTATGTCTAATAACAAAAAGTTAACTTATCCGTGGAGTCTGAGGGGAGGTTTCACGGATTTTTTTTTCTGAATTTGACAATTCACGGTCTTATTCTTACATTTTTTTTATGGATGTTCTTGATCTGGCCCTTGCGGGCATTGGATTCCTTACTACCAGGGAAAAAAAACTTTTAAGGAAAAATATTGACAGTTTAGATAATCTTGCGTTACTGTCTATAGAAGATATTTCTTCAATAACTGGCAGAAAAACAAGGGGTGGCTGGAATGGCTTCCTTGCTAAGGCTCTGGCTCAAAAAGCAGAGGCAATCATGGAGTCAAAGGACATTCATGGTGCTGTTTGCGGCGAAGCTGATTATCCTGCCATGCTTGGAACCATCAATGATCCGCCTTACTGTTTTTTCTACAGGGGTAACATTGAGGTATTGGGCAAGAAATGCGTTTCCGTTGTTGGAACAAGAAGAATATGTCAGGAAACGGCAGTTGCTGCCCTTGAATTTTCCAGGGATGCTGCTGCCAATGGACAGACGGTAGTATCAGGCCTTGCCAATGGAATAGATTCCTTTGCTCACAGGGGAGCCTTGCAAAGCGGTGCTGAAAGTTCTACGGCGGCAGTTCTTCCCTGTGGAATAGAATCTGTCGTTCCCTATGGCAACAGGGGGCTTGCGTCGGCAATCCTAAAGAACAATGGACTTTTGTGCAGTGAATATCTTCCGGGTACTCCTGCAGAACAATGGCGCTTTGTTCAGCGAAACAGGCTTATTGCGGCTCTGTCTCCTGCAACTGTGGTGGTTCAGGCTCCAAAAGGAAGCGGTGCCCTCATAACTGCAGATTTTGCAGTGTCTTACAACAGGGATGTGGTGTTTCACAAAGCAGGTTTTTGCGAGCAGACAAAGCTGTGCGAAGGCCAAGACGGAAAAAAGGCAAAGGAGAATGCATCTTCTTCTGAACGGTATGTTCTTGAAGGGGCTCCTGTAATCGAAAACTATGCTGACTATGTTAGGGTGATGGAAAGTCCCCCTGGAACATTCAGTATGAAAGATAGACAGCTTGAACTTTTCTAGTTCAGGTTTTTTTGAGGTGTAATATGTCTGAGGAAGCAGAAAAAGAAACAAAAAAAGCAACTAAGAAGAAAAAGACAACAAAGAAAGCAGTCGCTAAGAAAACAAAGAAGACTCTCATCATCGTAGAGTCTCCTCACAAGGCTGAAAATATTGGAAATTATCTGGGCAGCAAATACAATGTAAAGTCTTCAATTGGTCATGTCATTGACCTCCCAAAGAGCCGCATGGCAATTCAGATTGAAAATAATTTTGAACCTGAATACATTACGGTTCGCGGAAAGGCAAAGCTCCTTAAAGAACTTCAGAAAGATGCGAAGAATGCAGACCTTGTTCTCCTTGCATCCGATCCTGACCGTGAAGGGGAAGCAATTGCATGGCATTTGAAAAATGCCCTCAAGGAAAAGACAGATGCTCCTATTAAGCGCGTTATTTTCCAGACAATTACTCCTGAAGGTGTCAATGCAGGTCTTGCAGATCCACATGAAATCAATGAAGCCATGGTTAATGCTCAGAAAGGACGCCGTGTAATTGACCGCCTTGTTGGATACAATCTTTCTCCTCTCCTTTGGAAAAAGGTAAAGAACGGTCTCAGTGCAGGCCGCGTTCAGTCCGTTGCCCTCAAAATGATCTGTGAAAGGGAAGATGAAGTAGATTCCTTCATTCCTGAAGAATATTGGACTCTTGATGCAGACTTCCAGAAGGGAAAGTCAAGCTTTACTTGCCATCTTGCAAAGTATAAGGGAAAGACTCCTGAATTCAAGAGCGAGGAAGAAATAAAGAACATCATTGAAGAGATAAAGAATTCTGAATGCAAGGTTACTGACATAAAGTCTACTGAAAAGACAGTAAGGCCAAAGCCTGCCTTCACTACCTCTAAAATGCAGCAGGCGGCAGCCAATAGGCTCGGTTTTAATGCAAGGAAAACAATGCAGATTGCACAGCAGCTCTACCAGGGTATTCAGGTAGGTAAAAACAATGTGGGTCTCATTACATACATGCGTACAGACTCTGTTCGCATTGCTGACAGTGCCCTGGAAGAAGTTCGCCAGTGGATCGGAAAGAATAATCCTGATCAGCTTCCTCCAGAGGCTATTACCTATGCAGTCGGAAAGGATGCCCAGGATGCCCATGAAGCCATTCGTCCTACTTATGTTGCTTATACTCCTGATGACATGAAGGAATACCTTACCCGTGATCAGCTCCGCCTTTACCAGATCATCTGGGAACGCTTTGTTTCATCACAGATGAAAAATGCAAAGACAGTTACTACTACTGCTGAAATTACTGCAGGTGAAGCCGTATTCAGGATTTCATCTACAAAGCTCAGTGAAAAGGGTTTCTATTCAGTAATAAAACTTCTTTCTTCAAAGGAAGAAGTTACGGGAAGCCTACCATCCCTCAAGGTTGGTGAAGTTGTTGAATCAAAGGAATTCCATCCTGACCAGCACTTTACACAGGGACCTGCAAGATATACGGATGCCTCAATCATCGAACTTCTTGATGATACAAAAATAGGTCGTCCTTCTACATATGCTTCCATCGTTAGCGTTCTCATTGACCGCTACTACATTACAAGAAGCAACAAACAGCTGGTTCCAACTCAGCTTGGCCGCATGATCAACAAGATTCTTGTAGAAGCTTTCCCTGAAGTCATCAATGAAAAGTTTACTGCAGAAATTGAAGCAAAGCTAGACGGTGTTGCCCAGGATCAGGTTGTATGGAATGACATGATCCGAGACTTCTACTCGCCATTCAAGGCAAGGGTGGATGAAGTGGAAGCAACTACAGAAAGCATGAAGGGCTTTCTTGATGAACAGACAGACAAGGTTTGCGACAAGTGCGGAAAGAACATGGTAAAGAAACTTGGCCGCTTCGGGTACTTCCTTGCCTGTTCGGGATTTCCGGAATGTCACAATACAAAATCAGTTCCATTGGCAAAGTGTCCTCGCGAAGGCTGTAACGGTGAAATCGTTGCAAGAAAAACAAAGGGACGCGGAAAGGAATTCTACGGATGTACAAACTATCCTGAATGCGACTTCATTTCTCACTTTAAGCCAATAGATGTTTACTGTCCAAAATGCAACTGGTTCCTTGTTGAAAAGTACGACAAAAAGAACGGTTCATACAAAAGTTGCATTAACCCTGACTGTGATTACCTTCATTCTGTTGATGAAGCTGTTGCCGCAGAGGCAGCAGGGGAATTTGCTGCTGCAAATGAAGCTGACAAGAAAAACAAGGGCCAATGATAGAATTACTGTCTCAATGCTGTGAGGAATTCCTCGTCTATATTTCCAGCGTAAGAAGCCTGTCTGAAAACACCGTTACGGGCTACAGGCAGGACTTGCTTCATCTACTGGAGTTTTTGGGAAATGAACGAAAACTTGGGGAGGTTACACTTGATGACCTTAGGGCTTGCATCGGGAACTTGAGCAAAAAGAAATATTCTGTTACTTCCATCAACAGGTTCATTGCTGCCGTAAGGGGGGTGTTTTCCTACGCAAAGAGATTCGGATACATTGAAAAAAATCCCTCGCAGGAACTTAAGACTTTAAGGGGACCAAAGCATCTTCCTAAATTCATGACACAGACTGAAGTTGATGACATCTGTGCTCAGCCCGGGAACAAACCGTTGCTGTGGATGGCAAGGGACAAGGCTCTCTTTGAAATGCTCTATTCCAGCGGATGCCGTGTAAGCGAAATGGCAGACCTTAAGTTTTCGGATTTTACATCGGACTATACAAGTGCAGTTGTTACCGGTAAGGGGAAAAAAGACCGCAGGGTTTATTTTGAAGAAGATGCAAGAAAGGCTCTTGCCGAATACCTTAGGGAACGACGTGAAAGGTTTCCCATGCACGAAAAGGACGGTGCATCTCCCGTTGAAAATGTATTCATAAACCAGAAGGGGACAGCCCTTACACCACACGGGATTGAATTCATTGTCAAAAGGTACAGTGGAATGGAAGGAACGGGCAGACAGATTTCGCCACATGCCTTTAGACATACTTTTGCAACGCAGATGCTTAATGGCGGGGCAGACATAAGGGTTGTTCAGGAAATGCTTGGACATTCCAGCATAAGCACAACCCAGCGCTATACCCATGTTACTATGGAGCGACTTAAACAGGTATACGAGCAGGCATTCCCTCACTCCGGAAAAAAAGACTGAGGAAATGGCTCGTTGTTATAAATTGATACAAAGGAATTTAATATGGATAAGGAAAACAGAATAAGAAGTACTACGGTAATTGCCGTAAGGAAAGACGGAAAGGTTGCAATGGCCGGTGACGGTCAGGTAACAATGGGAAATACTGTGATGAAGGGAAATGCCCGCAAGGTCCGCAGAATATATGACGGAAAAGTCCTTACGGGATTTGCAGGAGCCACTGCCGATGCCTTTACTCTCTTTGACAAGTTTGAGGAAAAACTCAAGACCTTTAACGGCGACCTTACTCGTGCTGCCGTTGAACTTGCAAAGCTCTGGCGTACAGAAAGGAGCATGAGCAAGCTTGAAGCCCTTCTTTTAGTTGCAGACTCTTCAAAGATTCTTTTGATTTCCGGAAGCGGTGATGTCATTGAACCTGAAAACGACATCCTTGCCATCGGTTCAGGCGGAAACTATGCTTATTCTGCAGCCATGGCCTACATGGAATCAAGCACTTTGTCGGCAAAGGAAATTGCAGAAAAATCACTTAGAATAGCAGGTCAGATCTGCATCTACACAAACAACAATGTTGTTGTTGAAGAATTGTAAGGGGTAGACCAATGGCAAACAAAATCGAAGGATTTACACCTTCAGAAATAGTAGAAAAACTTGACAATTACATCATCGGACAGAACAAGGCAAAGCGCTTTGTTGCAGTAGCCCTTCGTAACCGCCAGCGCCGCATTCAGTTGCCGGAAGAAATCCGCGACGAGGTTGCTCCAAAGAACATCCTCATGATGGGACCTACAGGCTGCGGTAAGACTGAAATTGCACGCCGTCTGGCAAAGCTTTGCGGGGCACCTTTCCTCAAGGTAGAAGCAACAAAGTATACTGAAGTTGGATATGTTGGCCGTGATGTTGAATCCATGGTCCGCGACCTGATGGCCGTAGGCGTAAACATGGTAAAATCGGAAATGCAGGAAAGGCTTCGTGAAAAGTGCATTCCCCTCGTGGAAGAACAGCTCCTAGACCTTTTGCTTCCTGGCAGCGGTTCCAGGTCCAGCAGGAGCAATGGCGAGCCAAAGCAGTTTGCCCAGGTGCTTGGAAATATTTTTGGGGAAAACAGTCCTGTTCAGGGAAGCCTCATAAAGATTGACCTTCCAAAAGCTGGTACGGAAAATAATTTCCAGGCAGAACAGAAGGAACCTGAAGTATCCTCTGAAGAAAAGGAGAGGATGTCCTCAACCCGCGAAAAGTTCAGGCAGATGCTTCGCGAAGGAAAACTTGAAGACCGTGAAGTTGAAATTACTGTACACAAGCAGGCGAATTTCAGCATTGGAATGATGGGTGGAAATCCCGAAGACATTCAGGACAGCCTCAGCGGATTGCAGGACATGCTTAACGGCGGAAGAAGCAAGAAGAAGACTGTAACAGTTCGGGAAGCCCGCAATATACTTATGGCACAGACCCTTGACCGTCAGACAGACAACGACAAGGTTGCTGATGAAGCAAAGAATCGTGTTGAACAGAGCGGAATCATCTTCATTGATGAAATAGACAAGATTGCAACTCGCGGTGGAGACGGGGGAAGGGCAGAAGTCAGCCGTGAAGGCGTTCAGCGCGACATTCTTCCGATTGTAGAAGGCTGCGATGTCAATACAAAGTGGGGTGTAATAAATACAACCCATATTCTTTTCATCGGTGCAGGTGCTTTCAGCGTGTCTGCCCCAAGTGACCTTATTCCTGAACTTCAGGGTCGTTTCCCTCTCCGTGTAGAACTTGAGGCTCTCAAGAAGGAAGATTTCAAGAGAATACTTACGGAACCAAAGAATGCCCTCGTAAAGCAGTACAAGGCCCTTCTTGGAACAGAAGGCGTGGAACTTGAATTTGCGGATGAAGCCATCGACAGAATGGCTTTCATTGCGGAGGATGTAAACAGTCATCAGGAAAACATTGGTGCCCGTCGCCTCCATACAATTCTTGAAAGCGTTCTTGAAGAACTCAGCTTTGATGCGGACAAGCATAGCGGTGAAAAAATAACAATTGATGCCGCCTTTGTGGACAGCAGGCTGCAGGGAATTGTACAGAACCAGAACCTTGAAAGGTACATCCTCTAGGATGAAATCTTCAGGTGCAAAAAAAAGAGACTGTCATATTTGAAGTTTTATTAACTTCTAAGACAGCCCCTTTTTTTCTGCCTCTGTTGAACTTGCATCCAGCCTCCAAATATGTGGCGTTGCTATTTCCGAACCTGCTTTTTTATTCCTTGATGTTGTTTTTCTTTCTGTAGTCGTCTGCAGATTTAAGAAGTTTAGACCTCTGCTTGTTGTAATCGTTGAGGGAGTTTCCCATGGCATTCTGTTCTTTGAGTAGCTTGACAAAATTGCTGCCCGGACAAAGTTCTTCGCATTCGTCCAGCTGTTTTTTGCTTTCCTCGTATTCCTTCATTTCAAACAGAAACTGGGAGTAGGCTGTTTTTGCATAGAATTTTTCAGCATTTGTTCTCGAGCACTGAATTGATTTTACCTGCCATTCTCTTGTAGCGTCCTTTGATCCTCCAAATAGTTTTGGGGCATAGTAGTACCATTGGGCAAGGTTTATCATGGCAGGAGCAAAGTTCGGGTTTACTTTCAAGGCCTTTTCCTGATACTTCTTTACGGTTGTTCCGTTGAAGATAATGTCCTTGATGGAATATGCCATATAATAAGCTGTTATATCAGCATAGCAGAGGCAAATTTCCGGGGTAAGCTCGCTGTCCTTCTTGTTTTCCAGGTATTCCTTGAGCTTTCCGCGCATTTCCACAAACTGTTTTCTTGATTCCCTGTTTTCGCCTGGAAATTCATAGATGTAGTTGTAGCGTTCCATCATCATAAGGGACTCAAGAAGAAGGCTGGCTTCCTTGCCAAGTTTTTCAACCTCTTCCCTGTTGTCTTCAGGAAATTTATTAATGGCAATAACGGCATCTGTTTTGTTTTCAAGACGGGTAAGTTCCATGCGGAGGTTCCAGAAAGCATCGATTACTGCACGTTCCTGTTCCGTGATTTTTTTACCTGCAAAGGAAGGCACCGTGGCGGCCAATACAAATATTGCCATTAAAAAATATCTTTTCATGGTCATAATTATAAGGATAAACAAAAAAATTAGAAGATGGTTTCAAAAATAATATGAATTATGAATTATGAATTATGAATTATGAATTATGAAGGGGTGGGCGGTTTTTTTTCTAAACTTTTTTTTCCATTTTCCGAAAATTGAAGTATGGGTATGAACAGTTTTTCAAATTCAATCGATTTACTCCAGCGCGCAATGGATGTTTCAAGCCTGCGTTATCAGGTGACTGCCAACAATATTGCAAACACTGATGTTCCTAACTACAAAAAGCAGTCCGTAAACTTCGAAAGTGAACTTAAGAAAGCTTTTGAAAGCCGCGACAACAGCCACAATGAATTCCGCATGATTACAACTGACGAGCGTCACATTTCAAGTGAAACTCCAAGGGACTGGCACAATGTTGAACCAAGAAGAGTTACAGACTTTGTTTCAACTGCAAAGCCAAACGGAAACAATGTTGATGCTGAAGAAGAAGCAATGAAAATTGTTCAGATTCAGATGCAGTACCGCCTGCTCACTCAGCTTACAAACTTTGAGTTCTCGCAGGTAAACACTGCAATGAAGTCAATCTAATCTAGAGTTTTATCAGGATAACTTGAAAGGAGGATACCATGGGATTGTTTACAAGCATTAATGTTGCATCAACAGGAATGAGCGTACAGCGCCTTCGTACAGATGTCATTTCAAACAATATTGCCAATGCAACTTCTACACGCACACAGGAAGGCGGTGCATACAGAAGACAGTCGGTTATAGTTGAGCCAATTGCTTCAAAGAACCCACAGTGGAGAACTCCTTTCCTTGATGCTGCAAAAGACAATGGTCCAGGCCTTGGTGTTCGTGTTCGTGAAATCACAAAGGATACTGAACAGGGCAGAATGGTATATGACCCAACTCATCCAGATGCAATACAGTCTGGTCCAAACAAGGGTTATGTTGAATATCCAAATGTAAACATCGTAAACGAAATGGTAGACATGATTTCTGCAAACCGCGCTTACGAAGCAAACTCAAGCGTAATCCAGGGCAGCAAGGAAATGTTTGCTTCAGCCCTTGATATCGGTTCAAGATAGACCAGGGCATCACTAAAACTTGATTTTTAAAGTTTCCTGTAAAAAATTGTAGCGCTAGACTGCAAAAGTAGTGTAGAATTCTAAGACGAGGGGATAAAAAATGAATTTGACTATCGGAACACTTGAATTAAACAAAACACATTCAGCACACATGGGCACTGGTGCTATCAATACAAACGTCAATGTTGGCGGCGTTAACGGCGAAAAAAAGGGTGTTGAAAAAACAGGATCATTCAAAAGTTACCTTCTTGAAGCCGTAGACAAGATGAACTCCCAGCAGCTCAAGGTTTCTGCCCTTCAGGAACAGGTAATCACAGATCCAGACAGCGTTGACATCCATGATGTGACAACTGCAATGGCAAAAGCCCAGATGTCCCTTAACCTTGCTCAGACTGTAATTGAACGCGTCGTAAAGGGATGGACAGACCTTTCTCAGAACAGATAATGAATAATAGCACCGTTAAGGTGTAAATGAGATAAATTTTATATAGAAAATACTAGTCAAATTTGAATTTGTATGGTAAAATTTTTCATTCATAATTGGAATTTTTATGCGGGTGGGAAAAGCATACAAACTTCAATAAATCAAATATTCGTTCATGGGAGGGGATTATGAACGAATGGTTCAAAAAAAGTACAGAAACCATTAAAACAAAATGGGGCAAATGGACAGTTCTCCAAAAGGTGATTGCTGGCGGAATTATTCTTGCAGTAGTTGTTGCCATTGTCCTTATGGCAAGAATGTCTTCGCGCCCGACAGCAGTAAAGCTTTTCAGTGCTCCTGTAAATGACGAGCAGGAAAGATCTGCCATCCTTACTCGTCTTGATGAAGACAGCAGGACTCACGCATATGTCTCTTCAGACAACTACATCTATGTAGAAAACGAAGCAATCGCAAAAAAATACAGAAGTCAGCTCATTGCGGAAGGACTTGCACCTTCTCGCATGGATTCTTTTGCACTTTTTGATGTAACAAGATGGTCCCGCACTCAGTTTGACAATCAGGTTAACTGGAAGCGATCCATGGAATCCTTGGTCAAGTCTCATCTTGAGTCTCTTGACGGAATCATGAGGGCAGAGGTTGTTCTTACGCTCCCTGAGGAATCCCTTTTCTCATCAAACCAGAATCCAACTACTGCCAGCGTCATCCTCTTTTCACGCGGCGGTTCAAATATTCTTGAAGACAAAAAGCAGATCAAGGGTATCCAGAACCTTATCATGCGCGGTGTTGAAGGTCTCAAGGCAGAAAACATTTCCATTGTTGACGGTGCTACAGGCCAGGAAATCAATGATTTTGAAGGAATGGCAGAAAGCGACCGTCTTTCAAACATTGAAAAAGAAAAGCGCATTATCCTCAAGCTTGAAACGGAATATGCAAGCCGTGTCCTCAAGGCACTTCAGGTAACATTCGGTGACAAGCGTGTTCAGATTGCCAATATGAAGATTGACATGAACACATCAAAACGCACTACAACTTCAAAGCAGATTCTTCCTACGGTCCTCAGGGAAGACAATCCTAATACACCTTACGATGACTCTGAAATTGTAGAAAAGATTGTAGTTTCAGAAGAAACAATCAACAAGTCTTTTACCGGAACAGGCTATAATCCTGAAGGTCCTGCAGGCGTTGAAGGACAGAATCCTCCTGTTTACAGCGACATGTCAAATGTTATCGGAAAGTCGGAAGAAGTTGCCGCAAAGAAAAACTATGCATTCGGCGAAAAAAATGTAAGCGAAGATACATCTCCACAGATTGACCGCGTAACAATTTCAGTCAACATCGACGGTAGGTGGGAACTTGAATACAGCGAAAAGAATCTTCCTATCCTTGAAAGGGGTCATCTCCGCAGAAAGTATACTCCTGTATCAGAAGAAGAACTTAAGAATGCAGTTGCCCTCGTTCAGGGTGCAGTAGGCTATACAAAGGCTCGCGGTGACAATGTTGTCGTAACGAACATTCCTTTTGACCGCTCTGAAGAACACAATGCAGAAGACATGGCATTCATTGCAAAGCTCCAGCGCAACAGGACAATCATGTTCAGCCTTGTTGGTATCGCTGTAATCCTCATTGCATTCATTGCCTTCCGCATCATCAGCCGCGAAATCGAAAAGAGGCGCCGCCTTGCAGAAGAAGCAAGAATCCGCGAACAGGAAGAAGCTCGTCAGAGGGCTCTCATGGAAGCTCAGCAGCAGGGTATGGAAGTTACCATGTCTGTCGAGGAACGCAAGCGTGCAGAACTCCAGGAGAACGCAATCGCAATGGCAAAGGAACATCCGGAAGATGTTGCTATGCTCATCCGTACCTGGCTCATGGAGGAATAGTAGATGTACCCTATGCAGAATGGCTTCATAAAGCAGGTTAGACTTTCTGGAAAAGAAAAGGCTGCAATTCTCCTCGGTGAATTGGGCTTTACAGCAGAGACTCTCTGCAAGTACTTTTCTGATTCGGAACTTAAGAAAATCAATAGAGGGTTCGCTTCTTTGGGCGGACAATATAATGTAAACCTGGAGAATTCGGTTCTTGAAGAAACTTGTGCCTATGGCATTTCAAGAAATCTTCTTGCTCCAGATACAATTGCCAGGGCTCAGCAGAATGCGGAAGCAGCCGCAGCTCAGTATGCAGCAACAGCAAGACTCGGTGGTTCCGATGTGCTTTCAAGCAATGGTCTTAAGGCTCAGGATCTGGCAAATGTTCTTTCAATGTGGCTCAAGGAGGAGTAGGCTATGGCAGAAGAAATGGTCGACGGAAAGAAAAGCAAAAAGAAAGGCGGAGCCAAAGACTATAAAAACCTTACAGGCCGTCAGAAGGCAGCTATATTTCTCGTTGCTGTCGGAAGCGATGTTGCTTCTGATGTTATGAAGCACCTTCGTGAAGACGAAGTAGAAACCCTTACATTTGAAATTGCTCGTCTCGATACAATCGATGCAGATTTTAAGGATCAGGTTCTTGAAGAATTTCAGGAACTCATGCAGGCTCAGAACTTCATCACTACTGGTGGTATCGACTTTGCCCGCGAACTCCTTGAAAAGTCCCTTGGGTCACAGAAAGCCATCGACATCATCAACCGCCTTACATCAAGCCTTCAGGTTCGTCCTTTTGACTTCATCAGAAGAACTGACCCGGCTCACCTGTTGAACTTCGTTCAGCAGGAATATCCACAGACGATTTCTTTGGTTCTTGCTTACCTTGAACCACAGAAAGCAGCACAGATCCTTCAGAATCTTCCTCCTGAAATCCAGCCGGAAGTTTCAAAGCGTCTTGCAACAATGGACCGTACATCTCCGGAAGTTCTCCGTGAAGTTGAACGCGTTCTTGAAAAGAAACTTTCTACATTGTCTTCTGAAGACTATACGGCAGCCGGTGGTGTTGACTCCATCGTTGAAATTCTTAACCTTGTTGACCGTTCTTCCGAAAAGGCCATCATCGAAACTCTTGAAGAAGACGATCCAGAACTTGCAGAGGAAATCAAGAAGCGCATGTTCGTTTTCGAAGATATTGTTATGCTTGATGACCGTGCAATCCAGAAAGTTCTCCGTGAAGTTGATACTCAGGAACTTGCAAAGGCCCTCAAGTCTGTTGATACAGAAGTTCAGGACAAGATTTTCCAGAACATGTCAAAGCGTGCTGCAAGCATGCTTAAGGAAGATATGGAATACATGGGACCTGTTCGTCTTAAGGATGTTGAAGAAAGCCAGCAGAAAATCGTTTCTGTCATCAGGCGTCTCGAAGACAGCGGTGAAATCGTTATTGCCCGTTCTTCTGATGACGAAATGGTCGTATAATCCATCAGTAAAAGTTATAAGGAAATAGAGTATGGCACAGAGTGTATTCAGGTCAAACGAAGTAACTACAAAAGAAGATAAAGTTGTTCTCCAGTTTACAAAGAATTTCGAACCTCCTAAGGAAGAGGTTGTGGAAGTCATTCCTGAATACACAGGTCCTACTGCCGATGATCTTCGTCGTGAAGCCGAAGCTTTCAAGGCATCCTGGGAACATGAAAAGCAGAAGATGCTTGAAAAGGCTCAGGCTGATGCAGATCAGATCGTAAAGAATGCTGAAAATGCCGCCTTTAACCAGGTAAAGCATCAGGCAGACCAGGCTGCAGTGCTTAAGGCTCAGGCTCAGGAAGAAGCAGAAAAAATCATAAACGATGCCAAAATGGAAGCGCAGGCTATCCTTGACAAGGCACACAACGAGGAAAAGGATATTTTCAGCAAGGCTGAAACTGACGGATTCCGTGCTGGTCATGAAGAAGGCTATAAGGATGGTAATCAGGAAGCTGAAAGACTTGTTGAACGCATCCATAAAATGATAGAAGCTGTTCAGGCAAAGAGACAGGAAATTCTTGACGGTACTGAACAGCAGATTGTAAGCCTTGTTATCCTCATGGCACACAAGGTTGTAAAAATCATGTCCGAAAACCAGAAGAGCGTCATCATGTCCAATGTTGTTCAGGCTCTCAAAAAGGTTAAGGGTAGTGGAGATGTTACTCTCCGTGTAAACATGTCCGATGTTAAGCTTACTACAGAACATATCAATGAATTTATCCATCAGGTTGAAAATATAAAGAACATCTTTGTTGTAGAAGACAGTTCCGTAGACAAGGGTGGATGTATCGTTGAAACTGATTTCGGTGCCATCGATGCACGCATTTCAAGCCAGCTTTCTGAACTTGAAACTCAGATCCTCAGCATCAGTCCAATCAAAACTGTAGGAAAATCAGATGTAATCAATCCAGATCTATAAGCAATTCATAATTTGGGTGGGGAAATTATGGAAAACTTTTTTGATAAATACATTAATACTGTAAATCGCATTGAGCCGATTAAATACACCGGTAAAGTCATCGGTGTAAAGGGCCTTCTTGTTGAATCCAATGGTCCCCGTTCTGTTATCGGTGAAATATGTTCAATACAAATTCCAAGTCAGAACACATCTATCCTTGCAGAAGTTGTCGGATTTGAAGGCAATACTGTAAGGCTCACTCCTTATGGAGACATTAAGGGAATTGAGTGTGGATGCGTTGTCATTGCTTCAGGTCATGTTCTTGAAGTTCCTGTTGGGGAACATCTTCTTGGTCGTGTAATCGATGCAACTGGTAAATCTCTGGATGGAAAGGGAGACATTGCCGCCCAGGAATATTATCCTGCAACAGCATCGCCTCCTAATCCAATGAAACGCAAACCCATTGACCGCCGCATTGTTACAGGCGTTCGTGCAATTGACGGGCTCCTTACTGCGGGAAAGGGACAGCGCCTTGGTATTTTTGCCGGTTCTGGTGTGGGTAAGTCTACTTTGCTTTCTACTATTGCAAGAAATACAAGTGCTGACGTTAATGTTATCGCCCTTATTGGTGAACGTGGACGCGAAGTTTTGGACTTTATTGAAAGGGACCTTGGAGAAGAAGGCCTAAAGCGTTCCGTAGTTGTCGTTGCAACTTCAGATTCTCCTTCAATCTGCCGTTTGAGGGCAGCCTATGTTGCTACTGCCATAGCAGAATATTTCCGTGATCTGGGCAAAGATGTAATGATGCTTTTTGACAGCGTTACCCGTTTTGCTCATGCCCAGCGTGAAATCGGTCTTGCCAATGGAGAGCCTCCTGCACAGCGCGGTTATCCTCCTAGCGTTTTCGACATGCTTCCAAAACTTTTGGAAAGAACAGGAACAAACGACAAAGGTTCCATCACGGCTTTCTATACTGTTCTCGTTGATGGCGGTGACATGGATGAACCTATTTCCGATAAAGTTCGCGGAACCCTTGACGGTCACATTGTTCTTAGCCGTGACCTTGCTGCAAAACAGCATTATCCTGCCATCGACATGCTTACAAGCATAAGCCGTCTTTCGGGTAGGGTATCAGGGGAAAATACAAGAAAGGCTGTTCAACGTGTTCGCAGGTGGATAGCAACCTATGCAGAACAGGAAGATTACATTACAGCCGGAGTTTATCAGAAAGGCAATAACCTTGATGTAGATGAAGCCATTGAGCATCATCAGGCTGTGGAAGAATTTCTCTGTCAGGAACAGAATGCCCATCTTAAAATTGAAGATATCCTTCAGAGCCTTTCAGAAGTCAGCGGAATTGAAATTCCAGAAGAAGAATATTCTGAAAGCCCAGCTTGATTTTACATCTCATAAAACGGACGAATGAAAAAATTTCAGTTCAAAATGCAGAAAATTCTTGATCTCAGAAAATTCGAGCAGCAGCAGGCTGAAGCCGAGCTTGGAATAGCTAATGCTGAAGTTGCAAGAATCCAGCGTGAATTGGATAACATTGCCATGCAAAAGGTCAGGACATCAAAAGCAAATGAAGGTCAGACTGATTTCTATATATTGACACAGATGGAAAGGTATTTTGTCGGTCTTGATATAAAGAAAGAAATATTCCTTCAGAAAATGGTTCAGGCTCAAATGGTGGCTGATGAAAAGCGTGCCGTTGTCCTTGAGTGTATGAAGAAAACAAAATCCCTGGAAAAATTAAGGGATAAGCATTTTGAAGCCTGGAAAAAAGAAACCCTAAGGCAGGAAGAAATCGCAGTAGATGATGTGGTTACTGCGAAATCCCATCAGGAATCTTCTTAAAATAATTTTCTTTTGATTTCTACTGGTTGTCTTCAAGCTGAATTACTTTCCAGCCTTCAGTTTTGTCCATTGATTTTAGGTCATCTACAACCTTGTTGAGTCTGGAAAGTTCCCTGTCCAAAGTTTTTTTGTAATCAAGTTTTCCGTTGCCTATTCTTTCCCTTTCGTCTTCCCAGTTCTGAAGTCCAGTAAGGTAAAGGAACTTGAATTTTCCAACATTAGCCTTTTCAGCCCAGATGGAAGCTTCCTGCCAGTAAACATAGCAGATTTCATAGCAGGCTTTTGCCTTTTCAAGATTCCTTAAATATTCATCTTTCCATGGAGCATCATAGAAATAGGCAACCTTCTTGTCATATATTCTGCCAAGTCGAAGGTGCTGCTCAATAAGTTTCAGGTTCAAATGCATCTGAAAAAGGCATCGGTATTTTTCCCATTCAGTTTCATTTTCAATTTTTGTATAGGCGTAAAGTGGATTGCAAAAATCAGCCTTGACTGCCTGTTCAAGCCACCAGATGTTTTCCATTGTATCATCTGGAAGCTGCTGATGATGAATGTGATAAAGCTTGTAGTAGTCTTCCTTATATTTGCATACATATGCGTCTACCTTGTTGATTCCAAGAAAAGAAAGGACAGTACACAATGAGAAAATTTTCAATGCATTGAATAAAGACTTTTTCACGCTTTCATTATCGGAAAAAGAGTCTTCTTGAATTAGAACAAAATAAGGCCTTGAAATATGCGGAATTTCATGTTCTTCAATAAATTCAAATTTTCTGATAAAATTAATTGGATATATATTTGCTATGAAGTCCAGGGTACTAAAAACCGTTTTAGGTATTTCCATATTCCTCGCCATCATTGCCATTTCCATGGTAGTGGTTAGACCTTTGTACAGAAAGGTTGACCAGACTGTGCGTAGCCTTAAAGCAGATGCCATGGCAAAATTTGAATCAAGTACCGGTCTTTCCATTTCATACAAATCCCTGTCTCCTTCCATTCTTTCTGGAATAGTGCTGAATGGGATTGTCCTCAGGGATGCTGAAACAAAAGAAGAAATCCTTACTGTAAAGAAAACTTCCATATATTACAGACTTTCAAAACTCATTCACGGTGATCTTGACCATGCCTTTAAAAAACTTTCCATAAACAATGTTGTCATAAACTGCAGCTATGAAAATCTTCAGAAACTTTTTTCTTCTGCTCAGGAAAAGGAAGAAAAGAAAGAATTTACCATTTCTTATGTTGAAAATCTCGTAAGGACAATTGCATTCTCCGTTCCTTTCGATGTACAGGTAAAGAATGTTCGCTTCAAGTATTCTTCCGGCATGGATGTTTATTCCCTTGCCCTAAGGGAACTCCTTTTAAGGAAGAATAATTCTTCAAGTTCTGTTTTCCTCAGACTCAACGGTTATGTTGATTCCAATATCGAAGTTTTTGGCTATAAGTCTGCAGGATTTGTATACAGAATCGACGGAAACCTTTTTAATGACATTTCTGGAAGTTCGTTCAGACTGAGGCTTGATGATTACAGGCGTGCCGCCTATTCTGTAAAGCATCAGGAATTCCTTCTCAATTACAAGGACCATAAATTTATCGTAAGAACAACCAGAAATTTCTTTCCTCTAAACCTTAAGGTTCTTTTTAATCTGGACAGTTTTTCTGTGGAAAGTACAGTCCGCATGAATTCCCTTAATCCTCTGAACATGTTCAGGGCTCCTGAATACAACGGCATTATGAGTTTCTTCAAGGGGTCAATCTTTACGACAGACTCATATTTCTTTATGGATTTTAGGGACAAAAAGTACAGCTATACTACAAAAACTACCGTCAACATGCCAAAGGGAAAAAGGTTTACCAAATACGGCCAGAATGTTTTTGTAAATTGCAGGGGAAACAATACAGATGTTGTCATTGCTGAACTTTCTGCCGACGGCGGAATTTTCAAGGGTACCTACAAGGGTGATTTCAATATACCAAAACTTCAGCCCAAGGGAACCCTGAATCTGGATTACTATGCCTTTTCAAACGGCAATAAAATTTCCACGACTGCCTATTTCAAGCCTAGGGCAAATGAAGGCTTTGATTTCTTCATGCCGGAAGTACATTTTGGTAAATGGTGTACCTATTCGAATTTCAAGGCTTATGCATCGCTTGGAAAAAATATTGTCCTTGTTGTTGATGCTGACGATTATTCTCATCCTGAATACGGAACTCCGGGACACCTTACGGCAAACGGGAACCTTCAGCTTGGTGAAAACAAATACCTTCAGGCTTCAGCAACCCTTAACAACTTCTTCCTGGATACAGGACTTAAAACGGCAGCCTTTTTTACGGACGGGGAAGGAGATATACCTTGTGTTGGACCTGCAATTCCAAAAGCTGAACCTTATATCACTCAGGTTGAATGCTATTTTGCCACTGACTTCGATAACATGATGTACAATGCTCCTGTTGTCATCTGTGCTAATACAAAGGAAGACAAGGAAATCGGTTTCGTTTCGTTTGACGGCACCGATACTTCTTTCTCGTTCAGCAGAATAGACATTATGTATGGAAGCAATTCCATGCTCGCTACCGGTTCCCTTGACATTGACAGAAATCTAAGGCAGCTTAACTTTTTTACAGACCTTAACCTTAATTCTTTCCCTTATTCTTTCAACGGGGTTTATGCCTGGGGTGAATGGCTTTCCATTACCGGTAATTACGGTTTTGAAGCCTTGGTAAACTACGGAAAGACAACGGATGGATCTTTAAGATGCAACAGCCTTCCTCTTTCCTATGGAAAATATTCTGCGTCCTTGTCTGTAGATACTAATTTCAGTTTCAGCAGCAACGGAACTTGGGATGCCTTTATCGATAAGTTTGAAATCTCTGAATTGAGCGATAATTTCAGATCAAAACCTAAAATCGTGTTTGCCGGAGAAATGAATGACAAGGGGCTCATTGCCTCAAACATCCTTTATTCTGACAATATTTCTTCCCTTGACGGAAATGGGTTCATTCTATGGAATATTTCCGAAAATGGCTTTGATGATGCCGTTGTAAATATAAGTCTTGCAAGTCCTGTTTCCAATGAAAAACTTTCTTTCGGAGGGGAAGCAAGAAGCATGTCTCAGGACAAGTTCTCCCTTGCAAATTTCAAGAAGGACCTTTATTTTAACCTTACAACCGGAATTTTCTCTTTCCCTATAAGTCGATTCATCACGGGGCAGGGTGCAGGAAATACAGTCTCCTTCAATATAAATGCAAGCGGAACTTTTGAAAATCCACTTTATGCCATTGATGTAATTGATTCTTCCATTCTTCTCGGTGGAAATAATCTTGTTGCCAAATTGAATGCAACCTACATTGACGATGTTCTGGAAATTTCAAAGGCAGATGTTTCCTGGAGATATTTCAAAGTTGATGAGGTTAATGCCATAATCGACATGAATAACTTTGAGGGCAAATCGAGCCTTCACTTTAAGATGAATGGGGTAGACAGGCAGTTTGATGCTGGCTTTGACTTTGTAGTTTCCAACCTTTCTGATCCGGAAAAGAAAGGTATTCCGGAAGCCTTTTCAATTGATGCAGATTGTGTAAGCCTCGACAGCAATTTCATAGAATCCTTTACTCCTTTTCACCTGTCTTTGATTCGTTCTCCTGGACGAGTGGATATTGTAACTGATGAAAACATAGGTGCCTATGGAGAAATTCTTGATGACGGCAATGTTTCCTTTACGGTTGCAGAGGACAAGGCCCTTCATTTTGACATGGACGGTTCCTATAGAAACTCTATTGTGGATATGAATTTTAACGGTTTCTATTGGAATTTAAGCAAGATTGCCTATATTTTCAATTCCGACATATTCACCCTTTATTCGGGTGTACTTTCCGGGAACCTGACCATTTCAGGTTCTTTAAGCGACCCTGAATTTGGCGGTACCATGGTCCTCGTTATGCCAGACTTTAATCTTCCTCAGTTTGTTCCTGACCATTTTGCAACAGATGAAATAAAAGTCGTTTTCTCTTCAGAAGAAATATCTCTTACGGAAACTCTGTTTCGTGTTAGAAATGGTTATGTTGCTGTCAGCGGACTCATAGCCATGGACAGATGGGCTCTCGATAATTTTACCGTAAACATCCGGACCCTTGAGAATTTCAAGATTCCTGTTGATGCCAAGGTGGATCATTTTAGGATCAAGGGATTTGCATCGGTGGATGCATCTCTTGTTCTGGAAGATCAGGCTCTTAACCTGAACGGTTCCATAGAACTTCAGAATTCTTCGCTTTCCTACAACATGAGTACGCAGGAAAAGATTCTTGAACCTATAAACTCAAATATAAATCCTAAAAAGAAGAGGAAAAAGGCAAAGACCGGTGAAACAGGATTCAAGCCTTCCATTAATTTCAATATAAATCTTGCCCTCATGATTGGACACAAGGTTCAGATAGATGTAAATCCTTTTCTCCGAAGTCTTATTGCACCTTCAACGCCTATTTATGTAGCGGCTGATACTGCATCAGGAGTCTGGAGCATAAAGGGCGACATTGTTCTTCGCGGTGGGGAAATTTCATATTTGAACAGAAACTTCTATCTAAAGCAGGGTAGATTGATTCTCAATGAAACTCAGGACCATTTTGACCCTAACATTACCGTAAGGGCCGAAACCCGCGAAAGAGATTCAAACGGGGATAATGTAAACATTATTCTGTCCGCAATTTCACAGAATCTGTCCAAATTCAACGCGGTCCTTTCTTCTATTCCGGCCCGATCTGAATCGGAAATCATGGGTTTGCTTGGTCAGATTGTTTCTGGTGACGCCAATTCTGTAGGAAACCTTGTTCTTTCCGGCATGGATTACGGGGTTCAGGTTACGCTTCTACGTAAATTTGAGAACTCATTGCGTGATTTATGTAATTTTGATATATTTTCACTCAGGACTACAGCCTTGCAGAATACCATCATGCAGGGATTGGAAATGGGAAACAGACCGGAAAACAATTCCGTTATCGGTAACCTTTTTGACAATTCGACTGTTTATATTGGTAAGTATTTCGGAAGCGATGTTTACGCAGATGCTCTACTGCACTGGACCTATGACAGGAAAATGGCGGGGGTAAGCGAAGCTATGGGTGAGGGACTTGTTTTCCAGCCAGAAATTGGTCTTGAATTCAATGCTCCGTTTGGAAACATACGCTGGAATTTTGCACCGGACCTTAGCGACATGCAGTCGTCATGGGCGAAGGCTACATCCATAACACTGTCGTGGCGATGGGCGTTCTAAAAAGTTCAAAAATTGGGGATAAATTATGTCATTTAATAATAGGCGCTATCTTTTTTCTGTTCTTGCTGTCCTTCTTTCTGTTTTTGTTTCAGCTTTTTCTCAGACATCACTTTCTGATGACTGGTATTACAATAAGCCAATCAAATTGATTCACTTTCAGAACCTGAAAACTGTAAAGCATGGCGATCTTGATGGTATTACCAGCAGCTTCATAAGCAAGCCGTTTACTGACGACCTTGTCAGCGAACTTTATGACAGGCTCTTTTCAATTGATTATTTTGATGACATTGAAGTAAAGGCAACAAAAAACAATGACGAGGGAAAAACTGTTACCCTTATTGTTGTAGTTCAGGAAAAGCCTGTTGTTGTGAGGCTTAAGTTCTCCGGCAATTCGGGACTTCATACTTCAGACCTCAAGGCAAAGATTTCTCTTAAGAGGGACGACATATTTATAGAAGAAAAACTTTCTCAGGATGAACGTGCCCTTAGAAATTACTATATAGAGAAGGGGTATACAAGGGCTACGGTTAATGCTTCCTATGAAATGAAAGATGACGGTGTCCACGTATATTTCAAGATTCTTGAAGGAAAAAAATCCGTTGTAAAGAAGATTAACTTTGTGGGAAACAAGGTTGTTTCTTCAAAAACATTGAAGGGTAAACTCAAGATGAAGGAAGTAAGCCTTTTCAACAACGGTGCTTTCCAGGATGCTTCAATTTCTGCAGATGCAAGGGCTGTTCTTGCATATTATCAGAACCGTGGTTATGCTGACTCAAAGATCCTCAATGTTTCTCAGGATTCTGAATACAACGAGCAAAAGAACCGAGAAGAAGTTACAATTACCTTTCATATTTCGGAAGGTGCCCAATATACTTATGGCGGAATGACTTATCAGGGCAATAGAATTTTTAGCAGCGAAGAACTTGATAAGCTTTCAACCTTAAAAATAGGTGCCATCTACAATGAAACAAAGTTTCAGGAAACAAGAGCGAATATCCAGAACAAATATTACGAAAACGGATATACATCAAACCAATTCTATCCAGAGCAGAAGAAGGATGCTGATGTAAGGGTAGTTTCTTATGTTCTTCATATTGATGAAAAACCGAGAAGCCACATTGAAAACATCATCATCAAGGGAAATGAAAAGACAAAGGACTTTGTAATCCGTCGTGAAATCCCTATTGATGAAGGCGACATTTTCTCAAATGCCAAAATTACAAACGGTATGAGAAACCTTTACAACCTTCAGTTCTTCTCAGCAGTAGCTCCTGAAGTAGTTCAGGGTTCTGAAGAAAACCTAGTAGACATTGTATTTACTGTTGAAGAGCAGAGTACAACTTCCCTAGACATAGGATTTACTTTCTCCGGTGTCTCAGACCCAGATGATTTACCTGTTTCCCTTTATGCGAAAATTCAGGAATCTAATCTCTGGGGAGAAGGACGTTCAGCATCTGCAAGTACTACACTTTCTACAAGCGAACAGTCTGTTTCCCTTGGATATGGTCAGAACTGGCTTTGGGGAAAACCTATTGCTGCAAACTTTTCCATTGGCTATTCTCACTCAACAAACTATGCCCTCCGCAACAAGATCATGCCTAGTGGTGATATTAATGATGACTACTATTACATGAAGTATATGCAGAATCAGTTTAATTTCAGTACATCCCTTTCAAAAAGATGGACCCCTGACTTTGCTATCCTTACTCTTGCAGGAGGTATGACCAACAGTATCCTCTACAATGATTATGACGATGACCTTTATGTTCCATACGATTCTTCTGTAAGCTATTACAACAAGAACTGGGAACCAAAGAATTCCCTCTGGTCTTCATTTTCTGTAGATGCAAGAAACATTGCCTATGACCCTTCAAAAGGTTGGTTTGCCAGCCAGAGACTTTCTTGGAACGGACTCTTTAAGAAGGGCTTCTTCGGCTTTGCTCCGGAATGGGGTGAAACTGAATTTTACCTCAGAACCGATACAAAACTTGAAAAGTACTTTACTCTGGTAGAACATAACATTGCAGATACATTTAACCTTAAGCTTGTTCTCATGGGATATTCTGCGCTTTCGTTCCAGTTCCCAACTCCAGGTACAAATATCAAGAGATCTAACCAGCTTTACATTGACGGTATGTTCATGGGACGTGGTTGGACAATTTACAACAAGAATTATGGACGTGGTCTCGCAATGTGGAATAACTCCGTTGAATTGCGTTGTCCGGTTATTCCCGGTGTAATTGCCTTTGACCTCTTTGCAGATGCAGTTGCCATTACAAAAAATCAGGAAGACATCTTTGGTGGACTTACAAAGGAAGACTGGTACTACAGTTTTGGTCCAAGCATTAGATTCTGTATTCAGCAGTTCCCTCTTAAGCTTATTTTTGCAAATACCTGTAAATTTAGAGACGGACAGTTTGTATTTACTGACCAGGATGGTGACGGAGACTATAAGTGGAACAGCAACTGGCACTTTGTTCTCTCATTCAACATGGCTAACAGATAGTATTGTTTCAGGAGTTTATTATTATGAAAAAAAATATTTTTGCTTTATGCATTCTTTCCATTGCTTTTACGACTGCTTCTTTTGCACAGCAGATTACAAAGTTTGCTGTTGTTGATACAAACAGGGTTTATCAGGCATATTTCAGAAATTCTGCACCAGTCAGAAATTTTGAAACAAAGAAGGAAGATTTCCAGAAAGAACTGGACAAGTATGTTGCAGAACTTCAGCGCCTCAACGATCAGAAAATCGAATATCAGCGCAAAGGCAATGAATCTGAAGCAATGAAGATTGAAGCGCAGATTACAAAGAAGACTGACTTCATCAATGAGTATACAAGTGCAAAGAATACTGAACTGGAATCCCTCAAGAAGTCCCTTAAGGAAAACAATGCTTTCTATAAGCAGCTGTACGATACTCTTGCCCGTGTTGCAGAAAGCGGCGGTTACAGTGCAATCCTTAATCTTCAGGAAGCAAATTCCGTTCTCTGGTACAGTCCTTCTGTTGACATCACAGACCAGGTAATTTCTCAGCTTGGATTGTAAATAAAAATGGCAGAAGAAACACCGATTATTGCTCAGTATCGCGGCATCAAGGCCCAGTATCCTGATGATGTTCTTTTCTTCAGGTTGGGCGATTTCTATGAAATGTTCAACGAGGATGCCGTAGAAGTTTCTCGTCTGCTAAACCTTACCCTTACGCATCGTGCCGACAATCCTATGTGCGGCATTCCATATCACGCTTCGAAAATCTATATTGCCCGTCTTCTCCGCATGGGGAAAAGAATAGCCATTGCCGAACAGATTGGCGAAATTGCAAAGAAAGGTCTTACAGAACGCAAGGTTGTGGAAGTTATTACTCCGGGTACGGCAACTGAAAGTGAATACCTTGACGGCAATGCCAACAACTTCCTTGCCTGTGCATGCATCGAAAAAGATCAGGTAGGCCTTGCCTATGTTGATGTTACAACTGGTGAATTCCGTGCTACAGGTTTCAATGAAAAATCCCTCAGGGAAAATCTTGCAAAGGAATTGGGCAGATGTTCTCCACGTGAAATCATTCTTCCAGAAGGACTCCGCAGCAATGAGAATGTAAATGCCATTCTTGCAAGTCTTTCAATTTCTTCCGTCTCCTATTATCCTGACTGGCATTTTAATTCAAAGCAGTGCTATGACCGTCTTGTAAAACAGTTCAAGACAGCAAACCTTAGTTCTTTTTCTCTGACAGAAACAAGCCCTGAAGTTGCACCTGCAGGATTTCTTCTGGACTACATCCTTAAGACTACCAATTCTGAATCCGACCACATAAAGGGAATTTCCGTATACAGGGATTCCCAGTTTGTCATTATGGATGATTCTTCAAGGCGCAATCTTGAAATTACATCCAACCTCCGCGACGGCTCAGTTCAGTATACTCTCCTTGAATGCGTGAACAATGCGAAGACTGCCATGGGAGGGCGACTTATCCGTGACTGGCTTTCTTTCCCTTTGACCAATGAAGAGCAGATTGTTTCCCGTCAGAATCATGTTCAGGTTTTTGTAGACAGCGTTTCATTCCTTAGGAAAGTTCGCGAGCAGCTGGACGGCATCCTTGATATTGAACGCCTTGCCGGAAGAATTGCCATGGACCGTGCCCATGCAAAGGATCTTCAGGCCCTTAAGAATTCCCTGAACCTTTGGCTTAAAGCCCGTCCATCCCTTGAAGAAAAAGGCTTTGGTTTTTCAGATTCTTCAGATGCAGAAAAAATTACTGCCCTCATTGAAAATGCCATCGACGACGATCCTGCAACTGTATTTACAGAGGGTAGAATCATAAAGGAAGGCTGGTCTGAAGAACTTGATGAATGGAAAAAAATCCAGCGCAACTTTAATTCTGTCCTTGAAGAATATGCAGAAGAAGAAAGGCAGCAGACTGGAATTCAGAACCTTAAGATAAAGAATACAGGAAACCTTGGATATTTCATTGAAGTAACAAAGGGCAAGCTTGATAAGGTTCCTTCTCATTTCATAATGAAAAGAACCCTTGTAAATGCCGATCGCTATACAACGGAAAAACTTCAGCAGCTGGAAGAAAAGCTCAATGAGTCCGGTTCAAAAATTATTCAGCTTGAACATGACCTTTTTATCGAAGTAAGAAACGAGCTTAAAAAATATGTTCTCTACCTTCAGCAGACGGCACAGGAAATTGCATATTGCGATGTAACAAGTTCCTTTGCCGATGCTTCGGTTTCCCATGGTTGGGTTCGCCCTGAAATTTCCGGAAACAGCAGGGAATTCCTTGTTGAAGAAGGAAGGCATCCTGTTGTTGAACAGCATCTTCCAAAAGGTGAATTTGTACCGAATGACCTTAGCCTTTATTCCGGAGATAAAGGAAAAAGCTTTGCCCTCATTACAGGTCCAAACATGGCGGGAAAAAGTACCTTTCTAAGGCAGAATGCCCTCATTGCATTGCTGGCTCAGACCGGTTGTTTTGTTCCTGCAAAAAGTGCACGGCTTGGAATCGTAGACAGGATTTTCTGCCGTGTCGGTGCCAGCGACAATCTTGCGAAAGGAGAATCAACCTTCCTTGTTGAAATGACGGAAACTGCACGAATCCTTAGAAGTGCAACCGACAGATCTCTTGTAATCATGGATGAAGTAGGGCGTGGTACAAGTACGGAAGACGGACTTTCCATTGCCTGGGCTGTAAGCGAACATCTTCTCAATACCCTTAAGTGCAAGACTTTGTTCGCCACCCACTACCATGAGCTTACAAGGCTTGAGCATGATTCCATAAGTCAGCTTTGCATGGATGTAAGTGAAAACGGCAAGGACATCGTATTCCTCCGTAAGGTAATCCAGGGTGCGAGTGAAAACAGCTATGGTATCCATGTTGCACGCCTTGCAGGAATTCCAGAACCGGTAATTGAACGCGCACAGGAAATTCTTGAAAAGATTCAGTTGGATGCAGGGGATGAGGCAAATGTAATTGAGACCGTAAAGACTGCTGCTGCGGAAAAGAAAGGTCTTACTTACGCCGGAGGTCTTTTCAGTGAGGAAGAAATGGTCATTAACGAAATCCTTTCGTCTGACCTGGACAACATGACCCCAATGGCAGCCCTACAGGCAATTTCCAGATGGAAGAAGTCCCTTGACGGGCGCTGATTCAATGTAAAAATTCCTTAAATTTTTCCTCATTTTTTCCACTTTTTATTTTTTTTCGAAAATAATTTATGTGATGCTTCTAAAGAGAATTTTCATCAGGACAAGGGACTCCCTTCGAATAGCCCTGAATTTTGCTTACGGAGGAGGAAACTGCCTTGTGTGTGGTTCCGAAACTTTCCTGGGTGATGTATGTAAAAAATGCAGGAATAACCTTTTGTTAAGATGTGTTGCTGACGGAAAAAAGGAAAGGTGTGCTGTCTGCGGCAAAGTTCTTTTAAGCGAAGAGAAAATCTGTATGTCCTGTAGGAATGAGAGGGTAATTAAATCCTGTGACTTTGTTTTTCCTATTTTTCCCTACAGAATGTGGGCAAAAAACTTCATGTTTAACTGGAAAATGGCAGAAAAAAGAGGATTGTCCACCTTAGTTGCACTGTTATGCCATAAGGCTATTGATGCAAATTTTAATATAGAACAAAAAGTTATAATACCTGTTCCTCCCAGATCTGGGAAAATAAGGGAAAAGGGGTGGGATCAGATTGATGAGACCTGCAGCGTGCTTGAAAATCTTTACGGTTACAGAGTTTTAAGGCTTTTAAGGAGAAAGGACAGCGTTCAGCAGAAAAAACTTGACAGAAACCAAAGGCTTGATGAATCTGAGGAAAGGTATGTCCTTTCAGGAAAAGGAATTGGCATAAAGCGTGAAAATCTGCCAAAGCGTGTTATACTTATTGATGATGTCATGACTACAGGCATTACCGTAGAAAGCTGTGCAAAGGTTCTTAAATCCATTGGCATTGAAAAAGTGGATGTTTTGACCTTATTTATAGTGGACTAGAATCTTTTTATGGATTAAAATTATAATGTTGGTTATGCATTGACGATACTGCGGATTTTTTTAAGGAGTTTGAAATGGCAGAAGAAGATACATCCTTTCAGCTTGTAACATTCCAGCTTGGTGATGAACTTTACGGCGTAGATATCATGGATGTTAAGGAAATCGTTAAGACACAGAATGTCCGTCCGATTCCAAACGCACCGTTCTATGTAGAAGGTATCATCAACCTTCGTGGTGAAGTTATTCCTATCATCAATCTTCATAAGCGTTTCTATCTTAAGAAGATGACAGTAGATGACGATTCCCTTACAGAAGATGAAGGCGGATTCATCATTCTTGATATTGAAGGCAACAAGATTGGTATTATCATTGATAGAATTGCCCGTGTTATTCCAGTGGATTGCGGAGAAATCAAGCCGCCTCCACAGATGCTCAGCGGTATCGGAACAGAGTACATTCAGGGTGTTGTTCGCCAGGACAACAGTTACCTGATCATTCTTGATACACGCAAGCTCTTCAGTGCGAAGGAACTTCAGAAGATTCTGGAACCAGATGCAGAATAACAGATGACTCATTCATCAACTCCCGGTGTGACAAACCGGGAAGTTTTCTTTATACTATGTAGCAGGGAAATTCTCCCTTAAAAATTATTCCCCTTAGATTTCACAAAGGAAAATTAAAAAAATGATTCATACTTACAGTCCTACTATTCGCCGCAAAGAAATGGAAGCCGTTCTTACCTGCATGGTTGATGAAAAGATAGGTCCTGGTGACATGAATGTAAAACTCATTCAGACTGCAAAAGAACTTATTGGTTTTGATGGTGCTGTAGCATTGCGCAGTCCAGCAATTGCCTTCGAATACATTTTCAAGGCTTTGGATTTTTCAAAGGATGGTGCCGTAATTTTCAGCGCACTCGCTCCTGCCTATCAGGTTCTTACAGTAGAGAAACTTGGATATAAAACACTCTTTGCAGATGTGTCGGAAGAAACAGGACTTGTAACTGTAGAATCAGTTCAGAACTGCATTAAGGAGGGAGGTCGCCTTCTTATTCTTGCAGAATCCATGGGTGTCCTTCCAAACATCAAGGCTTACCTTGAACTTGGAATTCCTGTTGTAGAGGACATTTCTCAGTCTGCACTTTCAAGCTATCCACTTGATGAAGAAGATGTTGCAAAGAAACCGGCTCCAAAGCCAGCTGCAGGAGAAGAGCAGAAGGCAGAGGAAGAAGTTCTTGGAAGAAGGGCAGGCATGTACGGCGTATATGCAATTCTCGGAATGGAAGAAAAGGACATAATTACTGCAGGTGGCGGTGCACTTCTCATTGCTCCTAACAGAAAGGAATGGACTGTTCTCAAGCATATTGCTGAAGAAGCTCCATTCACTGATGCAATGACAGACATGAACGCAGCCCTTGCCTATGTTGAGCTCAAGGAATTTGCCCGCAACGAAAAGACAAGGCAGGAACTTTTTACATTGTATTCCCGCGCCGTAATGTCTGGACGTCATAAGACTTATGTTCGCGCAGAAGGAAGAGGTTCTACAATCTATTCTTTCCCTCTGGTTTTGAATTCCGGATTTAAGGATGCAAAGGCCTATGCCCAGAAGAAGAACATTGAAATTCGTCAGGCTTATGAAGATTCAATCATGGCTTTGAGACAGCAGGAAATTTCAAAGAACTGCATCTGTGCCAATTCTCTCTATTTAAGGTGTGCCCTATTCCCATTGTACCCAAGGCTTGGACAGAAGGACGCAGGCCAGATTGTAAAGGTTCTTTCTACAATGCTCTAATTTTTTAGGGATTTTTTTATAGATGAAAAACTGTCTTATAGTATCCAATTCATTTAAAACTGACGCAGACCGTCTTGGAAAGGAAATTTCTTCTTTTCTAAGGGAGAGGAAAATTACTGCTTCGGTTTTTGCATACAATGGAAAGGATGCTGTTCATGAAAAGCCTCTTGAAATAGATTTCACCGGATATGATTTTGCAGTTACCCTTGGTGGAGACGGAACTGTTCTTTTTGCCGGCAGAGGATGTGCTCCTCTTGGCGTTCCCGTTTTCCCTGTTAATCTTGGTGAATTCGGTTTCCTTGCTTCTGTATCTAAGGAAAGCTGGAAGGTAGAACTTGAAAAATTTCTTGAAGGGAAAATATTCATTAGCGAAAGAAATCTTGTTAAATGCGAGGTCATGAGAAACGGTTCCACGGTTTTTGCCTGTGCTGGACTGAATGACTGTGTGATTTCTTCCAGTCCTTCTACAAGACTTGTAAACCTTAGTGTTGCCTACAACCATGCTCTGTTGGGGCCTTTCAAGGCAAACGGAATTATCGTTTCAACACCAACAGGTTCAACCGCATATTCCGCCGCTGCAGGAGGTCCCATTGTTGAACCTTCGACTCCAGCCCTTGTCCTAACGCCAGTAAGTTCCTTCAGTCTTTCTGCCCGTCCTCTGGTCTTTGGAAAAAACGGGGAAATTGTAATTACTGTTCTTGATTCCCGTGCCGATGTTGCCCTGGAATGTGACGGACAGATTGGATTTAAGCTTCTGAAGGATGATGTAATTATACTTGGCATTCCTGAATACACTGCAAGATTGATCGGTTCAACTCAGGAAAAGTTTTATGCCGCATTGCAAAGCAAGTTGAACTGGTCAGGAGGCCCTCGTGCTTGAAGAACTTGATATAAAGAATTTTGCCCTCATTGATTCTGCCCATGTTGATTTTACCAAGGGCTTTACTGTTTTAAGCGGTGAAACAGGTGCAGGTAAATCCATTCTCATCGGTAGCCTTGCATTCCTTCTTGGTGGAAAGACAAGTGCCGAGCAAATCAGAACTGGCATGCATGAAGCTCAGGTTTCAGGTTCCTTTTTTCTTGAATCAAAGGAAGCTTTTGAATGGCTTGAAGAGCATGGAATAGAAGCCGAGGATGACAGGGTTCTCCTTCGTCGCCTTATTCGCGATACGGGAAAATCTTCAGCTTGGATTGGCGGTGTTCCTGTAACAAGGGCAGACCTTGCTTCCTTTGCAGATTTTCTTGTGGATATTCACGGTCAGCATGAGCAGCAGTCCTTGATGAAGGTTGCTGACCACAGGCGCTATCTGGATATATATGCAGAAGTTGTAGATGAAGTAAGTGCATTCACAGTGCTCTATAATCAGCTTGTTGAAAAAAGAAGGGTCCTTGATTCCCTAAACAGCAATGAAGCGGAAAGGGCTGAAAAAATCGACATGCTTTCCTTTGCCGTGAACGAAATTACTGAAGCAAAACTTAAGCCTAATGAAGACGAGGAACTTGAAGCGGAAGAGTCAAAACTCACTTCCTTTGAAAAACTTTACTCTGATATAGAAGAAATTACTTCTGCCTTTGAAGGTGATGACAACGGCAGCGGCATCATTTCTCTCTTCAAAAGAATTACTGGAACTGCAGGTAAAACTGTAGAACTTGATAAAAATCTTGAAGGTCTTGAAAGTCGCCTTCAGTCTGCTTTTTATGAAGTTGACGACATTGCAGATGAATTCCGCAGGTATAAGAATTCCCTTGTCTTTGATCCAGACCGTCTTGTGCAGGTTCAGGAACGCCTGGACTTGATATACAGACTCAAGAAGAAGTATGCAGGCGGAGTTAACGGAAGTGTTGCCGACATTGCAGAATATCTTGAAAAGGCACAGAAACAGCTTGAAGAACTTACAGGCAGCGGTACTGACAAAAGTGTTCTTGAAAGAGAAATTTCTGAACTTGAAAAGAAAGTCTATACGGCTGCAAAAGTCCTTTCTGAAAAAAGAAAGAAGGCTGCTGAAAAAATGTCTGCTGCCGTAGAAGAAATACTTGCAAAACTTGGAATGAAGGAAACCAGGTTCCGCGTTAACCTTACTGAAAAAGAAGGCAATGCAGTGGAACAGAAGTGCGGTCCTTACGGTATGGACAACATTGAATTCCTTATCAGTGCAAATCCAGGTTCTCCTTTGCTTCCCCTTGCAAAAATTGCATCGGGCGGTGAACTTAGCCGCGTAATGCTCGCCCTTAAAACAATCCTTAGCAGGGCAGATCTGGCAGGAACCCTTGTCTTTGATGAAATTGATACTGGTATTGGCGGTGAAGTTGCAGTTTCCCTTGGGGACCACATGAAAAAGCTTTCTGCAAAAAAACAGATTCTTTGTATAACACATCTTGCAAGTATTGCAGTTTATGCCGATAATCAAATAAAGATACAGAAGGGTGTGGAAGGAAACACTACGGCAACCAATGTCTTTGCCATTGAAGGTCAGGATAGGGTTCGTGAAATTGCCAGAATGCTTTCCGGTGACACTGTTTCTCAGGCTTCCCTTGAACATGCCGCAGCAATGCTTAGTCAGCATGGAAATACTTCTGTTTAAGTTAATCGGATAGAGTGGAGGAAGATAATGCCCGTTTCAGAAGAAGCACGAAAAGATTTTAATGAAAGTATCCGTCCTATAAAGGAACAGATTAATGGACTCATTAAAAAAGATAAGGATGAATCCTTTGCGCTTCGCAATCAGAAGGAAGGGGTGGAGCTCAAGAAAATTGCCCTTGCTGAACAGATGATTTATCTTGCAACTGTACAGATGAGCATCAACAATATTTCCGTTGAAATGCTTGAAGTTAAGAACAATGATATTCTTAATGATGCGCGCAAATCCCTTTACAAGGCAATCATTTATCTTGAAGATGTTGTTTCCAATACTGTTGACTGTCCATATTCAGACATCGAATCTAAGATTTTACCTATTAAGGAAGTTTCCATTACCCGTCGTCTTGATATTATCCGTAAGCTTGGGCTTGCCCTTGATCTTCTAGTCGATGCTTTCGGTGAAAATTCTAAATGGAAAGAATCCTTTGTAGAAATGCGCGGCCGTCATGCGGTCGTTGCAAAGAATCTTGTAGACATGAAGCAGGCTGTGAAAGATTATTTTGACCATAATTCTCCAGTCTATGAAGATACAATCCTCTATGTTCGCCTTATCCGTGAACTTCTATCAAAATGTGCCAACGATTACCGTGATCGCTATGAACTTGCAAGCAAACGCGTTGACGATATGCGCATGGCCGTAAATCTCCTCATTGCCCTCCGACGCATTGCCATGGTTATGAATGACAGTGAAGAATCTGAAAACATCAGAAAGAAGGCCCTTGCATGGAAGACCAAGATGGAAAGTGACGAAAAGAAGGGTATCTCAAAGTAATTCACTATGAAGAAGAAATTCATCCTAAAAATCTTCGAAGCCTTTTCCATTGAAAGATGGAACGATCTGGTGCGTCCTTTTGAAATCATTGAAATGGACAAGCATGCAGAAAAATGTGTTGTAGCCTATATAATTGCAAAATACGAAGAAAGCCTTGGTGCCAAAATTGATTGGGAATGGCTCATTTATGCCAGTCTTTTTGATCTTCTGCGCAAAATACAGCTTTGTGACATTAAGGCTCCTGTTCAGACCCTCATTAAGAACGAATATCCGGAGGAATATAAGAAACTTAACCAGTGGGTTCTTGAACGATATGAAAAACTCATAGACGACAGGGATTTGTTTGAAAGTTTCAAGTCATACCAGGAAAATCTTTCCCAGTACAAGGGTAGAGGAGATGATCTGGAACTGACAGTAAGGATTTTCCGTGCTGCCCATAAATATTCTACCTTGCGCGAGCTTGAGATGCTTACTCCTGTAAATGAAATTGAGCGTCTTGAAGGAATCCGGAAGGAACTTAATGCTGACCTTCAGGAATACCTCAATCTTCGTGGACTTCAACTTTTGATCACTAAACAGAAGCCTTTTGAATTCCTCATGCGCATAGAACAGCTCAGATTTCAGACCAGGTGGAATCAGACTCCACGCGTTCCAAAGACTTCCGTTCTTGGCCACTGTTTCTTTGTTGCTGTAATCACTCTTCTTCTTGGAAGGGAATGCGGCATCAGTATGTGTTCAAAGCGCATATACAATAATTTCTTCTCGGGGCTTTTCCATGATCTTCCGGAAAGCGCTACCCGTGACATCATTTCTCCGGTAAAAAATGCAACTGACGGTCTTCCTGAAATTGTAAAGAATATTGAAGATCAGATTGTCCAGAAAGAATTGGTTCCACTTATGGAACCTTTCTATAGGGATGAAATCCTCTATTGGACAAGCGATGAATTCTCCAACAGGGCTGTTTTTGATGGCTGTGTTATTTCCCTTTCATTTGATGAACTCAATGCTAAGTTCAATGAAGACAAGTTTAATCCTGTAGACGGAAAAATGGTTCGTGCTGCAGATCATCTTTCTGCATTGCTTGAAGCCCATCTTTCCATTCAGCATGGAATTACAAGCAAACAGCTGGAAAATGGTCGAAAAAACCTTCTCAAGGGGTATGAAAAGGGCAGCAAGATCAACGGGATCGATGTCCGCCAGATTTTTGACGATTTCATTATGGAAGACTGATTTCTTTTCTATTGTATAAAAAAGAAATGATATAAAACTAACAAATCTTTTACGCCTCAACTAATTGTATATAAATGTTTTTTCCTATATACTCATTGCCGAATAACGCTATAATGCGGAA
Organism: Treponema sp.; assembly: GCA_018384055.1. GTDB lineage: Bacteria > Spirochaetota > Spirochaetia > Treponematales > Treponemataceae > Treponema_D. The sequence goes on from JAHAZL010000014.1 coordinate 51,919, forward strand.
AAAATTCGTTTTTAGGAAATATATATCTATCTGGAGGATTTATGACAATCTCTGAAATGCTCAGCCAGAGTGGAATTCTTACTCTGCTGGGAATGGGTGTAGTTTTCAGCTTCCTTATCATCATGATTTTTGCAATGACAGGGCTTCATGCAGTAATTCATGCTTTGGGCTGGGACAAAGAAGAAAAGAAGGATGCCGCTCCTGCTGCTCCTGCTGCCGCTCCTGCTTCCGACAATGGTGCAATTATTGCCGCTATTGCCGCTGCTGTACACGAAAAAGAATCAAATTAAATATATAAGAGGATAAAATTATGGCTAAAGTTGGAATTTCAGAACTTGCTATCCGTGACGCACACCAGTCGCTTCACGCAACTCGTATGACTACTGCAGATATGCTCCCTATCTGTGACAAGCTTGACAAAGTAGGTTACAAATATATTGAAGGTTGGGGTGGAGCTACATATGACTCATGTATCCGCTTCCTTAACGAAGATCCATGGGAGCGCCTCCGCAAGCTTCACGCAGCTCTTCCAAACAACAAGATCATGATGCTTCTCCGTGCTCAGAACCTCCTTGGTTACAAGCACTATGCAGATGATGTTGTAGACAAGTTCGTTGAAACAGCTGCAAAGAACGGTATCGGATGCTTCCGCATTTTCGATGCATGTAACGACCCACGCAACATGGAACGTGCTACAAAGGCTGCAAAGAAGTCTGGTGTAGATGTTCAGATGGCTATTTCTTATGCCGTTACTCCATTCCACACAAACGAAAAGTATGCAGAACTTGCAAAGACTTATGCAGAATTCGGTGCAGATTCAATCTGTATCAAGGATATGTCTGGTCTTCTCAAGCCTTATGAAGCTTATGATCTCGTAACAAAGATCAAGAAGGCATGTGACCTTCCTGTTGAAATCCACTCGCACGCAACAACAGGTCTTTCTGTTGCTTCTCTCCTCAAGGGAATTGAAGCTGGTGCAGACATTGTTGATACAGCAATTTCTTCTATGTCTATGGGTACATCACACTCACCGACAGAAACTGTTGTAGAAATGCTCAAGGGAACAGAATGGGATACTGGCCTTGATACAAAGCTCCTTCTTGAAATCGCAGCTTACTTCCGTGAGGTACGCAAACATTATTCTTCACTTGAATCTGCCTTCCTTGGAGCTGATACACGTATTCTTCTTTCTCAGGTTCCAGGAGGAATGCTTTCTAACCTGGAATCTCAGCTCAAACAGATGGGTGCAGGCGATAAGATGGATGAAGTGCTTGAAGAACTTCCTAGAGTTCACAAAGATGCTGGCTATGTTCCTCTTGTAACTCCAACTTCTCAGATTGTAGGAACTCAGGCTGTATTTAACGTAATTCAAGGTCGTTATAAAATCATGACTGCTGACTTTGCAAATCTTGTAACAGGAAAATTCGGAGCTCTTCCAACTGCTGCAAATCCTGATGTTGTAAAACAGGGACTTGCACAAAATAAGATGACTGAAGTTATGACTTGCCGCCCTGCTGATAAAATTGAACCAGAATGGGACAAAATGGTAGAAGCTGCAAAAGCTGCTGGTGGAAACGGTTCTGATGAAGATGTTCTTACTTATGCAATGTTCCCTCAGGTTGCAGAAAAATTCTTTAAGACTCGAGCAGATGGTCCTGTTGATGCAGCATCTACATTTGCTAAAAAAGAAGCTCCTGCAGCTGCTCCAAAAGAAAACAAAGGTGGTTCATATACAGTAAACGTAAATGGAACTGCTTATAATGTAACAACAGGTCCTGCCGGCGACAGTATGTCTGTAAATGTAAATGGAACTGCTTATAATGTGACATTTGGTGCTCCAGGTGCAGCTCCTGCGGCAAGTGCTGCTCCACTTGTAAGTGGCGGTGTTGATATC
>JAHAZL010000015.1 GCA_018384055.1 Treponema sp.
TAGGTATGAAAATTCAAACTCCAAAGGAATTTTTGGAAGAAATGGAGGTGTAAAAAATGACTACATTAAGTTTAAGACTACCAGATTCTTACCATGCAATGGTAAAAGAAATAACCGCAAAAGAAGAAATTTCAATAAATCAGTTCATTATATCCGCTGTTGCAGAGAAAATTTCTGCTTTGGAAACTCAGAATTATCTGGAAGAAAGAGCTGAAAGAGGTTCTCGAAATAAATTTATGGCAGTTTTATCAAAAGTACCCGATACAAAACCTGCTGACTACGACAGATAATCACATACACATATAAGCCCCCAAGTTGTAAATACTAATTTTAACTATTTTCAGGAATTAAAACTCGTCTGGACTTCGGAAAATCAACGAAGGCGAGTTTTTCGAAGTTCCCTATATTTTTTCATTTTCTTGTGTTATACTGAATGCATCACATGCGAAGGAGGTTCTTTATGTACGCTTTAGCAGAGCGAGCACAGGTTATGAAATTAGTCCAAACTCTGAGCGACGAGCAAATCCACTATGTGCTGAACATTATTCAGTCTTTGCAACAAAAGGCTGCCGCTCCGCGTTGCACTCTTAGAGGACGCTTTGCAAACTACGCCACCCCTTCGTTGAGAGCAAAAGAAAAAGAAGCGTGGGCAATAGCCGCAGAGGAAAAGCATAGTGTTCGCTGACGCAAATATCCTCATCCGCTACATCATCAACGATGATGAAATCATGGCTGCAAAAGCTGATGAAGTCGTCAACTCCGGGTTGCTTTTTGTCCTGCCCGAAGCAGCGACCTTTGAAAATCAGGATGGCTTTTGTTTACACTTAACCGCGGTAATATTTTTCTGTTTCCGTTCTGCCTTCCCAACCCGGGAGGTTCAATTTTTCATGTTCAAGGACAGCCTCAAAGTCTGCACGGGGATCGCAGTTCTTTTCTATTTCAAGCTGAGTCTTATGAAGTCTGTTGATGCATTCGCTTTTTTCCTTGTAGCCAAGCCGTGACCTTTCAATGGCATCACCAAGAATCCTGATGCTTTCATCGTAAATGCGAAGCGGTACCGGGAACGGATGTCCGTCCTTTCCACCGTGGGCAAAACTGAAACGGGCTGGATCACGGAAACGGCTTGGAGTTCCGTTGATTACTTCGCTAACTAACGTTAGTGACTGCAAGGTTCTAGGTCCAAGACCGGGCGTTAGCAGGAGGCTTTCAAAATCCTTTGGATTGCTTTCGTAGGCTGTGGCAAGAACGCTTCCAAGGCGCTTCAAATCTACGTCCTCGGCCCTTACATCGTGGTGTGCAGACATTACGATGTTGCGGCTAACGACCGGTGGGAGCATTTCTTCCGTTAGGCTAACTTTCGTTAGTTTATGTTCAGTGTCCTCAAAAAGCTCCAGCTGCTGCTTTTCGGCCTTTATTACCGCATCTGAAACTCCGTGGGACTGAATGTCTTTTATTTCGCTGATTATCCTGTCCGGATTTTCCTTTGAAAGATTAAGAATGGATGAACGGGTGTCCTTTGCCTTACTGTCTGTAAGATTCAAAATGTATTTCTGATTTTCGCCCGTAATCCCCGTGTGGGGTTCTTCTACAAAGCTCTTTAGGTTTTCCGAACACCAGTGGTAGCGGCGGGCAGTTTTTAGTTCGGCATTCATCCCCTGCTGAACAACCGTCCAGTCCCCTTCATCGCTTACGATGAAATTGTGCTGGTAAAGCTGGAACCCGTCCTGAACTGCAGTGCTGTCAACTTTTGCCACAAGCTTGCTGTTGCGAACAAGACCGTTACCGTCAAGGCCAGCCATGTTGCTTACAAGCTCAAGTTCTTCCGGAGTCTTTCGGGAATACTTTCCGCGGCCACCGCAAACAACAAGGCCAAAATCTTTTGCCCTTGCATTTATTCCGCGCTTAAGGGCATACATCACCGAAGTTGTAATTCCGCTTGAATGCCAGTCCATGCCAAGGACAGCACCCAGGGACTGAAACCAAAGGGGGTCGCTCAAACGGCGGAGAACTTCTTTTTTTCCGTACTGAAGGATAAGGGCTTCTACTATGAGGGTACCCATGTCGCGCATACGATCCGCAAGCCATTTTGGAACAATTCCCGTGTGGAGGGGCAAATCTGCATGTCCTGTATTTCTTGGCATAAATTTTTCCTTTTATAAAAACGCATGTGCAGCAATGGATCGCCACGTCGCAAGGCTGCTGAGGCAGACAGGGCGAAGCAATCCACATGCCAGCCGAAGCTTTTGCGATGCTTACCTTCCTAAAAGCACCTTTATCAATTCCGGTCTTCCAGCCGTACGCAATGCTTCCTTAACAAGGTTTGCATTTTCCCTTTTGTTGAACTGAAGCAAGGCACGCTGAAGACGGCGTTCGTGTCCACCCCGGGCAACATAAACTTTTTCAAGATGACCGTCAGCACCTTCCCTGTGCGGATTGAATCCAGTGTAATACATGGCAGTTGCAAGACTTCCGGGAGTTGGATAAAAATCCTGAACCTGATCCGGAACAAATCCAGTCTTCTTCAGGTACAAGGCTGTTTCAATAGCTTCATTCAATCCTGCTCCAGGATGCCCCGCAATATAATATGGAACAAGGTACTGCTTCATGCCAAGTTCCCTGTTGGTCTTTTCGTATTCCCTGGCAAAATCCTCGTAGACTTTGTGGGTGCTTTTTCTCATGAGGGAAAGAACATTGTCGCTTACATGTTCCGGAGCAACCTTAAGCTGACCTGATATATGGTGCAAAACAAGTTCCTTAAAGAAAGTCTTGTCCTTGTCCATCATCAGATAGTCAAAGCGAATACCCGAGCGGATGAAAACTTTCTTTACCTTTGGAAGCGCACGCAATTTTCTAAGGAGAGAAACATAATCAGTGTGGTCAACCTTAACATTGGGACAGGGATCAACACCCATGCAGTCGCGGTTAGGACAGGCCCCTGCCTTTGCCTGTTTTTCGCAGGCGTCGTGGCGGAAGTTTGCCGTAGGACCACCAACATCGTGGATGTATCCCTTAAAGTCCTTGTCCTCCGTCATGCGCTTGGCTTCTTCTATTAAACTTTCATGGCTACGGGCTTGAATGCGTCGTCCCTGATGGAATGTAATTGCACAGAAGGAACAGGCACCAAAGCATCCCCGGCAGCTTGTAAGGCTGAACTTAACTTCCGAAAGGGCTGGAATTCCGCTCTTATTGTTTTCCGCAGGCTCGTCGTACATCGGGTGCCAGCGGCGGGTAAAAGGCAGTTCATAAACCCTGTCGAATTCTTCTGTTGTCAAGGGAAGGCTTGCCGGCATCTGGACCACAAAGCGGGTGTCTGCAGGTTCTACAAGAATCTTTCCGTTGACGGCATCTGTATTCTGTTCCTGAGTTAAATAGCTTCGGGCAAAAAGTTCCCTGCTTTCTTCCGTATTTTTTGAAATGTCCTGAAAGGCAGGAAGCCAGATTGCATCTTCCGGAATTTCTTCCTTCCTGCTCGTATACCAGCAGGTTCCGCGTACGTTGCGGATCTGACGGGCAGGAACTCCTTCACGCAAAAGGGCCGCAACTTCAAGGATGGAATGTTCACCCATGCCATATAAAAGAAGGTCTGCCTTTGAATCAAGGAGAATTGAGCGCTTTACGGTATTTGACCAGTAATCGTAATGGGATGTGCGCCTTAAGCTTGCCTCGATTCCGCCTATGATGACATTGACGCCCTTGTATGCCTGCCTGATTGCCTGAACATAAATGTTTGTGGCACGATCCGGTCTATGGCCTGCAACTCCGCCGTGGGCATAAACATCTTCCGAACGGGGCTTGTTGTTGGCAGTATAGTTGGAAACCATGCTGTCCATGGCACCTGCACTTACAAGAAAACCTAATTTTGGCTGACCGAATTTCCTGAATTCCTCAACATTTTTCCAGTCAGGCTGAGCAAGAATTCCAACTGTATATCCGCTTGCTTCCAGAAGGCGGCCAAGAAGAGCGGCTGCAAAACTTGGATGATCAACATAAGCGTCTCCGGAAACAAAGACAAAGTCTACCTGATTGATATTTCTTTCTATTAAATCCTGGCTGGAAACAGGAAGAAAATCACTGCTGTTCAAGTTCTTTTCTTTCCTTAACAAGCTTGCGGACAAGAACTGAAACATAGGCAAAAACACCAACGTCTGCCGCCATGAGAATTCCAATTACCGCATAATAGAGGACTGGGGCAGTTCCTTCCTTATACGAATCGTAAAAATAATATCCGAGGAGAACAAAAAGCGCTGCCATAAGGGTACGGCTATTTTCAAACTTCTTGACCTTAACTTTTATTGCGTCGATTTTAGCTTCGTTTTCATTCATTCTTTAATGATAAATTGAATGTAGGTATGTTGCAAGGCATTTCAATGGGAGATAAAATCTAACCATGATCCGCAGCCAAGTTCTTGAATTAGTTTCCGAAATCTACTCCGTAAGCCCTGAATTCCCGTGGGACGGAGAAACCCATGCTGTCCTAAGGCATCCTTCAAGCGGAAAATGGTTCGGCATCATAATGGATGTAAAGAAAAAGCACCTTCACCTTGCAGAAGAAAAAAGCGCAGAAGGCGAAGAAACTGAGGGCATCATGAATGTAAAATGCGACCCTCTTCTAATTGAAGACCTTTTGCAGGAAGAAGCATTTTTGCCGGCCTGGCACATGAACAAAAAATACTGGGTCAGCATCCGACTTTCCACGGTAACTGAAGATGCCCTCAAAAAACTTTTGGACAGAAGCTGGGACCTTGTAAAACCCAAAGTCAAAAAGAAATCTGCAGCCAGGCCTGCAAACATTCAAGAAAGCCTCGCGTACAAGACTTTCGACCGTTAGATGCCTTCCCCGAGCTTTCTGGCACTGCCGTTTGTTCCTGTGCAGCAAAAATTTATCGCAATTGACATTGGATAACCCTACTCTTCATCAGGTTTCTGACCGTCATGTGCAAGCCATTTGCATTCTGTAATTTCCATATTTGTAAATGTTGCTTTGAACGATGAATCTTCAGGACTGCAGGCGTAAATGCCGAACTGAATTTCTGCGTTTGCCTTGTACATGTGGCATATTCTCATCTGTTTGTATTTAACTCCGTCTTCCGAACATTCAATGCAATAGTCATCTTCACGGCGGCTGAAGCGGTACCACATTGATTTTATCCCTGCCGGAATTTCTGTTGTTGCCCAGTCCGAATATCCGTTGCTGGTTGCAACACTTCCAAGATGCTGAAAATCATCGTTTTCATATTCAATGGAACCTTTAAGCCAGTTTTCGCTGTCCAGATACATTACTACGCCACACTGGTCAAAACGCCGCTTGCTTTCAAATTCAGTTTTTACGATGAACGAGAAAAATTTTTCTGAAGTCTTCATCTGCAGAACCGGAGAATTGTCGTTTCTGAAATGATAGTAAGTCCGCTGCCAAAGGTCAGTGTGGGGAGTTGTGATTATCTCGATTTTTTCGTCAGTGATTTTGAAATCTTTAGGCTCACGAGTCCAGGCCCATTTTGTCGCTTCGACTTTCATGATTACCTCCTGCATTTCGGGCGTGCGGCAGCACTTTGACCTTGAAAGCTGTTCACTTCTCCTGCACTTCATTGAAATGTGGTGCAGGCCCTTTATCATTTTTATGTCCCCTTAAATTAAAATGAAACCACCAGCTGCATCTTAAACTGTTCTTCGCCAAAAACTGCATGGGGAATATCTTTTGGCATGATGAGGGTGTCACCGGCTTCAAGATAGAAAACTTCTCCACCAACAGTAAATCTACCCTTGCCTTCAAGGACTGTTACCATTGCATCTCCAGGTGCTGCATGCGTAGAAATTTCTTCCCCTTTGTCAAAAGAAAAAATCGTCATGCTTACCTTTTCATTCTGAACCAAAGTCTTGCTTACAACCTGACCTTCCTGATACTGAACCTGGTCCTTGAGCAAAAGTTTTGTCTGCTTTTCAATATTCTTGTACACGGTGAACTCCTTGCTGAATTAGTCGTTATGATATTGCAAATCATTATATCATATTTCTACAGAGCTTCGAAGAAAATATCTCCATAGAATGAACTATTTACCTTTCTTATGTATAATAATTTTTATGGATACTGTTTCTCCAGAAATCAGGCACAAAACCATGTCTCACATTCGCTCAAAGGATACAAAACCCGAAAAGCAGATTCGCTCGGCACTTTTTAGGGCAGGCATCCGCTACAGAATTTGCGACAAACGATATCCAGGGAAACCGGACCTTGTATTTCCCCGATACTATGCGGTGATTTTTATCAACGGATGTTTCTGGCACGCTCACGAAAACTGCAAATATTTTGTCTTCCCAAAATCCAACAAGGAATTCTGGGAAAAGAAATTTCAGCGCAACAAAGAAAGGGATGCAGAAAACATAAAGTACTTTCAGGAACAGTGCTGGAGGGTCTGCGTTGTCTGGGAATGTGCCATCCGCGGAAAAAAATCCCGCCTTAAAATCGAAAAGGTAAAGGACCAGATAATCCAATGGCTTGAAAAACCTGAAGAAAACTTTCTTGAAATAAAAGGCTTTTGATTTTAAAATACCTGTTATTAGTAATCATTCCTATTTACATAAGTATAATCCTGGTATAAACTTCATATAACTATTAGTATCATTCCCAATAGAAAATCAAACACAGGAGAGCCTATGAATCCAAAAGCGTTTTACAGCCTTTCTTACGGCGTATTTGTTCTTGGTGCAAAGAGCAATGGCAAAATCAATGCCTGCATCACAAATACCTGCATGCAGGTTGCTTCAGATCCTACAAGGATTGCAATTTCCGTTTTGAACAGAAATCTTACATGCGACATGATCAAGGAAAGCGGAGAGTTCACCCTTTCAATTTTAGACAGCACCTGCAGTTTTGACCTGATCAAAAACTTCGGGATGCAGAGCGGAAGAGATGCCGACAAGTTTGGATCTTTCCCTTACGAGACAAACAAAAACGGCATTCCATACATTACAAAGAGCACCTGTTCCCTTCTTGAATGCAAGGTTCTTTCAAAAGAAGATCTTGGAACCCACACACTCTTTGTTGCAGAAGTTGTTGAAGCAGAAGTTCTTAATTCAAATGCCCCTTTGACTTATGCCGACTATCAGAACAACATTAAGCCAAAACCTGTTGCAAACACAGGAAAGAAAATCATCGGCTGGCGCTGCAAAATCTGCGGATACGAATATATGAATCCTGAACTTCCAAAGGATTTTACATGCCCACTTTGCGGTCATCCGGCAGAAGATTTTGAACCCATTTATGACACAACAGTTGCAATTGCATCTGAAAACAATACAAACACACAGAAAGATGTAACTACTATGAGTAAGTACTCAGGAACACAGACAGAAAAAAATCTCCAGGCAGCATTTGCAGGAGAATCACAGGCAAGAAACAAGTACACATACTTTGCTTCAGTTGCAAAGAAAGAAGGCTACGAACAGATTTCAGCCCTCTTCCTCAAGACAGCAGAAAACGAAAAGGAACATGCAAAGATGTGGTTCAAGGAACTTGGTGAACTTGGAAAAACTGCAGAAAATCTTAAGGCAGCTGCTGACGGTGAAAACTATGAATGGACAGACATGTACGAAGGTTTTGCAAAGACAGCAGAAGCAGAAGGCTTTAAAGAGCTTGCTGAAAAATTCCGCGGAGTTGCAGCAATCGAAAAGCATCACGAAGAACGCTATCGTGCCCTTCTTAATAATGTTGAAACAGCAGCAGTATTCGAAAAGTCGGAAGTAAAGGTTTGGGAATGTCGCAACTGTGGACACATCGTTGTTGGAACAAAGGCTCCAGAAACCTGTCCTGTTTGTGCACATCCAAAATCATACTTTGAATTAAACGCTGAAAACTACTAGGCGAGAAAAATGCAGGTCAGAAATACGGCCCAGAGAAAAATCATCCTTGATATAATGAAGGATAATTTTTCTCATCCAACTGCAGAGGAAATTTACGAGACGGCCCGTTCCATTGACGGACACATAAGTCGCGGAACGGTCTACAGGAATCTGGGGTTTCTTTCAGATACGGGAGAAATCCTGAAGATCCGCGTACCAAACGGTTCGGACCATTACGACTGCAGCCTGCACGAACACCATCACTTTTGCTGCGATGGATGTTCAAGGCTCTTTGATGTTCCGGATAGCGTAAAGGTAAAGGCGTCAAAAATTTCAGGCTTGATGTCCAGGGAAGGATTCACGCTGAATTCCCACAACCTTATTTTTACAGGCTTGTGCCCAGAATGCAGTAATAAAAACACACAGGGGAAATGAAGATGAATTTGAACGAATTCAAGAACGGGAAAATTGCAGCAACTTATGATTCATCAAGCGAAACAATTTTCCAGCATTTTGGAAAAACGCAGAATTTTAAAATCTACACAATCGAAGACGGAAAAATTGTAAAATCGGAAGTCATCGACAACGGCGGATTTGGACACCACGATCTTGCAACCTACCTTAAAAATCTTGGAATCCAAATCCTGATTTTGGGGAACCGCGGTCAGGGTGCCATAGATGCCTTGAACAACGCAGGAATCCAGCAGTTGGCAGGAATCACAGGTTCACCTGATGAAGCCGTAAAACTTTTTCTTGAAGGAAAGCTCAGGGACAATCCTGATGCAAAGTGCAACCACCACGGCGAGCATCACCATCACGAAGAAACTTCTGGCGGCATGATCTTTAAGCCAATAAAGTAAAAACACCTCCCTTCATTGCGAAGGGAATAAAGATCCCCGTCATTGCGAGGAGCTTGCGACGAAGCAATCCACCTGCCTTTATTTTTCAACGGGACCTGAATAGGAAAGTATCCCGCCGAATTCAACGACATCAGCATATCCAAAATCAACCAACTTCTGGCTTGCCTGCTTTGAACGGCGGCCGCTCCTGCAGTAAACATAGATTCTTTTGGCCTTGTCCGGCATCAGTTTTTCGGCTTCTTCCTTTGTAAAGGTTTCGTTTGTCAGCTGAAGGGCTCCCGGAATATGTCCTTCCGAATATTCTTCCGGAGTCCTTACATCAAGAAGAATGAATCCTGAATCACCAGCCATCATCTTCAAACCTTCTTCCATTTTTACGGATTTGAAAGTGTTCATGACTCCAGCCTCCTTGCCAGACTTCTGTTCTGCAAAACATGAAGGCAAAACAAAAGCCGTAAGCATCATTAATAAAGAAAAGTATTTTCGCATAATATCATTATACCAAATTTCTGCCGTTAAAAAATCTTTTTTTTGCCTTTTCAAGAACAGCAACAACCTTGTCGCACCACCGGTCAAATTCCGGATCTTCCACCTGCAGTTCCTTTTTGGAAAGAACGTTTTTAACGGTTGAAGCAATTTTTTCGTAAATCTGATTCCAATTCAGGATCCGCACTAAAATTTTAATTGCCTGCATTTTCCTTTTCGTCAAAAGTCCTGTTCATCTTCTTGAACTTTTCGTAAACTTCCAGGGCAAGCTTTACGGCATCGGCATAATCTTCGTGAAGAACTGCCTTGCCGTTTGCATTTCGAAGCTTGTACTTGCCGTCCTTTGTATGCTCAATCATCGGAACATGTTCATGATCGCAAACCGAATACCATTTTCCGTTAAGCTGTTCCTTATGCCACTTAAAATTATTTTTCATCTTTCCCCCAAAAAAATATTATAGCCAAAATCTTCTATAATTTTTTATGACATTAATATAGTAGTTTTTTGCAGAATGGAAATTAAAGATGTGGTTTAGCAGGTTTAATTAACCGTATCTGCAATAAACTACCGAACATTAGTTTGAAAATTTCAGCAAATAGTACCGTTAACGCACTATAGAAAAACTAACGACCGTTTATTTTGAGTTCGGAAAGACTTGCCGCAATTTCCTCAGCCATTACATAGATTGTATCATGGTTATCCTTATTCTTCGAATATCCTTTTCTGATTATCAACAACAATGATTTCATCGATTGGTACATTTCAATTTTAAATACGAAATTGCGAACTAAATTTTACAGTATCTGAACAACGAAACTTTCCGGAACATCAATTCCAAGTTTTTTTGCAGTCAGAAGTCATAACTATTCATTTACAACAATGCGTTCCATCTGGGCTATGGTCTTGTTCCTGTAAATCAAATCATTGCGGACTGTAAAACCAATCTTTTCCCAGAAGCCGTTGCCGTTTTGATTCTTTTCAAAAACCACAAGGGCAACTTTTGTGATTCCTTCTTTTTCCAAAGCAGCCATTGCATTTTCAACAAGAGTTTTTGCAACATGCTTTCCGCGGAACTCCGGCAAAACTGCCGTATGATAGATGTAACCTCTCCGGCCGTCGTTGCCTGCCATTATTACGCCAACTATTTTTTCATTTTCCTCTGCAATAAAACAGGTGGACGGATTCCGCTTCAAGAATTTTTCAATTCCTTCTTTGCTATCATCAACTGAATTCAATCCCATTCCTGGTG
>JAHAZL010000019.1 GCA_018384055.1 Treponema sp.
ATTTTGATTATTTTCTTCCATATTTAGACCTTTATTACATAACAAATCTCTTAATTTTTCATTTTAAATACCGAAAATTTTATGAGAGGTAGAATAATTCTGCCTTTGGAGGATAATTTGAAACGAACAATTTTTGCAGCAGCCCTTTCTTTTATGGCAGCAGCGGCAGCCTTCTCAATGGAAATTGAAAAACCCTTCTTCAGCGGAACTACAGGTTTTTTTGCATCAATAGCTTCAAACAAGGATAAAGACAGCTTTGATGCAGAATGCAATGCAGAATCATATTTCGCAGGCCTCTTTGATTTTTCCGGCAAACTGTTTCTTCGCGGAGAATTCTACATTACAAGCGACAGCCTTTTTGAAGATGAAGTTTCAGAAAAAAATGCTGTTTTCAGAATCGAAGAAATTTCTGCAACATACAAAGCTATAGGCGATTCAGGCTCCCATTACTTCTCTCTTTTCAAGGGAAACTATGAACCATTCGGCTCAGACATCTTTCTTCAGAGACAATTTGGAATTGCAAAAATAAATTCAAATTTAACAGAAAGTTACCATGGAATTGAAGGGGCATCGATTTTCCCATTGTACACAACTGGAATTTCCTACACATACCATTCAGACGGCAACAAGGCAATTTCCCTTTCCCTCCACAAGAATCAGAAATACCGGAATGAAAGGAAAAACAAGGATGCCTTGAATTTCGACTTCCGATTTGCAGGACTCTATGACTATGCAACAATCGATTCAATTGCAGGTCTTGTTTTCCCTAAGGGTGGTGATGATGACAACTCCATTCTGAACATTGACGAAGTTCTCTTTCAAGCAGGAATCAATGCCCTATTTGGACACAAAAAATCTTTCATGCTCCATACACAGTTTGGTGTTGACGGACTCTACATCAAGAAGAACGATGACAGTGACGATTCCATCAACATGAAGAACTTCCACATCCTCATAGAACCAAGAATCCCTGTTTCTGACTATTATTTCAATCCTTCTGCATTCAATTTCCCGGTAAAGACAGCTGCAGATATGGTTTATTTGAGGCCTTTCGTAATCAAACATCCGGAAGAAGAAAATGTACTTGGAATTAATTTCAACCTGGCAAACGAAAACCTATACATTGGATCTTCAAAGGTTACTGCAGGTATCCACGGAACAATCATAATGACAGAAATTGACAACGACAACCTTCTGGATCATCCGATAACAACAATCAATGATTCCGAAAAAACTTTCATCCTTACAACTTATGCAAATATGGAAGTATTCGGAGGCAATATCACGGCATCCATCTCTGTTGATACAAAAGAAATAAAGGATACACCGTCAAAATCAATTTCCGGAACAATCGGATTCAGAACAAATTTCTAGAAAAAAATCATCCTGATGGATTGAAAACAAAGCCATCAGTTGGTTTCTTCAAGGGAGTAGCCAAGGCCTCGTGCTGTCCTTATGACAACATGGACCTTAAGCTGCTCCATTTTTTTTCTAAGGAAAGAAATGTAAACTTCCACATTGTTGTATTCTGCGTCGCTGTCCCCACCCCAAATTTTATCAATGATTTCTTCCTTACGGATAATCTGCCTTGGGTTTTCAAAAAGAAGGGTTGCAATCAAAAGTTCCTTAAGGGAAAGTTTTACAGATTCACCTGAAGCATTCTGAATCTCGCAGGAACTCTTATTTAGGACAAAATCGCCGAAAGTCATCTTCTCGCTTCGAATTTCCCCCTTCCTTCTTGTAAGGGCGTAAACGCGGGCGATGAATTCATCGGGATTATATGGTTTTGTAAGATAGTCGTCGGCACCGGCATAAAGTCCGCCAACAATATCCTTGCTTTCAACTTTTTCCGAAAGGAACATTACAGGAACGCCAATTCCTGCATTTCTTATTTTCTGAACAAGAGACATTCCATCCATGTCGGGAAGTTTATTTTCGAGGATAATAATATCGTGATTCCCTGACAATGCGTATTTAAACCCTTCTTCGCCTGAAAAAGACTTGTCCACCCCAAACCTGTTCTTCTTTAGAAGTTCAGAAACAGTCTGGGAAGACCTGACATCATCGTCGATAAACAATACTCTCATAAAACTGATTATAAGACAGAAACTGACAAAAAAAAGGACCGTGTAAAAAAAACAAAAAGATTTAAAACAGCATGTTATAGGGGGATTTTCAACCTGACAGACAGTTTATTTTAATAGGCGGAATTTATGGCTGATGTAGGGATCCCTAACAACCATTACCGAACAATGGGCACTGCCAATAATTTCGCTGTCCTGCTTTGAAACCGTTTCATGGACAGAATATAGAGGCTTTTCTCCAACAGAGCCCCCGATAAGAATCAGGTCCGCCTTCCAGAGATCCGCAGAATGAATGATTTCAGACCATACGGCTCCGTGCAGAATTTCTGATTCCACTTCAATTTTCTTCTGGGCTGCAAGTTCCTTTACATATCCAAGGTTTTTACAGCCGTCTTCCTCCAGACTCCTGGAAGTCTCTTCAGCTTCATCGGCAACAAGTAATTTCGAAATGGAAAGCTGTTTAATGGAAGCACTGTCAACAACATAAACAACCTTCAGGGTGCAGCCATAGATTTTTGCCATCATGATTCCGTAAAGCACGGCATTGAGAGAAGACTTTGACCCGTTGTAGGCAACAAGAACTTTTTGGAAAAGTGAATTAAGCATCGGTTTATTTTAACCCCTGTTTTTTCTTCAGGGACTTCATTACGAAGATATTGTCCCTTTCCCTTTCTTCAAGAACGCTTTCAATGTATTTTACAGTTTCCCTGTCCTGAGGAATCACCATTTTATCAAGGGCATTAACACGGCGCTGAGTTTTCTTCACTTCAAGGGCAAGTCTCCAGGCAATAGTCCTGATGCTTGCCATACGGGTGATGAGGACAAGATAGTCAAAGAAATCTGACATTACTTCATCGCTGTCGGCAAAAGATCCCTTGAAAGAAGAAAAAAGCTGTTTTTCAGGAAGGTTTACATCGATGGTAGTAAAGCTCATGCCACCGATGGTAACAGGCTTCTTGGTCAGTTCGTAGTCGTATTCAACTCCATGGGCAATGCGTTCAACACGGTCTCCACCAACTTTAAGGAGCATGTTCTTGAGGGCCGGATATGCCTTTGCTGCACACTTGTCCATTTCCACTTCAAGAAGCTTTACCTTTTCAACGATGCGCATAAGTTCCATTACAAGAATTTCGCGCTTCTGTTCAAGAAGGTCATAGCCTTCAGTAGAAATCGCAAGCTGTTCCTTTATGTTGAGGAGATTTGATTTTGTTGGCGCGATGTTAAGTTTAGCCATTTGCTCCCTTTACCATATACTTGTCGATGAGTTCATCCTTGATGCGATAGAGTTCTTCGCGAGGAAGAATTGAAAGGAGTTTCCAACCTAGGTCAAGGGTTTCTTCGATGCTTCTGTCTTCGTATTCACCCTGAGTAAAGAACTTTGCTTCAAGTTCATTTCCAAACTTAAGGTAAAGCTGGTCCAAAGGACTGAGTTCTTCTTCTCCGATGATGGAAGCCAGGTTTCGGATCGTCTTAACCTTGCTGTAGGCGGCAAAAAGCTGGCTTGAAACCGGAGCATGGTCTTCGCGAGTCATGCCGTCACCAATACCGTCCTTCATAAGGCGGGAAAGGGATGGAAGACCTGAAACAGGAGGATACATGCCCTTCTGGCTCATTTCACGGTCAAGAACAATCTGACCTTCAGTAATATAACCTGTAAGGTCAGGAATTGGATGAGAAATATCATCGTTAGGCATGGAAAGAATCGGAATCTGTGTAATTGAACCTGTAGATCCCTGAACCTTTCCAGCACGCTCGTAAAGTTCTGCAAGATTTGAATAAAGGTATCCAGGATAACCCTTGCGGCCTGGAACTTCTCCGCGGGTTGTAGAAATTTCACGGAGGGCTTCGCAATAGTTTGTCATGTCTGTCATTACAACAAGAACATGCATGTTGCATTCATAGGCAAGATATTCTGCTGCAGTAAGGGCACAGCGAGGTGTAATGATGCGTTCAATGGAAGGAGCATCTGCCAAAGACTGGAACATTACAACCTTTGAAAGAACACCAGATTCTTCGAAGGTATGCTTGAAGAACTGTGAAACATCGTATTTGATACCCATGCCTGCAAAAACCATAACGAAGTCTTCGTCACTTCCCTTAAGTTTTGCCTGACGGATAATCTGAGCCGCAAGCTTGTTGTGAGGAAGACCGTTGCCGCTGAAGATTGGAAGCTTCTGTCCACGGATGAGGGTATTCATGCCGTCGATGGAAGAAATCCCAGTCTGAATGAAGTCCCTTGGATAAACGCGGGCATAAGGATTTATTGGACAACCGTTAACATTGACCTTCTTATCACTGATGATTTCTGGATATCCATCAATTGGTTTTCCAAGACCGTTGAAAATGCGTCCAAGGAGTCCCTTGCCAACGCGGAGTTCCATTGGTTCTTCAAGGAATTCAACAGTGGTGCTTTCAAGGTCAAGTCCAGTTGTCGTTCCGAAAATCTGAACTACGGCAGTTTCTTCATTAAGGTCGATGATTCTTCCCGTGCGTTTTTCACCGAATTTATCGCGAACATATACAACTTCTTCATAGGATGAATTTTCACTGCGCTTTACAACAACGATAGGTCCGTCAACAGACTCAAGTCCTGAATATTCAATTCCTTTCATTAGAATCCATCCTTTTAAATTAAGGTATCCTTACGGTACATGCGCTCAAGTTCTGCAAACTGTTCTTCAAGATGAGATCCGATAACAGTAAGCATGTCCATGTTGTCATTAGGAACAGTAAGCTTTGCACGAACAATTTCATTCCTTACTGAAAGTTCCGAAACCTTGAGCAAAGGACAACCAGCCTTTACAACATCAAGAGCCTTGGCATAGAAATCCATTATAAGAAGAAGAATCTTAAGCTGCTTCTGTGGAACAGAATATGCATCGATGGCATCAAAGGCATTCTGCTGAAGGAAGCCGTTCTTGATCATTTCACTTACGATGAGGACAAGGCGGTCTGAATCAGGCAAAGCATCTGCACCAATAAGGCGAACAATCTGCTGAAGCCTCTGTTCTTTTTTTAGAAGATCCAAAGCCTTTATGCGGACAGTTGCCCACTGAGGGTCAAACTTATCCCACCATTCCTTTATTTCTTCTGCATATTCAGAGTAGGAATCAATCCAACCGATGGCAGGATAATGGCGTGCATTTGCAAGTTCGCGTTCCAAAGCCCAGAAACAGCGGATGAAGCGCTTTGTATGCTGAGTAACAGGTTCAGAGAAGTCACCGCCGGCAGGACTTACTGCACCGATAACAGTAACGGAACCTTCCTTGCCGCAAAGTGTATTTACCCTACCTGCACGTTCATAGAATTCAGCAAGGCGGGTTGGAAGGTATGCAGGATATCCTTCTTCCGCAGGCATTTCTTCCATACGCCCGGAAAGTTCACGCAAAGCTTCTGCCCAGCGGGATGTGCTGTCTGCCATGATGGCAACATGAAGGCCCATGTCGCGGTAATATTCTGCAAGAGTAATTCCTGAATAAAGGGAAACTTCACGGGCAGCAACAGGCATGTTTGAAGTATTTGCAATGAGGATTGTTCTTTCCATGAGGGAACGACCAGTCCTTGGGTCAATCAAAGTTGGGAATTCAGTAAGAACATCGGTCATTTCGTTTCCGCGTTCACCGCAACCGATGTAAACGATGAGGTCTGCATCACACCATTTTGCAACGGCATGCTGAGTCATGGTCTTACCGGTACCGAATCCTCCTGGAATTGCGGCAGTACCACCCTTTGAAAGAGGGAAGAATACATCGATGACGCGCTGTCCTGTAACAAGAGGCTGATTGACCTCAAGTTTTTCAAGGAAAGGACGAGGTTTTCTCAATGGCCAGTAATGGGAAAGCTTGAGTTCTTCGTCAAATTCTGTCGTTCCTATAACTTCATCGATTGTGTATGAACCCGCACCCTTGAAAGTTGCAAGGGTCTTCCCCTTGATTGCAGGAGGAACCATAATCTTATGAACGATGGAACCAGTTTCCTGAACTGTACCAAGCACAAAACCAGGAGCAATTGAATCCCCTTCCCTGGCAGTTGGAACAAAGTCCCATTTCTTGTTTTCGTCAATTGGAGATGTACGCTGACCTGGCAAAAGGAATGCCCCCTTGTCTTCGTACATTTCCTTCAAAGGGCGCTGGATTCCATCATAGATGGTGCCAACAAGACCTGGACCAAGCCTTACGGAAAGAGGGCGTTCATTTGAAACAACAGACTCACCGATGTGCATTCCGCTTACATCTTCGTAAACCTGGATTGTTGCCATGCCTTCATTCTGGCGGATGATTTCACCAATGAGTTTGTTTTCACCTACATCAACAACATCATAAAGACCGCATTTTTCAAGGCCTTCTGCATAAACGATAGGACCGGAAATGCGTGTAATTTTACCTTCGATCATTCAGGCAACCTCCCGCAAAAAAGTGCAAGGGCAAGCTGTTCCCTTTTCTGACTGAGTATTTCATTTGTTTTTTCTTCAAGGGTAAGACGGCATGTAATCTTTCTGTCTTCTGTAGAAAGAATGATTCCATATGCAAGAAGATCATCATCGTGCTTGTGGTTTTCTTCAACCTTAAGACAAGATGTACCATATACATTCTTGAGGATTTTTTCTGCACTGGCCTTTGTCATGTTACCGGTTGCAATGGCCGTAACCTTTGCATCCCCCGTAACAGCCTTAGCCTTCTTAGCAAGATTTTCTATTAGCTGTTCCTTTATTGAGGAATCAAGATTTTCAATATGATTTTTCATTGCGTCGACAATGGAATCATTGATGAATGAAACCAGATAACGCTGCTTTTCCAATGGAAGGGAAGCATTGAGATTCTTTTCAAGAACTCCGAGACGTTTCTTTGAGGCGGCGTCAACTTCTTCCTTAGCCTTCAGAATTCTTTCCTGAACTTCACTGAGAATTGACTTTGCATTTTCTTCTGCTCTTGAAAGGATTTCAGATGCCTTCTTTTCGCTGTCAGCACGGATTTCCCTGTCAAGAACATCTGTAGAGCGTAATTCTTCCATTTATTACAACCTGAATAAAAATATAAAAACAAAAAGCTAGACATTAATTCCTACAGCTTCCCTTATGGAATCTGTAAGTGTCTTTCTACCTGGAATGTGACCGTTTAATCCAGGAATCTCTACTATCAAAGGAGATTTTCCTTTCATCTGCCATACCTGAATTTCTTCAGCGAGCATGTCGGCAACATCTTCTGTTACAATGAGAACTTTTGGTCTTTCCGATTCGACGGAAGCACGCATATCGTTAACCTGACCTGTATGAAGGTTAAAGGCATCCAATGCTTCCTGTCGGTTGCTCACAGGCTTTCCCTGAACTCCCGCAAGGTTAAATCCAAGGACAATTTCCCGTTCGCCAATTACAAAATAATTCATCCTTCAATTACATGATGATGATGAAGAGAGCAACAAGGAAGCCCCAGAGACAGATACCTTCTGCAAGACCTACGAAAGGAAGAGCCTTTCCTGAAAGTTCTGCGTTTTCTGCCATGGCACCCATAGCTGCACTACCAATTTTACCTACAGCAGCACCACCACTGATACATGCAATACCTACAGCGATAGCAGCGGCAATGTACTTGATTGCACTACCAGCACCTGCAGCGGCAGCCTGTGCTTTTTCTGCATCTTCTGCGAAAAGACATGCAGCACCCATTACCATCAATGTTGTCAAAACAGTGATAAATTTCTTCATAAAAAACTCCTACATGTTAGTTTATCTATATTCAAATCTGAATGGCTTGAATTCACGGCCCGTTTCGTCAAAGAACTTTGAGAAGAACTCATAGTACTGGAGGCGGACTACCTGGATTGCTACGATCATACCTTCAAGGACAACAACGATGGCATTGCCAACAATTGCTACTGCAATTCCCCCTGGTCCCGGAGTAATCTCCACCAGAGAATTAATGATGTAGCCGAGAACGGCATGAGCCAGGGCAAAAGCACCTACACGGACAAAGCTGACGGTATTCGAAAGGTATGAAGATATGATTTCAATTATTTCAACTACGGCGCCGATGATTGCAGAAAGAAGACCGTTTTCAAGGACCGGACTTTCCTTTTCAATAAGGCGTTCAAGAGGTTCAGCAAAGGCGGAAATCAAAAGGGTTCCGAAAATGATTACGAAATCATAGACCTGTGGAGCATGTCCGAAGAAGGCAATGCGGAGGGCAAAGGCAACCACATACCAGAAGAAAACTGCACCTGAAATTCCAGTTTTTCCAAAGAATACCCTTCCCCAGCGCTTGAGGAAAATCTGATTTGAAATGTTGATCAAAAGACCGCAAGTGTTGATGAGGAAACCTACACCGATGGTAAAGCCAAAGAAGGTGAACATCCTTGTAATGGAATGAGGATCACTTGAAGGCATCATGTGGAGTATAGGGGCGTGAGGATGTCCAAAGAGACCTGTTACCCAGATGGCAAAAGGTTCAAGGATTGTTTCGTTTGCAAAGAATTCACCTGTAAGAAGTCCCATTATCGTAGAACTTACACCGATACAGCATAGAACCGGACCGAACTTTTCCCATCCTGAAATCTTGATTTTCTTAAGGCAACCAAGAATACCGATGGCAAGGAAACAAAGTCCCTGACCTGCATCACCGAACATGATTCCAAAAAGAATCGTGAAGAAAACAGCAACGAAAGGTGTTGGATCGATGGTTCCGTACAAAGGCGAACCGTAGCTGAAAATCATTCGTTCAAAATTCTTGATGAGGGCACCGTGCTTTACCTGAACAGGAACCTTTTCTTCGCCAGCCAAAACACTTGGAACTTCTGAAGGAAGGTATTCCCTTACGACAGAACGGCTGGAAGTAAGCTCGTCAATTTTCTTTGAAACTTCCTTTGCCTCATAGGCCGGAATCCAACCAGTAAGCCTGTAGATGTATTCGGTAGATTCAAGATTATTTTCTACTTCAGTAATCTGCTTTCCAACGCAATAGCACTGGAGCAATCTGTAAAGTTCATCTTTATGAGTTTCTGCGAAATTCTTTCTTTCCGACTGAATCTCTTCAAGGGCAGCCTTCGCTTTGTCAGAATTATCCTTGAGTGTTCCAAGAACATTCTCAGGGATTCCCTTGAATTCCTTTGGAACTTCTATTTCTACGAAACCGCATTCCTTGAGAACACCGTCAAGTTCGGAGCGGGATTTTTTTGAACATGTTGCAAGAACTCTTGTTTTGTCATCCCCAAGAGGAACAACAGTCGCAGCTGCACCTGCCTTTTCCTTGAGTTCATCAAACTTTCCAGGCTCAATCTTTCCGATTCTGAAGGTAAGGAAAGAAAGGGATTCTAGGTCTGAATAGGGAACCTGAAGGTTTGAGAAAGCCTGTGCTTCCCTGTATTCTTCGGAGGCACGCTTTTCTTCGTCAGCCGCAGACATTTCCTCTTCATGAAGTTTTGCAACTGCAGAAATGAGTTTTTCTGATATGATTTTATCCCCTTCTGCAGGAAGACAAAGAGTTCCTTTTAATCCGTCAAGGTCTTCAAGACCAAGGTTTGTTCTTGCCTGCTGAAGTCCATCAAAAATTTCCTGGTTTGGATTGGCTGCCTTTGTATCGGATGAAACGCTGAAATCCTGCTGAAACTGGAAGTCCCCCATTTCACCAAGGTATTTTAAAACCCTATGGATGTCCTGGCGGAAAATCATGAGCTCAATTAAACGCATTGCAGTAGTTCTAGCCATTGTTCACCTCCATAATTCCAACGGTTCGCATTGCCTGGCTTGAATCAATATTCAGCCTGAGGCTTTCAGAAGCAGTCCTTATGTTATCCAGTTCATCCTGCTTTATGATGAACCAGCAAACTATAGGACAGCAGGTAAAAGGATACTGATGGAACATTCTTCTTGCCTTGCCCACATAGACCGTCTTGAAAGCAGTGGCAATCCACCCCGGATCAACAGTCCATGGAGAACCTTCATCATGGGGATTGAGGAGCCGGCTGTATTTCCATTTCTTCCAGCTGTCATGATCGTCAAGTGGAAGATCCAGTACTTTCAAAGCATCCTGAACAAGATAGTCTTTCAAATCCTTTTCTGAAGTCGAATAAGCGAGCAAAGGAATTATTTCCTCTGAACTCATATTATAATACAATCTCAGGCGAAGTGCCCAAACAATATTTTCAATTATGAGTTTTTCTGAAACAAGTTTTTTTACGTCTTTTCTGCAGGAAAGTTCAACTTTATCCAGCGCTTTTATCATCTCGATAACGTTCTGACAGTCAATCTTATGATTAATGAGATGCTGATCCTTAATGTCTACGGCTGAAGAGTACCATTCCAAAGGAGTTTCCGCAGTCATAGCCTTAAGGTCAGGCCATTTGTCATAGTTTATGAGGTTGAATGGATTTATGCGGTTAATTTCAGGCAACTTGCTTTCCTTAAGGGAAATGGCAGCGCCAATATCCTTGATGTTTTCATAGTCATAACCGTGAAGCAAGGCTGTCAGAACCGGGTTTGGTTCAGAATAGCATTCAATGAGCTTTCTGTACTGAAAAACAAAAGTATCAAAAGCCTCTTTTTCAAGGGCGCGGGCAAGCAATGCCTCAGGAACAACGGGAACTTCTGCCTTAAAAAGAAATGACCACAATTCTTGAAGGGAATTAAAGGAAAACAATTCCCTTGCTCTGTCACCTACATAGGATTTTGCAAGCATTCCGCTTGCCTTTGCATAGACATAAGAATCTGCGGCAGATTTATCCATCATAGCCATAGCCTACCTGCCCTATGCAAACAAAATTGAATCTAACGCAGAATTGAAACCAGAAACATCTTTCTGAAGATCATTCAGAGATTCCCTGTAGTTCTGGATTTCTGAATTGTGCTGTGAACTGATTATTTCCCTGGCAGTGTTTTCCTGAGAATCAAATTCTTCTACCAGTTTTGAATAGGATTTACGGAATTCTTCGTCTGCCTGAGATTTGGCAGAATTAACAAGAGTGTCGGCCTTCTTCTGGGCTTCTAGAACAATTTCCGAAGCCTCACGTTCAACCTCAATAAGATGTTTGATTACATCTACTTCTTCTGCAGCCATATACACATGTCCTTTACCTGATGTTATTCAGAACTACACAGCAGATCGCAAACTTTCTGAGGCTCCTTTGCATTATCCAGATCTTCCATGAACTTTTTGTCCTGCAAAAGCACGGCAAGTTCCTTCAATACTTCCAAATGCAATTCGTCTTCACCCTGACCGCAAATCAGCATGAATACATAATGTACAGGTTGTCCGTCAAGGGACTCATAATCAATCCCTTTTCTGCTGATGCCAACTGCACCCACACAGCCTTTTACAGACTTGCTGTTGCCGTGCGGAACTCCGATGGAGTGCATGATGCCGGTTGTCATCTTACTTTCCCTTTCTCGGACAGAAGCAAGCACTTCTTCACAATCAAGGTCCGGATTTGCAGCATGAATTGCCTGAACAAGTTCCTCAAAAAGCTTATCCTTTTCTTCGCTCTGTAAGTCAAGTATAACACTCTTCGGAGAAAAAATCTTGTTAAAATTCATATATCAAACCCGATTATTTTTTTTATTCTGCAGACTGTTCTACTGTAGCTGTTGAACCAGAAAGTTCGTTTTCAAGCCAGTTGCCAGATTCTGTTTCTACAGACTTAGTTTCACCCTGAACTGCAGCAGCTGTTGAAGAAAGATCTTCCTTATCAGATGCCTTGTTTACAAGCCCAAGACCAATTGTGATTACAAAGAAAAGAACTACAAGCACGCCGGTTGTCTTCTTGAGAACACTACCAGAATGAGCACCGAATGCTGCGCTGTTTCCGCCTCCAAATGCAGAACCCATACCGTTTCCTTCATCATTCTGAACAAGTACAAGAAGGATAGCAAGAATACATACGATTACAAATGCTACGAGCAAAACTGTCTTTACAACACCCATTTTTATCTCCAAATTAATTATTTAAAAATTAGTTTAAACATAATAGAGAATAAAGACCAAATATTCAAGTGGAATTATGAATTATGAATTATGAATTATGAATCAGGGGAAAAAAAATGCACCTTCCACTTGTTAATCCAAGCAAAAGATGCATTTCTAACCGTAAAATGTATGGTTAAATCAGTTCAGATTAGCATTCGCAGATTGGAACGAATGTTTCTGCCTTAAGGGATGCACCACCGATGAGGCCTCCGTCGATGTCTTCCTGTGCAAGGAGTTCAGGAGCATTTGAAGCCTTCATTGATCCACCGTACTGGATGATTACTTCATCAGCAACCTTCTGATCGTAGAGCTTTGCAATGTATCCGCGGATAAACTTGTGGATAGCCTGAGCATCAGCCGGAGTAGCTGTCTTGCCAGTTCCGATAGCCCATACTGGTTCGTAAGCGATTGTAACATTCTTCATCTGTTCTGCTGTAACGCCAGCGAGACCTGCAGAAAGCTGGAAAGCACAAACCTGTTCTGCTTCACCTGCTTCGCGTTCTGAAAGGAGTTCACCGATACAAAGGTCTACTTCGAGTCCAGAAGCGAGAGCCTTGCGAACCTTCTTGTTGATGAGTTCGTCTGATTCACCGATTTCGTGGCGGCGTTCCGAGTGACCGAGGATTACGCACTGGCATCCGATGTCCTTGAGCATTGCGCAGGAAACTTCACCTGTGTGAGCACCATTGTCTGTAGCAGCACAATCCTGAGCTGCGAGAATGATGTTTGATCCCTTTACTACCTGTGCAACTGCATCGAGGTATACAAATGGAACACCAATCATGAACTTATTTGTCTTGCCCTTAAGCTGAGCAACAAGGTCAGTTGCGAGTGCTACTGCTTCTGCCTTTGATGTGTTCATCTTCCAGTTTCCGGCGATATAGTGTGTACGTGCCATATAAAATCTCCTAAAAAATTAGTATCAAAAGTTAATGCCTAAATAATATAAAAAAAACAAGGTCTATACAAGATTGCAGACACTTAAGAAGACATTGAAATTTCGTTGAAAAGTGCCTCATAAAGAACCGCCTTGTCTTTGTTTACGCTGCGGATTGTAGTGGACATGAGGTCTGCTGGAAATTCCCCCCTTATAAAAATTGCCTTTGAATGCTTTGGAACAGTAAGGCTGTCAACTTCAAGATTGGAATACTTTTTTGAATGGTCGCAGACAACAAGGGCTCGGGCTGCGGACTCAATGTGAGCACGACGCAAAGTCGATTCATCTAATAGTCGTAGTAGGCGGCAACAAGGGCAACAATAGAATGCCAGATTGCATCACGTCCGAAGGTGACATGAACTGCATCGCTAACAAACGACACCTCTAGTTGTAGCGGGCGAACATCCTTATTCCATGAAGTATGTTTTTATCGGTGGAAAGCCATTGAACTCTACACTTGCATAAGTTGAAGTATAGGCACCGGTGGTTAGCCAGTAAAGTTTGTCGCCTATTTTCAAGTCTATGGGAAGTTTGTACTTTATGTTTTCGTACATGATGTCCATGCTGTCACAGGTTGGTCCTGCAAGAATAACTTCAGTTTCCTTGCCTCCGTCCTTTTCCGTAATGACAGGATATTTGATTGCTTCATCAAGGGTTTCGACAAGGCCGTTGAATTTTCCTGCATCCTGGTAAACCCAGCGGGCAAGAGCGGTATTATTCTTTCGACTTATGAGAACAACTTCTGAAGTAAGGATTCCACTGTCACCTACGAGGGAACGGCCAGGTTCAAGAATGATTTCAGGCATTTCCTCTCCGAAGTCTTCTTCTAGGTAGCGTGTGATTTCCCGGGCATATTCAGAAAGGTTGTTTGTTGGCTCAACATAATTTGCAGGGAAACCACCGCCCATGTTTATCATGCTGAGACGGATTCCTTCTTCTACTTCGAGGGAATTGAAAAGGTATTTTGTCTTTGCTATGGCATCGTTCCAAACACCGATATCGCGCTGCTGGCTTCCTACATGGAAACTGATTCCGTATGGAGTAAGCCCAAGTTTCTTTGCCATTACAATAAGATCGTAAGCCATGTCCGGATGACAACCAAACTTGCGGCTTAAAGGCCAGTCGGCAGTTGCAGAAGTATCAATGAGGATGCGGACATAAACACGGCTGCCCGGTGCGTACTTTGCAATGTTCTTTAAGTCTTCCTTGCTGTCCGTGGCAAACATGCGAACGCCTTTCTGATAGAAGTATTCTATGTCCTTTGCTTTCTTGATTGTATTGCCGTAGGAAAGCCTGTCAGGGCTTACATCGAACTTGAGGATCCTGTCCAGTTCGTATCGGCTTGCAATGTCAAAGCAGATTCCCATTTCTGAAAGCATTTTCAAAACAGGCTCGCCAGGATTAGCCTTGATGGCATAGTAGATTCTTGCATAGGGGAAAGAATCCTTAAGACGGATAAAGTTCTGCTTGATTGTGTGAAGGTTGATTACAATGTTTGGAGTTTCAAGGTCTTTGGAAAAAGAAAGAAATTTCTGCCAGTCTTTGTCTGACACGTAGTCTGCGCGATTGAACATATACGCCACCACCGGAATTAGTTTGCAGCGTTCCATACGGAATCTGCCCACGCAGCGACGTCGTCCCACCTAAGGGCTGGTTCATACACGGTGATGTCTTTATAAAACAAATTGCAGATTGTGTAAATATGTTTTAATTTATTTTTAATTTTTCAGGAACAAGCGTCAGTAGTCTACCCGTCTTCCAGGGTTCGCTAACGCTCATCCTCCTCGCTGCACTGCGGTGGACTTACGCCCTTACACCCGGGGTTAAGCCGCTTAATTACTGACGGCAATCCGTTTAATTTCATTCAAAGACAAGCCTGTCAATTCACAGATATCCTCAGAAGACATGTTTTTCTCCATCATCTTTCTTGCAGTCTCCACAGCCTTGTCGTGCGCACCCTGAGAGAATCCGTCATCATAGGCGTAGCTTGCCTGAATCTTTATTTCCTGTTCTACGGTCATATGTTCCTTCCTCCATTCCCTCAGGTTCCGGGTTATGTGCACCTGCTCTTCTATCGCCTTGGTCAGATCATCCTCGGCCTTGCTGTCATAGGAATATTTGAGAAGTGCGCTCCAGAAAGGAGATGTCCTGAAGCCCCTGATAGTAGCGCGTCCTCTCAAAATCCAAATATGACATTTACTTCTTAAACACCAGACTCTTATTCTTCAACAATTCTGCGATCAGGGATCTATAGACACTTGAATCTTCCGTCAATGTGATTGTCGTTACTTTTCGACCGCCGTCCTTTGAGCTTGAACCACAATGATAGATTTTTTCATCAGGAGTATTGTAATCCAGAATGATGTATCGATCGTGGAAGATTCCGCCTGCCTGCCTTACATCAATTTTCAGCCCCGGAAACTCCTTGCAGAAGTCATCAAACTCAACTTTATGCAGACCATTGTTCACATTATCAGAAAAAACAGTCACCGCAACATTCTGCTTTGCATTCTTGAACAAAACAAGATTCTGTGCGTTGTCGGCAGTCTGCAAAGACAACCGCAAGAAATCGCGCTGGCTTACAACCTGCTGATTTTCCACAACATAGTCTTTCATCTGCTTGAAAAGCCGGACAAGTGTTTTGCTTTGTTTTGTCGCAAGCTCCCCCTTTAAGACAGTCATAAGCATGTAGACGCCCTGCTCTGTAAAGGCATAAGGAAGATACTTTGAATACTTTCCCTGTTCTAAGGTCAAAAAACTTGACCTTAAAATCGAATCATATTCCTCCTTTGTCAGCTGAAACATAAAGTCTTCATCAAACTTTTCTAAGTTGTTTTTTACCTGCTGGTTGAAGGCCTTTGTTGAATACCCGTAGATTTCTGCCAGATAGCTGTCCAGCATGACCTGTACTCCACGGATCAAATAGATTTTATCCTTGAGCTGTTCTGAGTTTTGAATCAAGATCTCGTTTTCCAATTTTTTTCCTGACAAATAAAATGCGGAGAAGAAACCCTCCATATATTATATATCCGGAAAAAATCAAAAAAATGCAGTTCGCGGAAAAAATTTTCGCACAAATTCTGATGATTGGTCTCCCGCAGATTTCGCGGATTTGCGCTGATTGAGATTGAATATTCTTCTTTCGACACGGGAATCTCTGTTCCAGAATGCATTGTCGGTGACTTTTACTGTTTTTTGCGGAGCAAGAATGGGAGCATTGCGAGCAGTACTCTCCTACCTTAAAGATAGAAAAGAGTAAACAAAAAAAGCCGCTCTAGTCCGACACACTAAAAGCGGCATTAACGCAAAGAGGAGACGACCGACGGAGTCGGGCTTTTCCTTTATTTAAATATAACACTTATTGGTTGTAAGGTCAAACTTTAGGGGGAAAATAAAAAGGATGCGCGGATTATCGCAGTGAAATCGAAGAGGGTATTTTAGATCTGCATCCATGGCTTTCCGTCTTTCAGTTCCTTGGAGAGGCGGTCAAGATATTCACTGATTCCTTTTGCTTTTGGAATATGCTGATGCTTGATTTCTGATATATCCTTCTTAATATAGTCATCAACAACTTTGTTCATGCAGATTAAAATTTTCAGGACATAGGATTCGCTTGTTGTCCAATCCTTCTTTATCATTTTTCGCAATTTCCAGCTTGATTCCCTGCAACATTCAAGTTCATAGAAATAGACACCCAGCAATCTCCGTTGATAATGGAGCACATCTTTTTCTTCAATATCTTTGTTTCTGAGTTTCTTAAAATCTGAATGATACCGCTTCATGTATTCTTCAGGGATTCTGTCAACATCACAACCGCAGTCATCGTGAAAAAACTCAATGACATTCTGGAAAGCGTATCCGAATTCATGATTCATATAAACGGTATTGAGATTTGAATACTGCTGGAACTTCATGATCCGCACTGGAATGATGATCGTACAGATGAGAGTTGCTATGGAAAGGCTGATTGTGATTACATCAACAGGGCTCAATGTATTTTTCCAATGGCAAAGAAATTCAATAAAATCTATCATAATTCTTCAACCAGATCTTTTATCATGTTTAATCTATTTACTGAAATTTCATCTGCATCAATTAAACTTGAGATTAAGTTTATTATATATTTTTTTCTCTGATAATTTGATTTCCATTCTATTGTAATAACGGCTATAGAAACAAAAAACATTCCGATACAGCAGAAATATGAAAACCCATTATCTAATCCTACTTTTTTAATAATTTGATATCCGAAAAATATAGACAATCCGAAAAGCACAAATCCCAAGACAATCAAAAGATTCAATAAGTCATACCACTTTACCTTACTAACTTTTATTTTTAGATCTTCTTCATTACAAGATACAGTTGCAATATTAGTATCTGCTGTATCATTTAATCCTGTAACTGAAACATTCATGGATGGTGTTAAAATTTCAGCAGAATATTTTTTACTATCGTTTTCCACATTAAGTTTGACATTTTCTTCACACATTGGTTTTTCCTTATATATTAATTTTAATACTCTTTTAGATTTTTTTCGTATTTCCTACATTTACCTAAGCGGTATACATAGCCACAATTCTGATTTTACAGAACTTACGACATCCTGACTTGCCCGCGCCGTCATAAATTTCAGGGTGCAAAGCACCTTTCCTGCAATTTATGACAGATTATTGAGTACGCAAGGATTACAGTCAATTTCACTTAAGTGAAATTGACAAAGCTGGCACAACACCTCTATGAGTAGAATCGACCTTAATGTCGCAGTAAACAGAGCCGTCATCTTCAACGGAGCACACTTTGTTACTATAACTATAGAGAGGAGAGCGCAAATACCAATGACCACCTAAGGAGGCGATTGAAAACTGATATGCATAGTTTGCCTTTGCATAGTCCGTCGGTTTCCTGATTCTGGCATTATTGACATTTCCATAGTTGTCATATGCCGGGAAACCGTAGGATGTTGCTTCCTTTATGCTCAAAAGGAATATCTTGTCTTCCGTGTCCGCGCAGGCATAAACTGCTGCTTCAGGAACATTGTTACCGGAATCTGTTGTACTTGCGGCGCTGTTGTCCACGGTTGTTACCGCTATCAAATTCTGTGCCCCGGCTGTAAAGGCAGTCTGGAGGAATCCTTTGTCCGTATAGTCTGTTTTCTTTCCTGTGGAACTTGGACTCTCGTTATAGTAATAGTCAAGACCGTTCAGGTACGCACGGATCTGGCTGTACTTGTAGTTGTTCGGATAGATTTCTGTATCACTTCCTACAGTTCGCATATATGTGTATGAATTATTGTAATACGGAACGTTTGCCATAAGGATATCTTCCGCAAGAAGAAGGCATTTTCCGTTGTAGCTGTCTGTGATCACCTTCCACTTGATGGGCTCCACCTTAAAGTAGCGGTAGCTGTTTGAACTGCTCT
>JAHAZL010000022.1 GCA_018384055.1 Treponema sp.
AGCAAGCGTTTACTTATGGTATAATATTTGCATAAATATAAACTTATTATGGAGTCATATATGAATAATTCAGTTGCTGCATTCTTGGGCAGACATAATTTTCCTGTTCATCAGGACATTAACGGCGTTGTAAATGCCATGCTCTATGATTTTGACATGGGGCTTAAGGGTAAGAAGATTGGTTCAGAAATGATCCGTACTTTTACAACTCCTCCTTCACAGGCAGCAGCAGGCAAGTCGGTAATCGTAATCGATGCAGGCGGAACAAATTTCCGTTCGTGCCTTGTTTCTTTTGCGACAGACGGAACTCCTACAATTACAAATCTTGAAAAGACAAAAATGCCTGGAATTGAAAGGGAACTTTCAAAAAAGGAATTCTTCGACCAGATTGCGTCAAACCTCGAACACCTTAAGGGAAAGTCGGCAAACATCGGGTTCTGCTTCTCTTATCCAGTTACAATCCTTGAAGACGGAGACGGCGTTCTCATTAACTTTACAAAGGAAGTAAAGGCTCCTGAAGTTGAAGGCTGCACAATCGGAAAGGAACTTGCTGCTGCCCTCAAGGAGCACGGTTGGAACGACAAGCTTAACATTACCCTCCTTAACGATACAGTTTCTGCTTTGCTTGCCGGTGCTGCAAATCCAGACGAAGGCATGGAATATTCTTCTTACATCGGTTTCATCCTTGGTACAGGAATGAACGGTGCATACATCCAGAAGGAAAATGCCGCATATCCGGGGCTCAAGCGTCAGATCATCAACTGCGAATGCGGAAAGTTCAACCAGGTTGCAAGAAGTGATTTTGACTATATGTTTGACAAGAAGTCTGACAAACCTGGCATGGGAATCATGGAAAAACTCTGTTCCGGTGCTTACCTTGGACCTGTAGCATACGAAATGCTTACAACTGCAGGAAAGGAAAAGGTTTTCTCTGATGCTGTTTCTGCAAAGTTTGCTGCTCTTGATGCCCTTACAACAATCGACGTTTCATGCTATCTTGTTGCCCCTCATTCAGCAAACAACAAGCTCGGTGCAATGATTGCTGACGGAACTGCAGAAGACCAGGAAATCCTTTTTCAGCTTATGGATGCCCTTGTTGAACGCTGTGCACGCATGGCAGCTTCGATTCTTGCAGCCTGTGCCATCAAGAGCGGTGAAGGAAAGGATGCTGCAAAACCTGTCTGCATGCTCTGCAACGGTTCAACATTCTTCAAGCTTTACAAGGTTTATAGCCGCGTAAAGGCATATCTTGAAGATGTTCTTGTTTGCCAGCGCGGAATCTACTTTGACATCATTGAACGCGAAAACGACATTACTCTTGGAACAGCCATCGGTGGGCTCATTACAAGATAGTTGTAATCTTTTACATTAAAATACCGAAAATAGACTAAGAAATTAGTTTCATTTCAGGTGGGGTAAAAAGTGTCAGGTGCAAAAGTTTTAGGAAAATCAATCCTTCTCATAATTCTCATTGTGATTCTTGTTTTGTTTGGAATGCTCTGGTTTGACTACCTTGGTATCATCCATGCAAAAAAGACTTTTGCACCTCTTTTCAAGATGGTTGGACTTGCTCCTCAGACTTCGATAACAGCTGACAATCCTAAACAGCTTGTTGAGGCTGATCTGGACAACGATCGTTTTGCTAAAAGACTTGAAGCCCTTGAAATCCGTGCGGAGGAGCTTTCGAAGCGTGAATCTGATGTTCAGCTTGCGGAAGATGCCAACGCACAGGTTGCCCTTGAACTTGAGGACAAAGAAAAAACTCTTGTAGAACGCGAAAAAACATTTAATAATTTAGTAAAAAAGTACGATGATAGAAGTGTAAACATTGAGCAAATTGTTGCAAACCTTAACGGTATGCCGCCTAAGAATGCCGTAGCAATTCTTGTAGCCATGGATGATCAGGATGTAATAGACGTTCTGCGTAAGGCCGATGAAGTTGCTGCAGCAAGCGGGGAGGCTTCAACAGTTGCTTACTGGCTGTCACTTATGCCTGGCGAAAGGGCTGCTGAAATTCAGCGCAAGATGGCCAATAAGCCGCTTTCTATCAACTAAAACCCGTTGAAAGGCTTGCAGTTGCTTCCTTGTTTATCCTCAGGAGGAACACATGCAGGCCTTGAACTTACAGCTTCTAGAAACACAGACCTCAAAGAATCAGCCAAAGAATTTCTCTTCATTAAAAAATGAACCAAAGGCAGAGTTGTCTTTCCGTGACATGGTTAAATCAATGTCAAAGAAGGAAGACTTTGCAAGAAAAGCCGTAAAATTCGAAAATCGTCCGCAGGAAGAGGCTGCCCCGGTAAAGTCAGATCAGCCTGAAGTAAAGGCAGAAAATCGTACTGCTTCAAGTGAAAATCCAAAGAATAAAATTACAAGAAACGATAACGAAAATACTGTTGCAAAGAACGATTTTGAACCGGCAGAAACTGTTGATTTTGAAAATACAGAAAATGATTCTAAGCCAGTTTCTGTAGAAGCAATTCCAGCTGACTTTGTTGTAAACAAGGAAATCAGATCACAGGTTTCATCTGTTGAGGCAAATGAAATTCCTGAAGAAATGATTCTTGTAAATGAATCAGAATATTCGTTCCTCAGGACAAAAGCTCCTTCCAGTGATGATCCCCTTGCTATCATCGAAAATGCTGTTGAATATGAAAGTAATGGGGACCTTATTGCAAATGCACAGAATCTTTCTGTAGAAAATCCAGAAAAATTTCTTGATGTCCGTCAGATTGCAAATGAAAATACAGAAGCTTCGGAATTGAATCTTGCTGCATTTGGAAATTTGGAACAGGGAATTGATTCTTCGTCAGTAAATAACCTTAAGAAAGAAGAAGCTCCTTTCACTCTCGAAGTTGCAGATTCATCATCTTCTGTAAAGTCAGAAGCAACAACTCTTTTTGATGAAATTTTTACTGTTACTGATAACCGCAGTGTTGAAGAAAAGATTGCACAGTTTAAGACTATGGTAAATGAAAGTGCAGAAAACTCTTCTGAAAACAACATAAACCTAGCGTTGAGTTTGTCTGACAAAGCCGCTCAGAACATTCTTTCAACAAACAATCAGGCCGCAGGTGCCACAGGTTCAACATTCCAGCAAATGCTTACCCAGCAGATTCAGACAAATGTCCCTGATTTCGTAAAGGCCGGAAACATTATTCTTCGTGACAACAACCAGGGATCGATCAATATGATTTTGAAACCTGAAGCATTAGGAAATGTTAAGATAAATTTACAGGTTGCCGATAATGTCATTACAGGGCAGATAACTGTACACAGCAAAGAAGCTTTCGAAGCTTTCAAGCAGAACATGGATAGTTTAAGGCAGGCATTCCAGGATAGCGGTTTTGAGAATGCAAACTTGAACCTTAGTTTTGCCGACAATTCATCTTCCGGTGCTTATGCACAGCAGGGTGAAAGACAGCAGGGCAGCGAACAGTTCTTTGGCAACAAAACCTACAGTAATTATGCTGCCTCCGCTGATTCAGATGATTACGGTGTTGAATCGGTTTCTTATGAAACAGGTCTTGACAAGCAGGTTAGCATCGTAGCTTAAAGGGGAAAAAGAAATGGAAGAAATGCAGGTAAGTTCAAAACTCAGTGCACAGGAAATGGCAGCACTCAACATGCAGGTTGATTCGTTCAACAAGTCTCTTGTTGTTGAAGGACGCAAGCCATCTCATGAACTTGGAAAGGATGACTTCCTTAAGCTTCTCATCACACAGCTTTCACATCAGGATCCAACAAAGCCAACTGACAACACACAGATGATTGCACAGATGGCACAGTTCAGCTCCCTTGAACAGATGACAAACATGAATCAGGAATTTGCAAAAATGAACCAGATGCTTGTTTCTGCACAGGGTGTTAATACAATCGGAAAAACTGTCGATATTGCTATCGGTGATACATCGACAACAGGTGTTGTAGAAGCAGTTACTTACGGACAGAACCCACAGGTTCGCGTTGGAAACATGTACTACGACATGAAGCAGATTACTGCCGTATACGGCAACTAAAATCGGTATCAAGCCTGCAGTTTGCAGACTGAATATATTGGGTAAATAAAAACAAAAAATCAAAAGAGGGTATCTTTATGATGAGATCATTGTATGCAGGTGTTTCGGGTTTACAGAATCACCAGACAAGAATGGATGTTATCGGAAACAACATCTCGAATGTTAACACATACGGTTTTAAGAAGGGCCGTGCAACTTTTCAGGATATGATAAGCCAGCAGCTTAATGGTGCTGCTCGTCCAACAGAAGAAGTGGGAGGTGTAAACCCTAAGGAAGTTGGACTTGGTATGAGTGTTGCAACTATCGACACAATCTTTACACAGGGTAACCTTCAGACAACAGGTAACGGAACAGACCTTGCAATTCAGGGAAACGGTTTCTTCGTAATGAAGAACGGAGACCAGACATATTACACTCGTGCCGGTGTATTCGGTACAGACTCAAACGGAACACTCGTTAATCCTGCAAACGGAATGAGAGTTCAGGGTTGGATGGCAGAAGATGTAAACGGACGCCAGATTGTTCGTACGTCAGCTACACCAACAGACCTTGTGATTCCTGTAGGACAGAAGGATCCTCCAAAGGCTACAGAAAACGTTAAGTACTTCTGTAACCTTAACAAGAACACCCCGGAGATTCCAGAAAATCCAACTGCTGATCAGGTCATTGAAGGAACCTGGCAGACAGAAATCAATATCTACGACAGTTACGGTAACGCACACCAGGTTCAGATGAACTTTGCAAAGGTTCCGGGAAATCCAAACCAGTGGTCAGTTACTGTAAATGTTGATCCAGACAATGCTGATTTCACACAGACAAGAATCGGTTTCGGTGGAACAGACGGAATGGAAAACACTTACATCCTTAACTTTGACAACACGGGTAAGCTCGCTTCTGTTACAGACAGCGCAGGAAACCAGTCAAATCCAGAAGGTGAAATTGTTCTCCAGGCTTCTTACACAGTAGCTGACTCGAATGCAGGTGCAGACGGCAATCCATACCGCCAGACTTTCAATCTTAACCTTGGAACAATCGGCAGCATGGAAAATACAATCACACAGGCTGCTTCAAAGTCTACAACAAAGGCTAACTTCCAGGACGGATACAAGCTTGGTTACCTTGACAACTTCAAGATTGACCAGAGCGGAGTAATCACAGGCGTTTACTCAAACGGTTCTGTTCGCACAATCGGTCAGGTGGCAATGGCATCTTTCACAAACCAGGGCGGTCTTGAAAAGAAGGGTGACAATACATACGCAGAAAGCATCAACTCTGGTATGGCAAACGTAGGCGAAAGTTCAACACAGGGTAAAGGCAAGATCATTGCCGGTACTCTCGAAATGTCAAACGTTGATCTTACAGAACAGCTTACAGACATGATTGTTACACAGCGTGGTTTCGAATCTAACGCAAAGACAATCCAGACAGGCGACAGTCTCCTTGAGACAGTTCTCAGCCTCAAGCGCTAATAACGGCTAAACAATAGTATCAACTGTTTTTAGATATACCCAACCTTTGCCGTACAGATGAACCCTCGTC
>JAHAZL010000024.1 GCA_018384055.1 Treponema sp.
TCAGATGGCGATTTCTTATGCAGTTACACCATTCCACACAAATGAAAAATATGCTGAACTTGCAAAAACTTATGCTGATTTTGGTGCTGATTCAATTTGTATTAAAGATATGTCAGGATTGCTCAAGCCTTACGAGGCTTATGACCTTGTAAAAGCAATCAAATCAAAAGTTGATCTTCCTGTTGAAATTCACTCTCATGCAACAACCGGTCTTTCAGTTGCATCTCTCCTTAAGGGAATTGAAGCTGGTGCCGATATCGTAGACACTGCAATTTCTTCTATGTCTATGGGTACTTCACATTCACCAACAGAAACTGTAGTAGAAATGCTCAAAGGTACAGATTACGATACAGGACTTGATACAAAACTTCTTCTTGAAATTGCAGCTTACTTCCGTGAAGTACGCAAACATTATTCTTCACTTGAATCAGCATTCCTCGGTGCAGATACTCGTATCCTCCTTTCTCAGGTTCCAGGCGGAATGCTTTCTAACCTTGAATCACAGCTCAAGCAGCAGGGGGCTGCAGACAAGATGGATGCTGTTCTTGCTGAACTTCCAAACGTTCACAAGGATGCAGGTTATGTTCCTCTTGTTACACCAACATCACAGATTGTAGGTACACAGGCTGTATTTAATGTTCTCTTCGGACGCTATGAAAAGATGACGGCTGACTTTGCCAACCTTGTGACAGGTAAGTTCGGTAAGCTTCCAACAGATGCAAATGCAGATGTTGTTAAGCAGGCTCTTGCCCAGAACAAGATGGACGCAGTTATGACATGTCGCCCAGCAGATAAGATTGAACCAGAATGGGACAAGATGGTAGAAGCTTCCAAGGCAGCAGGCGGAAACGGAACAGACGAAGATGTTCTTACATACGCAATGTTCCCACAGGTTGCAGAAAAGTTCTTCAAGACTCGTGCAAACGGTCCAGTTGATGCAGCTGCTACATTTGCAAAGAAGGAAGTTGCAGCTCCAGCAGCAGGTGCTTCTAAGGGTGGAAACTACACAATCACAGTTAACGGTGCTTCTTACAACGTTTCTTCAAACGGAGCAGGGGCAATCACAGTCAATGGCAACGCTTACAATGTAAGCGTTGCTGCAGGAACTGCTTCAGCAGTTTCTGGGGCTACAGCGGCTGCTCCAGTTGCAACAGGCGGTGTTGATATCACAGCTCCAGTAGCAGGTACATTGTTCAAGCAGTGCTTTACAAACGGAACAAAGGTAACAAAGGGACAGACAGTCATCATCATCGAATCAATGAAGATGGAACTCGAAGTTAAGTCTACTGCAGACGGAACCATCACATACACAGTTGCTCCAGGAACACAGATCCAGAACGGTCAGGTTCTTGCTACAATCGGTGGTGTAGTTCAGGCAGCTCCAGCACCCGTTGCAGCAGCACCAGCACCAGCAGCCGCACCGGCTCCAGCTCCAGCTGCAGGAAACGGAACAAAGGTAAATGCTCCGGTTGCAGGCGTATTCCTCCGCACAGCAGTTCCAGAAGGTTCATCAGTAAAGAAGGGTGACAATGTAGTAATCCTCGAGTCTATGAAGATGGAACTTGAAGTAAAGGCTCCATGCGACGGTAAGGTTCACTTCCTTGCTAACCAGGGTGACCAGGTTGCAAACGGACAGCCAGTTTGTGAGATTTGCTAAAAATGATTCCGTCAGATTTCTCTGACGGAAATGTTTTTACAACAGCTTTAATATTAGGGATAAAATATGCCAATCAGAACTAACGTTAAAAATACAAAGATTGCCTTCATCATGCTCGCAATCATGGCAGTAGCTTCGGTTTTGTCTTTTACAAAGCCAGCTCTTGCTCAGGATAATGCAGCACCAAAGACAGGCATGAACCGTGTAATTAAAAGAACAGAAAACTGGAACGGAAAGCACGATATTTCAGTTTCAAAATTCCTTGGAAATATCGGTAAGTCTACTGGTATTTACATGATGATTCACAAGCAGACTGCAGAAGAAATTGCTCAGGAAAAGGCAGAAAAGGCAGCTCAGCTTGCAGCAGAAGAAAACAATCCTTTTGAAGATGAAAAGGCTCCAGGCTGGCAGCAGATTATCATGATTGCCATTGGATTCCTCATCATCTACCTTGCTGTAGGAAAGGGGTTTGAACCACTTCTTTTGATTCCAATTGGATTTGGTACTGTTCTTGTAAACATACCAGGGGCTAACATGGGTATGGCTCCACACGGAATGCTCCACATCATCTACAGTGCTGGTGTTGGAAACGAATTCTTCCCAATGCTCATCTTCATGGGTATCGGTGCCATGACAGACTTCGGTCCACTCATTGCAAATCCTAAGATGGCTCTTCTTGGTGGAGCAGCTCAGCTCGGTGTATTCTTTACACTCTTCGGTGTTGCTCTCATGAACGCATTCCTTGGAACAGACTACACAATCCTTCAGGCTTCAGCAATTTCCATCATCGGTGGTGCTGATGGTCCAACATCCATCTATGTTTCTGGAAAGCTTGCTCCTGAGATGATGGCCGTAATTGCAGTTGCTGCATATTCTTACATGGCCCTCGTTCCAATGATTCAGCCTCCAATCATGAAACTCCTCACAACAAAGAAGGAACGCATGATCAAGATGGAGCAGCTTCGCTATGTTTCAAAGACTGAAAAGGTATTGTTCCCAATGCTTCTCCTCGTCCTTGCTATCCTTCTTTTGCCACCAGCATGTCCACTTATCGGTATGCTTGCTTTCGGTAACTTCGTAAAGCAGAGTGGTGCAGCAGATCGTCTTTCTAAGACAATGGAAAATGAATTGATGAACATCGTTTCAATCCTTCTTTCCCTTGGTGTTGGTTCTCAGATGACACCAGAAAAGATTATGAAGAAAGAATCCATCGGTATCATCATCCTTGGGCTTGTTGCCTTCGCAGTTGCTACAGCAGGCGGTCTCATTATGGCTAAGATTATGAACCTCTTCCTCAAGAAGAAGATCAACCCACTCATCGGTTCGGCAGGTGTTTCTGCAGTTCCAATGGCAGCCCGTGTTGCAAATAAGGTAGGTCTTGAATACGATCCTTCAAACTTCCTTTTGATGAACGCTATGGGACCAAACGTTTCAGGTGTTATCGGAACAGCAATTGCTGCAGGTGTATTCATCGCAACTTACGCTAACTAAGTAATTAATAATTCATAATTAGAAATTACAAATAAGGCCTCCGGCCGGACTGATGATATTAGTTCGACTAGGAGGCCTTAATATTTATATTCATTATGAATTATGAATTATCCTCTGCCTTAATACGGAAATCATATCGTCGTTAAATTCGTTTCTTTCGACCATTTTTTTTATTTCTTCTGCTGCATAATTGTCTGGATAAACTACGACAACGGCATCATCACCATCTGCAAGAAAGTTATGCTCTCCATAATCAGTATATCTTGTTGCACCGACGGAAATCATTGCCTTTGAAGGTTTACCGGCTTCAACAAGATAAGTGTGGATGTCTTCTGCAGGCCCTTCATCTTTCTGTCCGTTGAATTTTTCAAGGCACCATCCAATGAGTTTTTCATAGATGTAACTGTAGCCTTTAACGGGACTGTCTTCCCCATATACATTTGCTTTACCTTCGCGGACTAGAAAACTTGCAATTTTGTAGCGGTCAAGAATTCCGCCTTCTGTAAATTTATCCAGGTCAATCAAGTTGTGGGATAGTCCTTTGCTTGATGGTCCCCAGTTCTTTTTAAGGCTGATTTTCTTTGCGCCTTCCTTTCTGATGGAACAGTCGTTGGATGCTCCGAAAGCAAAAGGTTTTACAGCTGTAATTTCATCTCCTCTCCATTCAAGGTCGCAGATGATTGCACATTCAGGTTCTATCTGAAGCTTCTGTTCATTTTTAGGGAAAATAATTGTATCTTTTTCAAATGGAAATGTATGAAGAAATTCCGGAACTTTTTCAGAGTTGCCTGGAATGTATGTTGGAAACATTGCTTTTGGAGCGTTTGCCTCTTTAGTTACTACATTAGCAAAGTCTGCTGCTTCTCCGGCCTGTTCAAGGTGTCCTGTAAAATTGCCTGCTACACCAAAGCATGGCATTGTGTTTAATTGGATTTTCATAATAACAGAGTATATAAAAAAAATTGTTCTATTGCAAAAAAAATCCGTAATCCTAAAAAGAATTACGGATCGTATTGTTTTTAACTACCCATTAGTATTTAAATTTGCTACCACCGATAAATTCACGGATGATTGAATCCTGTGGAACGGCATTGGCAGGAATTGTCTGGAAGTTGTCCAGGAACTTAAGGAGTCTTCCTGCTTCTGCATACTCCGGCTGAAGTGGATTTACGCAGCGGAGGAGTGGGGCAGCATAAACACGGAGGACAGCAAGTTCGTAATCCAGTGCAGTGTTGAGCATTGCATCTGCATTGTTCTGGAATGGGAAGATGTGGAGTCTTTCTCCTTTCTGAACGTTGTCCCACATGCTGATTGTGTCCGCAGCACTTTTGCCACGGTAGTTGTTGTCGCGAACAATTCGTCTGATAAGGCGGTTGTCGCTGGTTGAAATTCTGTTGTGGTCGTCAAGGTTAAGCTGAGTAAGGGCTGAAAGGTAAATCTTGAACTTAAGTTCAGGTGCTACAAGTGGAGTAAGTTTATCGTTGAGTCCGTGTATTCCTTCCATAACGAGGATGTCGTTTTCTTCAAGGTGCATTGTATCACCCTTAAAGTAGCTTACTCCTTCATGGAAGTCATAAGATGGAAGTTTGATTTCCTTACCATTGAACATGTCCACGAGATTTTCGTTGAGCATTTTAACATTGAGGGCTTCAAGACATTCGTAGTCGTAGTTTCCGAATTCATCCCTTGGAGTTTCTGCTCTTCCAACGTAGTAGTTGTCAAGGGAAATAACTTTAGGAGTATATCCTCTTGCCTCAAGCTGAAGGGAAAGTTTCTTGCTTGTAGTTGTTTTTCCGGAAGAAGAAGGCCCTGCAATAAGAACAACACGGGCAGTTTTCTTTGCCTGAATCTGGTCTGCAATGTCGGAAATCATCTTTGTCTGATAGGTTTCAGTAATGCTGATGAAATCGTTTGCCTTCTTGTCGTGTATAATCTGATTAAGGCTTGCTGCTGAAGTAACGCCAAGTTTCTTTCCCCAATCCTTGTAGTTCTTGAATATGTTGAAAAGTTTTGGCTGATCCTGGAATTCTGAAAGTTTGCCAGGTTCTGTATGCTTAGGGAACCTTAAGAGGAATCCATCGTTGTATTTTACAATGTCAAAGACATCGATGTAACCAGTGCTTGGAACAAGTGGCCCAAAGTAAAGGTCTGTGAAGTCCTTTACTTTGTTGAGGAGAATTTTTGAAGGGCAGTTGTAGTTCAAAGCCTTTCTTGTTTCTGTAAGGTTGAGATTCTCAAAAAGGGAACAGGCATCTTCGTATGAAACATACTGTGTTTCGATTGCAAGGTCTTCCTTTGTAAGGCGAATCATTTCGTTCTTCAGTTCTTCAAGTTCTTTCTGGGAAATTTCTGAACCTTTTTCAAGAGTGTAATAGTAACCGTATGCAATGCTAGGTCCTACAAGAAGTCTTTTCCCTGGATAAAGATTGTGGGAAGCGGCCGCAAGAAGGAAACAGAGGGAACGTCTGTAAACTGATGCACCGCTGCTTGAGTCTACGAATACAGGTTCAACCTTTGCAGAAATGTTTATAGGTGTAGAAAGGGAACAAATTTCATTGTTCACCTTTACGGCCATGATTTTTTTTTCAGATTTGAATTTGTCCAACAGAATGAGGGGACGAATTTCATTTTCCGCTTCAATTACAGAATTGTCTGGAAATGTGATTTTTATCTTATTCATAGAAGCCTCCAAAAAAGTTGCTTCTATAATTATAATTCATATTCCAGGATTTACAAATTTTTATTCTTTGGGAGTCATAAAGAGTTTTGCAATCTTTTTGGCAATGGCAACAAAGAGATTTGCTATGAAAGTAAGGATACGCATTAAAATTGAAGGATTTCTAAGGCGTTCAAGTCTTTTGTATCCTTCAAGGAGTTCATCGTCTGTAAATTCCTTTCTCTGGTTGTTCTCTTCAAGTTCCATTTCCAGCTGGCAAAGTTTGTCTACATTTTTATCAAGAACGATTGCGTTGATTCTTTCCCATCCAAGGGATTTTGCTGCTTCAAGGCGTCGTTCCCCTGCAACAAGTTCATATTTTGAATTCAATGTAATCGGATTCATGAGACCGTATTGTTTGAGGCTGTCTTTCAAAGCTTCAAGATCGCCAAGGTCGCGGCGAACTCTTTTCTTTATTTTAATGTCATCAATCTTTACGATCATAAAAACTCCTTTCTTTTCTAATCAAGAAGCCAGTTAGAGAAATCATCAGGGTCTCTATTAGAAGCATAATTGTTTTCTTCTTCAAGTTCAATGTTAAGTTCTGAAGAAAGTTTTCCGCTTCTGAGGAAACTCAAGTCAACATGAAGTGGAGCATAATCTGCGTCATCAATAAAGTAATAACCGGACTGCAACCTTGCTCTCTTAAGCCTGAAAGTTCCCAAAGTTCTTCCTGTGCTGTCAGTATGCTTGATACAGGTTTCTGTTGGTTCTGTTCCTGGATAATAGTATGCAGTCATCTTGTAGCCTTCACAATCTGGAGTTAAAAGACCACCGCTCTTTGAACAGACTTCAAGTTCAAGGAGTTCTTCTGGTTTTTCGTCATAGAAAGGCTTGTATCCCTTTCCCTTGTTTGCGGCACTCATGAAGTCTCCCCATGCAACACCTGCAAGGGTAGAACCCGTAATCGAAAGACCAAGAGACTGACCAGGCTTGTCGAAACCAAACCAGAATACAGATGTATAATATGGAGTAAATCCTGCAGCCCAGGCATCTGCCCAGTTCTGTGTAGTACCGGTTTTACCTGCAATCGGCATGTAGAATTTCTGTCCATGCATGTTTTCAAAACGGAACTTTGATCCCTTTCCCTTGCGTTTTCCAGTTACATAATATGTAGAATCCCAGTCGCTTCCGTAGCGAAGTGATCCGCTGGCAACAGTCTGCTTCATGATTTCCTGCATGATGAAGGCCGATTCCTGTTTTAGAATCTGTTTGCCGCCTTTCTGAGACTTCTGCTGTGCACGAAGTTCTTTTTCTGGGTTTAATATTTCATTTCCGTATTTGTCTTCTACAGAGAGTATTGCAATCGGAGTAACTTCCTGACCGTGGTTTGCAATTGTTGCGTAAGCCTTTGCCATTTCGATTGGACGAACGGAACATACACCGAGGCCAAGAGGATAAACCCTGTAAAAGTGACGGGCTTCAAGTTCTGATGAAGGAATGCCAAGAAGTGACGATGTTCTCTTGATTGCAGCATCAAATCCGACAGCATCAAGAACCTTGATTGAAGGAACATTCATGGAATGGGCCAGGGCATACCACAAAGGAACATCGCCTTCCCATTGACCCTTAAAGTCCTGCGGAATATATGGTGTGCCGTCTTCCTTGTGGAATACGACGGGAGTATCACTGATTATTGCAGTCATGGAAGCAGGATGGCCTTCAAGCATCTGGTGGTTTTCAATTGCTTCTGAATAATACAGTGGCTTGAAAGTTGAACCAGGCTGAAGCTTTGCCTGTACGGCGCGGATAAACTGGTTTTCCTGGTCGTACTTGGAACCTCCAACCATTGCATCAATGTAACCCGTAGAGTTTTCAAGGGCTATCATTGTTCCTTCGATGGTAGTCTTTTCGGCATTCTGTTTTGTAAGGGAATTTCCCTTGTTTACGATTTCCGTCTTAAGGGATTCAATGCCGAACATCATTGAGAAAACATCGACCATAGGATTGATTT
The DNA here is from genome assembly GCA_018384055.1 of Treponema sp. Taxonomy (GTDB): domain Bacteria; phylum Spirochaetota; class Spirochaetia; order Treponematales; family Treponemataceae; genus Treponema_D. The sequence continues at coordinate 7,819 of JAHAZL010000024.1, forward strand.
TGTTGCGGTATTCCTTGATTGCTATGGTCTGGTTTCTCTGTTCTGACATCTTCAGGTCAGGCAAGTTGAAGGTAAGGCTCATGAGTTCTGTAAAAGGAATGTACTTGCTGAAGGCAGAACGCTCGTGGGAGTTCATTGTCCTCTGGTACATTCTGTTTGCGGCCTTGATGTAGTCCTGCATGATTTCGTCTGCTGCCTTCTGATGTGCAAGGTTCAATGATGTGTTTACTGTAAATCCGCTTGTGTAGATGTCTTCAGTTCCATAAATCATGTCGTTGAGGGTACGCCTTACATATTCACTGAACCAAGGTGCCTCGTTGTTCTGCATTGTGTGTGCAGATGCGCTTGTTCTTGTGTAGTCAAAGTTTGCCCAATATGTGTCAAAACTTTCGTTTGCTTCTTCTTTCGTGATGTAGCCGGAATCAACCATGGAAGACAAAACGTCCTTCTGTCTTGCCATGGCACGGTTTGGGTGCTCGAAAGGATTGTAGAACGAAGGGTTTGAAAGCTGAATTACGAGGATTGCAGCTTCAGCCGGAGTGATTTCAGTTGCTCCGTGTCCAAAGTAGTATTTGCTTGCTGCGTTTACACCGTATGTACCGCCGCCAAAGTATGTTTTGTTGATGTAAAGTTCCAGAATTTCATCTTTTGAAAGATGGCGTTCCATCTGGATTGCCCACCAGAGTTCGCGGAACTTTCGTTTAATGGAATAGTCGCTGCGGTCTGCATAGAGGGTACCTGCAATCTGCTGTGTAAGGGTAGATCCACCGCCAAGGGATTTACGGGTAAGGACACCGACAACGGCACGGGAAAGGGCCTTGAAACTGAAGCCGTGGTGGCTGTAGAAAATGCGGTCTTCACGGGTAAGAAGGGCATCCTTCATGTGCTGTGGAAGATCCCTTATGGCAATGATTTCACGGCGCTCATCACTGGCAAATTCAGTAATGAGTTCTCCGTGGACATCAAGAAGCCTTGTTGGAAGAGCAGTTTCAAAGTCGGTGAAATTTTCTGTATTTATGGTATTAACTGTCGCTGCGAGTCCTTTCCCAAGAAGTGCTCCAAAAACAATGGAAAAGAGAATGAGCACGCCAAGACTGAATGCAGGCAGATGTTTAGCAATTTTCATAGTTTGTACATTATATAGAAAAAACAATACTTATGCAATTTTATGGAGATTTTTCACCTCCAATTTTGCATTGTCTATTGACAGAATCCAGGGTTTTGTGTTATTTTACCGACATTACGGGGTGTTAGCGAAGCTGGTTATCGCGCTGGCCTGTCACGCCGGAGACCACGGGTTCGAGTCCCGTACATCCCGATAAAACCTACTCTCTGGAGTAGGTTTTTTTATATTATGGCTTTAGCCGGTGAAAAATATGTAGCGAAAGCGAAATATTTTTCACAATAAACCACCTGCTATGCGGGTGGTGCAACAAAAAGCTTATAGCACAAAAAAGCTTTACCAAGTTATACAATGTGAGTAGTTCAAGTTCACTGCGTATAACGGAGGTAAAGCTAAAATGGCAAATCAAAGTAATTCGCTGAGCCACACAAAGTGGCTTTGTAAATATCATATCGTATTTACACCAAAATATCGACGAAAGGCAATATATGGCCAATACAAAGAAAGTATAGGTCAAATATTGAGGCAGTTGTGTAATTATAAAGGTGTGGAGATTATCGAGGGGCATTTAATGCCGGATCATATCCATATACTCGTGAGTATCCCGCCAAAATACAGTGTGTCGCAATTTATGGGATATCTGAAAGGCAAGAGTAGTCTGATGATATTTGATAAACATGCGAACTTGAAATATAAGTTCGGAAATCGGCATTTCTGGAGCGAGGGCTATTACGTGAGCACGGTAGGACTCAACGAGGCAACAATCAGAAAATATATCGCGGAGCAAGAAGCTCACGATATAGCGATGGACAAACTCAGTGTAAAGGAATACGAAGACCCGTTTACGGGTAGTAAGTAGTGCAAAAGGCTCTTCAGAGCCTGCGACGGGTCAAGCTGCAGTGAGCTTGAACGTTAGTGAAAGCCAGCGTCTTGAGACGCCGCTTGAAAACCAGCCTTATAGGCTGTGTGCAAACCACCCGTTTGACGGGTGGTTTGTGATT
>JAHAZL010000027.1 GCA_018384055.1 Treponema sp.
CCTGAAGAAAATGACGAAGATGTTATTGCACCTGAACCAAAGCCAATTACAGACTCAGCGGCAGAAAAGAATTCAAAAAAGACTGCAAAAACTTCAGTAGGAAAAAAGAGTTCAAAAACAGCAAAGAACTCTGCCCTAAACAAAGAAAAGGCAGGAAAAACAACTGTCAAAACAGAATCAAATGCAAAGGCACCTGCAAAAACTAAGGAAAAGGTTTCTAAAAAGACCGGGGCAAAAGCAACGAAAGCCGATGCAAAGATTACAGGAAAAAAAGAAACCCCAACAAAAGCAAGAAAGTCAAAATGATTCCCTGTCAGAGAGAATAAAAAATTCTTTTAAAATTGTCCCCTATTTCATTGCAAAATGATTCAAGGGACATTTTTTTTATTTCTGCAGCAGCAGAATAAATTCTTTGTATTTCTGAAGGATTGGTAAAAGATTCGCCTTTAAGTGTCTGGAAGGGAGCATCCGTTTCCAAGAAAATTTTATCCAGGGGAAGTTCCTGAACACAGGAAAGAGATTTTTTATTTCCGTTCAAAATCTGTTTCGAAAAAGAAAACACAGCGTTTACATTATGATTTAAAATCGAAAGAGCTTCCCTACTTGAAAAAGCAAAGGAATGAAACAGAACAAGAGGTACTTTACTCAATTCTTTTGTGTTTTTAAGCATTTCATCAAGACCTTTCCTATTGTGGATTACAATTGGAACATTGTACGAAGCTGCAAGTTCAAGGCTCAGATGAAAAGCTTCATTCTGCTCCTTTTTCTTTTCCTTAAAGTCTTCAGTAAAAAAATCAAAGCCCGTTTCACCAATCAATTTAATCTTTTTATTCTTCAGTAAGTTTTCAAGAAACGCTGAATTAATCATCATAGGCAGCTGTGGATGAATTCCAAAGGCCTGAATGATGTTTTCTTCAAGTTCATTTTTCTTAATGAAAAAATCCTGTTCTACAAATTCGTCAGGATTGTGGGCACAGGTAATTGCATAGTTGTTACCTTTGTAAAAATCGAGCAAAACTTCTTTTCCCCATTGTTCAACAGAGGGAACAAGATGAAAATGAGCGTCAAAATACATCATTCCATCATTTTATCTTAAAGGGAAAAAAAACTAAACAATCCCACTTAAATACCGAAAATAAAGTATAAGGTTATTAAGTGACCGAATAAAAGCTAATATTTTGGGAATCAGTTGCAAAACAGGTTTCCTGTCAGAGGGGTAAAATATGGCATACTACACACTTAAAAGCATTGGTAATTCAGGCGACTACATGACAATCATCAAGGAAACAGAAGACGGTTATGTAGTTAGAATCGTTCGCGACAAAGACGGTTACGACGACATCACGACAGACTTCATTTCAAAGTCTTTGTTTGAATCGTGCATCAGAACTGGATATCTTACAAAGATTGAAACTGCAGAAGACAGAATGGTTGCAAACATCTAGGGCGAAAGCGTTTGCTTAAAAAATTACTTACTGAGGAGCTAACTTTCGCCCCTCTATTGCGATGCAATCGAGATTACTATTAAGAAAGTAAACCCAAGGCTGCTTTAAGTTTAACCTGTTTATCATTGTCATCAGGCAGCCAGTGAATTTCCACACCTTTTCTTTCCATTCCGCGGAACCAGGTTTCCTGGCGTTTGGCAAACTGGCAGATAGCATGATAGAGTTCATCCGCCATTTCTTTTTTAGACTGAATTTTCCCTTCAAGGAAAAAACTAACATACCTGTATTCAAGCCCTAGTTTTTCAAGGCGCTCCCAGGAAAATTCTTCGTGGAGTTTTTCAACTTCTTCAATCATACCCTGGTCTATTCTTTCAAAGAGTCGTTTTTCTATATTGCTGTGAAGTTCATTGCGGTTAATTGTAGTTCCCATGACAAAAGGCTTTACCTTTGGACGGGAATTCTTTTCTTCAAGAACGGCCTTTCCTTCAGGAGATTTTTTAAACAGTTCGATTTCCAACGCCTTTACTACACGGTCTTTAAGAACAAGGTCGCTTTTGTTGTGAAGGTCTGGTTTTAATGAAAGCAATTGCTTTGCAAGTTCCTCCAGAGGAGTATCCATAAGCTGCTTGTGGAGCTCTGGGTTTTCAGGAACAGGAATCAGTTCATAGTCGCGGACAACGGAATCAATGTACATGCCTGTACCGCCAACAATGAAAGACATTTTATTTTGCTTTTGATTGTCAGAAAAAATCTTATAGAAGTCCTGCTGAAAATTGAAGACATTGTATTCGCTTGCAAGAGGAGTAATGTCTATGAGGTGATATGGAACGGGAGCACCTCCTTCTGAATATTCATTGATATCCTTTCCGCTGCCTAGATCAAGGCCTTTATAGACCTGCCTTGAATCTGCAGAGATAATGTCCCATCCAAAATGCCGTGCCAGCTGGACCCCAAGCCAGGTCTTGCCAACGGCTGTAGGTCCAAGAAGCACAACTGTATTTACAGAACCCTGCATATTGCGCACTTAAGGTATTCGCTCTTTGGATATCCAAGAAGAACTGGATGATCAGGAGCAGCACCGCGTTTTTCCAGAACCTGTACCCTTCTGTGGCTGTCCTTTGCGGCATGCATGATCATGTCGTAGAAAGTATTTTCATCAAAGTAATGGGAACATGAACAGGTAACGAGGATTCCGCCTTCGTTAAGGATTCTCATGGCACGAAGATTGATTTCTTTGTATCCGCCGTAGGCCTTTTCTATGGCCTTTGCTTTCTTTGTAAACGCAGGTGGATCAAGTATGATTACATCAAATTTTTCGCCTTCCGTTTCGTACTTTTTGAGAACATCAAAAACATCTGCACAGACAGCCTTCACAACCTTTTCAGCACCATTATTCTTAATGTTGCGCTTAACAAGTTCCACTGCATCTTCGGAAATATCTATGCTTGTAACTTCCTTGGCGCCAGATTTGAATGCATTGAGACCAAAGGCACCCGTATGCGTAAATGTATCAAGTACTTTTTTACCGTGACAGAATTCTGCAACACGGGCACGGTTGAATTTCTGGTCCAGGAAATAGCCTGTCTTCTGGCCGCGGGCAATGTCAACTTCAATCTGAATTCCGTTTTCAACGATTGTAATGACTTCCTTCCCCTGTCTTCCAATCCATCCAGAGCGTTCTTCAAGGCCTTCCTTTTCGCGAACACCGGCATCACTTCTTTCAAAAATTGCATAAGGCTTGCAGGCATTTTCAATAGCCTTGAGGATCTCCTTGCGGAACACTTCACAGGAAAGGGCAAGGAACTGAATTACAATATAAACATTTCCGTCGTCAACATAGCGTTCGCAAATGAGTCCCGGAACAAAATCAGCCTCGCCGAAAACAAGGCGGTAACTGTCGTTTTCACCAAAGTTCAACTTGCGGATATTTACGGCATTACGGATTACCTTGTCCCAGTAAGCATAGGTGTCAGCCATAATCTGATCAGCGTGCTCGCGACTGAAAATACGGATCGTAATCTTTGATTTTCTGTTGATTACACCTGTACCCAGAAAGCCGCCGGCATTTGTACATACTTCTACAACTGTACCGTCATCAACATCACATTCAGCAAGGGAAGATGTTTTTACTCCCGTACCGTCTTTTGCATTGTATTTAACCGAAGCAATTTCATTGTCAAAAACCCAGGGAAAGCCCTGGTTGATTTCCCTATCCTCTTTTGGCTTGAGCAATACTCTTGTTACATTTGGATTCATATTACATTCCTTCTGTAGAACAGTGTTCTGCTGTTCCCTTTGCTTCCGTCTTTCCGTTCCTAAGCATTTCTTCCATTGTGTGCCAACCAAGAACAGCACACTTTACACGGGCCGGCATGGTACTGATATTCTGAAGACTTGCGGCTTCATCAAGATCTTCCAAGGCATCACCTTCAGCCTTCCCCTTGATCATGTCCATAAAAAGAGATGCAAGGCGAAGGGCTTCTTCCTTTGATTTACCGACTACATTGTCCAACATCATGTCTACGCTTGCCTGGCTAATGGCACAGCCAGAACCTGCAAAAGTTCCGCCCGTAATGATTCCATTGTCATCCACTTTAAGGTTGAGGGTAATGTCATCACCACAGCTTGGGTTAACTCCACGGAGTACAAAATTTGCATCTGCAGTTTCCCCGCGATTGTTTGGGTTAAGGTTATGTTCGTTAAGTATTTCCTGATAAAGTGCTTTAAGATCCATAGTTACTCCAATTCATAATTCATAATTCATAATTCATAATTCTTAATTCTTAATTCATAATTCTTAATTACTTATATCCCATCCACTTTCGGACCTGGGCAACCTTTTCAACAAACTTCCTGCATTCATCTTCGGTATTGTAAAAATAACAGCTTGCTCTTGCTGTTGATCCAACTCCAAGTTTCTGCATCAAAGGCTGTGCACAGTGATGTCCCGCACGAATTGCAACTTTTTCAGAATCCAAAATGGACGAAATGTCGTGAGGGTGAACACCATCAATGGTGAAAGTCACGATACCGCAGTGCTTTCTGTAATCTTTGTTTCCGATAACATGAACAAAAGGATTTTCTGCAAGGCCTTCCATGATGATCTTTGCAAGGTTATTGTCATTCTCTTCAATTTTATCAAGACCGATGGCTTCAAGATATTTTATTGCTGCAGCAAGTCCAACTGCACCGCTCGCATTTACAGTTCCCGCTTCAAATTTGTGGGGAACTTCTGCATAAGTTGCATCCTGACGGGTAACATACTCTATCATTTCACCGCCACGCATGAAAGGTTCTGTCTTTTCCAAAAGTTCCTTGCGTCCGTAAAGGGCACCGATTCCCATAGGACCGCAAAGCTTGTGTCCACTAAAGGCAAGAAAGTCTGCACCAAGAGCATGTACATCCACCTTCATGTGAGGTGTACTCTGAGCACCGTCAACAACAACGATGCATTCAGGATTAACATTGTGGGCATAGGCTGCAATTTCTTTTACGGGATTAGTAATTCCAAAAACATTGCTTACATGGGCAATGGAAACAATCTTTGTTCTGGCTGTAATCTTGCTTTCATATTCTTCCTTTGAAATTACAGCCTGGCCATCGCATTCAAGCCAAACAAGTTTTGCATTCTTTGCCTTGCAAACCATCTGCCATGGAAGAATATTGGAATGATGTTCCATGCAGCTGATGACGATTTCATCCCCTTCCTTTACATACTGCATTCCGTAAGTATATGCAACAAGGTTAAGGCTTTCCGATGCATTGCGGGTAAAAATGATTTCTTCAGCACAGGAAGAATTGATGAACTGACCTACAACAGCCCTGGAGTTTTCGTAGTCATCTGTAGCACGAACACTGAGTCCATATAGACCGCGCAAAGGATTGGCATTGTCTTTATTATAAAAATCCGAAATTGCATCAATGACACACTGAGGACGCTGGGCAGTTGCAGCATTATCGAGATAAACTACACCTTCGTTTTCAGGTACCTTAAATATAGTGAAATCTTTCCTATACAAATCAGACAAAGACATGGCATTCTCCAAATTATACTACTCAATTTATCATATAAGGGAGAAAAATTCAAACAGAGCAATATTTAGAATTTGAATTGTCAAATAAAAAACACCAGTTCCTCAGAACAGGGAAGAGCGCTCATTTGCCAAAGAACCTCATTTAAACTATATTAAACATAAGATTTGGAGTAAAAAATGAATAAAGAAGAATTTGAAAAACTTTTGTGTGATGTAAACGATCTCATTTCAATATATGACAACAACTCGCCGATAACCAACGATGGGTTTGACATTGAAAAAATCAAACTTACAATAAAGCAGATGGCAGAAAAATGCATTGAAAACAAGGAAGAGTGCGCAGCTTTCCTTCAGTGGATGGAACAGCACGAGTACTACACTTCCCCAGCTTCAACGAGATTCCACGGAAATTTTGAAGGTGGCCTTTGCGTTCATTCCCTTCAGGTGGCATACCAGGCCCTTAAATTTACAGGAGCCTTCTTCATTGATTTCATGAAAACAGTTCACGCTGAAAAATACACATTTAAGGCAGAAGACATTTTTGTTTCGGCCATTGCCCACGATTTCTGCAAGGCTGGGTTTTACCAGACAAGTTTCAGGAATACAAAGGACATTTTTGGAAACTGGAAGAAGACTCCATATTTTACCGTAAAAGACGGAAACAGAAACCTTGGACACGGAAACGAATCTGTTCTTCTTCTTCTTGAAACCATGCCAAGTTACCTTAAGAAACGCCATGTAATCGAAGCTGTAAGCCGCCACATGGGATTCAGCGATGTTACAGATACTGAAATGATGAACTATTCAAACTTTCTTGAAAATCCACTCGTTCTTCTGCTCCAGATGGCAGACCAGACAGCAAGCGGATGGTACAACTACTAAGACTACTTTTTAAAGACCTGCCAGTCAGGTCCATTTCTATTTCCAAAGACCCTTGTGCGGTTTCTGTATCGGCCTGCATTCTGCGAAAAGAAAAGAATGTCCGTACCGTATTCGCTCATAAGGTCGTCTGGATGATAGGAAAGTTCAAGGACAGATCCTTTCCCTTCTGCAGTAACAAGGCTCAAGGCATTGTTAATTGAAATCAAATCAGTTGCCGCAGGAATCATCTTTTCCTGATGACGGTCCTTATAAACCTTGGAAATAAAATCAATCTGAACTTGAGTAATCTTTTCAAAATCATTTGACTCGCAATCAATGTCATTTTGCCAGCAGAACTTTTCAAATTCCGTAAAAAATTCCGAAGGCCTCAATCTCAACGGACGAATTAAATTCATGAACCAAGGAACGGCACGGCCATCATTGTAGAAAAAGTTTATGCACGAAGAAAGGCTTCTTGCCCTTTCTATTCCATCCGAATGAAAACTCGTTGAATCTGTTACCAGGTAAGGAACTTCCTTTTGCCATGTAAGGCCAAGATCTTTTGCCTTGTCTGCAAGATCTGTTCCCGGTAAAACGGAAAGACAGAAAAGTTCAAGGTTATTAGGATAGAGGGCCAAAGCAAAATCTATGCTGCTTTTAAACCCCTTGAAAGTATCACCTGGCAAACCATAAATAAGGTCAAACCCAAAAATGGCCCCCGTTTCATTTAAGTAACCGATGTTTTTCTGAAAAGTTTTCTTATTGAAAGTTCTGTTTACTTTTTTCAGGACTTCTTCATCTGCACTCTGAAGTCCAAACTGAAGGCTGCATGGAATTTCCGCAAAGGCTTTAGCCAGCTGACGGTCAATGAATTCCGCACGGGCTTCAAAATAGAAAAAAGTATCAGGAGTCTTTTTCTTGATGAGCTTAAGCATTTCAAGGGCACGCTGTTTGCTTGCATTGTAGGTTGGATCAAGGACAAAAACCTGAGGTACCTTATTGCGCTGAAAATAATCCAGTTCCTTTTCAATGCGTTCCATGGGGAAATACTTTATTTTCTTTTCACCCTTGCTTTCGTAGCAATATGAACATTTGAAAGGACATCCGCGTGCAAGTTCCCACAAGGCACCGCCATATTTTTTTACATCAAGGGTTCCGTCAAGGTAAGGAGAGGAAAGGTTTTCAACAGGACATGGCATGGAACGCAATGCCTTTCCTTCATAGGATTCAACCAAGTTCTTTCCGTCATTTTTATAAACCCCCTGAATGTCAATTTCAGTTCCCAAATCAAGAGACGCAAGAAGATTAACAACGGAACATTCACCTTCACCTGCCGTAAGCCAGTCAAAGGAATTGAAACTGAAAGGATTCGCCGTTACTTCAGGACCACCTGCCATGGTAACGATTTCAGGACGCAGCTTCTTTACAAGGCTATTAAGTTCTTCAAGGACTTTTCTGTTCCAGACATAAACGCTGAAACAAATGGCAAAAAGATTTTTTTCGGTGCAAATATTCCCTGCAATTTTATTAAGGTCATATTTATCTTCAAGGGAAAAATCAAAAAGTCTTGCAGAGAAAATATCTTTAGTATCTTTTGAATGATTGATTGAAGAGCAGATGCAGGCCGCTCCTAAAGGCAAAGCCTGAGGAGAAGTTTCTACCAGGGCCGTAACGCATAGAACAGATTTTTTCATGGTTTTCCTCCCTGGTAGATTTTCATAGATATTTTTTTAGTTTGTCTTTTTCTGGAAGTGACTGAATGTCATGCCGAAACTGGCACGTCCCTGGGTTACGGAACGCAATGTAGTCGTAAAGCCGAACATCTTTGCCATTGGTGCCTGTGCATGAACAACGGAACCTCCGGCCTTGTCTTCCATGCTCTGGATCATTCCGCCACGCTGTGTAACCTGACTCATGGCATCACCGACAAATTCAGTTGGACTTTCAATGTCCACATTCATGACAGGTTCAAGCATTTCAGGATTTGCAGAACAGCAGACCTTGTCGAAGGCTTCAGCAGATGCTGCTTCAAAGGCAAATGTAGATGCAGTAGTTTCATCATACTTGATGCCTGTAACAGTAATGGCTGTATCAGTACAAGGATATCCCCACTTGATACCAGAGTTGAAGCATGCTTCCATACTGCTCTTGATTGCTTCGTAAATTTCATCAGGAATATTGCTGTCTGTAACGGTACATGTATAAAGATTTCCGCTTCCTGTTTCACGAGGCTCGCAGTGAACTGTAAGGCCCGCAGCATTTTCCTTTCCTGCAAGAACACGGCTGTATTCTTCAGTGTAATCAGCAGAACTTGTGACTGCTTCGCGATAAGTAACCTGAGGAGCACCAACGCGACACCCAACCTTAAAGTCATCTCGGATACGGGTAACAAGAACATCAAGGTGAAGTTCACCCATTCCGCTGATAACCAGCTGTCCCGTTTCTGCATCATCACGGGATGTAAATGTCGGGTCTTCACGACTAAGGATTTCAAGAGTTTCCCTAAGTTTGTCGCTGTCACTTAATGTTTCAGGTTCAATGGCAATGGAAATGACAGGTTCAGGGAAGTTTACGCTTTCCAGAAGAATAGGCATTCCTTCGCTACCAATGGTGTCGCCTGTCTGAGCAAGTTTGAGGCCTACGAAAACGGCAATGTCACCTGCACTTACGCTGTCCATCTGTTCCATATGGTTTGCATTAACACGCAGGATTCTGTTAACTCGTTCACGCTTCTTTTTTGCAACATTATAAATCTGGGAACCTGTAGTAATCTTTCCCGAGTACATGCGTACAAAGCAAAGGATACCTGCTTCCCTGTCGTACTGAATTTTAAATACAAGACCAATTGGAGTCTTTGCATCTGGATCGCAAGGAACCTCAACATCTGTTTCCTCGTGCTTCTTGATCTGGATTCCCTTTGCAGGAGGAATGTCTGTTGGACATGGAAGATATTCTGTAATGGCATCAATCAAAGGCTGAATACCCTGGTTGTGGCGGCTTGAACCACAGAGGAAAGGAACAATCTTTCTTGCGATTACGGCATTTCTCAAGGCAGTCTTGAGCTGTTCGTTTGTAATTGCTTCGCCTTCAAGATAGAGCATGCCAAGGTCGTCATCTACGGAAGCAATGGCATCGATCATTTTTTCGCGCCATTCTTCAGCAAGGGCCTTGTTTGCATCGCTCAAATCTGTAACTTCAAAAGTTTCGCCTTCATCATCTTCATTCCAGCGGATTTCCTTCATTTCAAAAAGGTCGATTACGCCTTCAAAGTTCTGTCCTGCCCCAATAGGAACTTCTAGGGCAACAGTTTCGCAGCCGAATTTTTCCTTTACATCAGACATGGCAGCAAAAAAGTCTGCACCGATTCTATCCATCTTGTTTACGAAACAGATTCGTGGAACATTGAATTCATCAGCCTGCCTCCAAACGGTTTCTGTCTGAGGCTGAACATGACCTACGGCACAAATTACTGCAACTGCACCGTCAAGAACGCGAAGGGAGCGTTCAACTTCTGCAGTGAAGTCAACATGACCAGGTGTGTCGATGATATTAATCTTGTAGCCTTTCCATTCTGTAGTAATGGCGGCAGATGCGATTGTAATGCCGCGTTCCTGTTCCTGCTTCATGAAGTCCATGGTTGCAGCGCCATCATCGATTTCACCGATTTTATGAATTTTACCTGAATAATAGAGGATTCTTTCTGTTGTTGTTGTTTTTCCGGCATCAATGTGAGCCATGATTCCGATGTTTCTCATTTTTGACAAATCGTCTGACATATAAAATTCCTATAAAAAAAAAGAGTATTGAATTATATCAAATTTAAAAAAAGTCTACAACATTACCCATAAAAGTTTGGTTTCAGATATTTTTAAGAATTTTACTTTGCATATTTAAAATTTCTGCTATAATTGGAGTATCTGAATTCATCACAAAAAGTTGAAATATGGAATTATTGCATTATATTTGAAAACTGAGGGATAATATGACAACTTTACTTATTGTTGATGACTCTGAAATCGACCGTGCCATCCTTAAAAATATTCTGTCATCTTTTTACAATGTAATTGAAGCAGATTCTGGCTATCAGGCCCTTGAAATTCTAAATAATCCGACCCTTAAAATTGACGGTCTTATCCTTGACATAAACATGCCTGGACTTGGAGGTTTTGAAGTCCTCAGTCTTTTGGACAAATCACGCCACGCAGGCATGAAAATCCTCCTTATATCTGCAGAAGCACAGAAAAACAACATCATAAAGGCCGCAAACTTCGGATGTTCAGGCTTCTTCAAGAAACCTTATGACAAGGATCAGGTTCTTACTAAGCTCAAGGCCCTCTACGCTTCGAAGCCAGAAATTCCTGCTGCAAGTTCAGTTGCAGTAAACACAAACGGAGCAATCACAGACAATGACCTTCGTGCAACAGCCGTATACGCAGAAAAACTTCGCCGCGTATACCTCACTTACCTTATGGCAGAAAAGAAGAACGATGCCCTTTACATCCATGTAAGTGAAATCGTTCATATCCTCCTTGAAAACTATTTTGCAATCAAGGCTCCCCGTGACCTTACACCGGAAGCAATCGAAATCATCAGCCAGGCAGCCTATTTCTATGACATTGGACGAGCCATCGTTCACCAGGAAAAGTTCAAGGTTGTTTCACAGGCAGACATTGATGAAATTCCTGCAACACATACAATCGCCGGTGCTGACCTTGTAGCAGTAAACTCAAACCCTAACGTAGCATTCTTCGTGAAGATTGCATCCGACATCTGTATGCATCACCACGAACGCTACGACGGACGAGGCATGCCTCATGGACTCAAAACAACAATCAACAACATCTACACACAGATGACTGCCATTGCCATTGAGTTCTGTCAGAATTTCTTTGATGGTAACAGCGAAGAAATTACAGAAGCAGATTACCATAGGGCAATGGGAAAAATTGACGAAGACAAGGATGCTTTCCGCCCTGATGTATATGATCTTCTTGCAGCAAGCAAGGATGACATTGTTTCTCACTTTGCAAGGTGACATCTAAACAGTATAATAACCGCATGAATTACGGCTATTTCAGAGCAGGATGTACAAGTCCTGCCCTTACTGTTGCAGATACTTCAACCAATGAAAAATCCATTGTAGACCTCGTAAAAAAGGCGAATGCCTCCGGCGTTAATCTTCTTGTCTTTCCAGAACTTTCAATTACAGGTTACACATGTCAGGATCTTTTTCAGCAAAAGACTCTTGAAACAAAAGCCGTTGAAAGCCTCGTAAGCATTGCAAAAAAAACAAAGGCAACTTCAGTTCTCTTTGCAGTCGGACTTCCCCTATCCTACGAAGGCAGCAGGTATAATTGCGCAGCCTTTGTTCATCACGGCAAAATCCTTGCCATCGTTCCTAAAACATTCATTCCGAATTACGGTGAATTCTACGAAGACAGATGGTTTGCCTCATGGAACGGAAGAACAACAGAAATTACTCTTTCCAAGGGATTTGAAAACATTCCTTTTGGAACTGACATAATCATCCAGGATTCCAGCGACAGTTCGATTAAAATTGCCTGCGAAATCTGCGAAGACCTTTGGGTTCCTTTTGCACCTTCTACCCGCCATGCCCTCAACGGAGCAACCATCATCGCAAATTTAAGTGCGGGAAATGAAGTTGCAGGAAAAGCTGACTACAGAAAAATGCTTGTTTCAGCCCACTCTGCAAAAATTATGGGTGCATACATTTACGCAAATGCAGGACACGACGAAAGCACAACTGACATGGTTTTCAGCGGCCATGACCTTATCTGCCTCAATGGATCTGTAAAGTCAGAAAGCAATCTCTTTGAAGACACAGGCAAACTATTCGTTGCAGACCTGGACCTTGAAAAAATCATGCAGGACAGACTCAAGTCAACAACCTTTACACAGGGAGCAAAATATCTTTCCGGCGATTACAGAATCATCTACACTGATTTCAGCGACAACAAGCTTGGGCCAAAATCAAAGGAAAAACTTTTGGACTTTATCGATCCACACCCATTTGTTCCTTCAGACGAAAACAAAAGAAGGGAAAGATGTCTTGCAGTAATTGAAATGCAGTCTGAAGGACTTGCAAAAAGATTGCGCCACATTAATGCAAAAAGTGCCGTCATCGGTTTGAGCGGAGGATTGGACAGTACCCTTGCCCTCCTTGTTACAGCAAGAGCCTTTGACAAATGCGATTTGGACAGAAAGAACATCCACGCAATCACAATGCCTGCCTTTGGAACAACTGACAGAACCTACAAAAACGCCTGTCTTCTTGCAGAAAAAGTTGGCGCTACCCTCAAGGAAATAGACATAAAGAAATCCGTTACCCAACATTATGAAGACATTGGCCACGACATAAAGGTTCACGACATTACCTACGAAAACGGACAGGCTCGCGGCCGTACCTACATTCTCATGGACTATGCAAACAAGACTGGTGGAATAGTAATCGGCACAGGAGATCTTAGTGAACTTGCCCTTGGTTGGTGTACATACAATGGGGACCACATGTCCATGTACGGAGTAAATTCCAGCATTCCCAAAACCCTTGTGAGGTATCTTGTTGCATGGTTTGCAGACGATGTACTTGAACGGGGCAATGGTGAACTTTCCAAAGTCCTCATCGACATTCTAAATACTCCTGTAAGTCCCGAACTTTTGCCACCTGAAAACGGAAATATCAGTCAGAAAACAGAAGAACTTGTAGGTCCTTATGAACTCCACGACTTCTTCCTTTACTATGTTCTTCGCTGGGGCTTCAGTCCAAAGAAAATCTATTATCTTGCATGCCAGGCCCTTGAAGGCAAGAAGGCAGAAGGTACAGATCTTGTTTATACAAAGACCATCATCCTCAAATGGCTCAAGTCATTCTACAGAAGGTTCTTCTCACAGCAGTTCAAGAGGAGCTGCATGCCTGACGGTGCAAAGGTTGGAACAGTAAATCTTTCTCCTCGCGGCGACTGGAGAATGCCAAGCGATGCTAGTGCAGCCATCTGGCTGAAGGAATGTGACGATCTATGCTAAGCTATCAGCACGAATACCATGCAGGAAACCATGCAGACATCTTAAAACATTCCTGCCTTTGTATGATTCTTGAATCCCTCTGCAAAAAAGAAAAGCCTTTCACAGTAATTGACCTCCACGCAGGCGCTGGAGTATTCAACCTGAATGACGAAAGGGCCATTAAAACAGGCGAAGCAAAATCAGGAATCCAATACCTCAAATCCCTTTCCCTTTCAAGCTGTCCTGAAGCAGTTGGAACTTACCTACAGAAAGAATCTGCATACCTTGAACAAGGGCTATATGCGGGTACACCTGAACTTGAGAGGCTTTATGCGCGCAAAGGAGATCAGATCCATCTGGTTGAAAAACATCCGCAGGCATTAGAAAGTCTCGTAAACAATATGAGCATGCCCCTTCATGTTGCAGAAGGCCTTGCAAAAACAGCTGTTCAGCCTAAAATCCATAAAGATGATTCCTATAAGGCAGCAGATTTCCTTACTCCGCCGCTCATTAAAAGGGGACTGATTATTGCAGACCCAAGCTATGAAGATGCAGATGACTACAGGAAAGTTACTGACGCACTTAAAACTGCAAGAAAGAAATGGAACACCGCAATCATCGCACTCTGGTATCCACTCATTGCAAGACGAAAAAATGAAACCACACAGATGCTTACGGAACTTGAAGATTTTGGAAAGCTTGGTACAATTCCTTGTGAAAGTTTTAAGGTAGAACTGATTGTACGAAATCCTGATGAAATGAAGGAAGAAGCGGGACCTCATCTTTATGGAAGCGGAATGTTTATAATGAATCCACCATACAAACTTAAAGAAAAAATGGAAGACGCTTCCAGGTGGCTTGAAGGATTACTGAAATCCTAGTTATCGTATTCACTCTCTTCGATTTTTATGCAGCCAAGGTGAACGGCACGGCTATAAGAATATGTATAGCTATTGTCTAAGCCCTGTGAAAATGCCCACAAATCGACATACCATTTTCCATCATTGTTGGAAGCACTTCTCATAGAAACATCATAATCAGTTTGCTGAGGAATCGGATTTTTATCTTTATATTTACCCCTTGAAAATTCAAACCCCAGTTTTTTTGCACCAGCCTGATAGTGTCTTCTAGGATAAGACTGAAAAACATCATTGATGAAGATGCCGCTTGGGTACTCTTCCCCTTTTCCGACCCTGTTCAACCTTATTCTAACATTTACGCTGTTTCCGGCTACAAGCACTGAACTAGTCGAGAGCTCAGAAATCAATGGAGAATATTTCTTTGCATTTATGATACTGCTTGCAGCTGCAGAAATATCACTGGAACTATTATTGCTTGTAATGTAGTTATAGGAATCACGGGCAGCCTGCTCGTCGTCAAAAATTTTATAGTAGATTGCTGTTCCCTGAAAATTGAAATCAGTAACTCCAGAATTATCACCTGTGACAAACCGGATTTCATCAAGTACTCGGTTATCATTTCCAAAGTTTACTTCTACAACATTTTCTGGCGGATTAAGGAAGACAAGGTTTTCAAGACCACAGGCTGAAAAAAGAAACGAGAATAAAAAAAAGCAGACTGAAACGGAAGAAAATTTTCTATTGAAAAATATACCGCACATATCTGCTTACCTGTTATTGAACATCAAATGACTTTATCAGTCAATCTTATTCTTTGACTGAAGATCGATGAGTCTGCTCTGGCTGAGGTTTGACCAAGGATCATTGTACTTTTCTGTAACTTTTCTATATGTTTCTGCAGCTTCATTTACAAGGCCAAGAGTTTCCTGGATTCTTGCAGCATTGAAAAAAGCATGTGAAGCAAGGAAGAAATCCTTTGTTTCTGCAGCGTCGATGAAAGTCTTTACTGCTTCTTCATTCTTACCAAGTTCTTCCTGACAAACTGCGGCATTGTACTTGCAGATTGCAGCAGTATAGCTCTTCTTGCCCTTTTCAAGAGCAGCAAGGTAAGCATTGAGAGCTTCAGCATAATTCTTCTTTTCAAAATTAATGTCAGCACAAAGCATGTTTGCACGAACGCCAACAATACCAGACTTGGTGCAGAGGCTTTCAATTGCTGAAAGTGCCTTGTCCTGTCTTGCTGAAATTTCTGAATCAGAAAGTTCTGCAGACTTTACTGTGTATTCAAATTCAATCTGGTCTACTGCAGCAAGCCCCTTCCTTGCCTGTACATCTTTAATTCCAACCACAACACATACTGCAACTGCAGCAACGATTGCTACACCTGCAACAGTAATAATTGCCTTTCTATTTTTGAAGATGAAGTTTTCAAGTTTAGAGTTTGTTGATTCTTTCTTAATATCTGCCATTTTCGACTCCAATATTTTTTCAAATAGTTTAAATATTATATATAAAAGGGGTTTGTGTTTCAAGACTAGAAAGCCATGCTATTTCTTTATTCCAAGTTCAACCATAAGTTTTGAAACATAGGTTCTCTGAATGTCAAGGATTCTTGCAGCAGCCGTCTGGTTCCATCCAGTTTCATTGAGTATTTTGGTGATGTATTCTTTCTTAAACTGATTCAAGGCAGTCTTCAAAGTTCTGTCTTCACCGAGGACATTTTCAACTGACGGTAAAACCTCTGCAGCGGATTTCTGAACAACAGGATTGTCAACAGAAAGACGCAAGTCTTCAACCTTGATGAATGGCGGAGTACCAAAGATACAGGCCCTTTCAACAGTATTTTCAAGTTCGCGGATGTTCCCCGGCCACATATAGTTCAACATGGCTCTCTTTGCTTCATTAGAAAAGCCCTTGAACCCCTTATGGGTTTCGGACTTGTTCATGAAGAACATGGCAAGATCGGTAATTTCATCCCTTCTGTTTCTCAATGGAGGCACTGCGATAGGAAGAACATTAAGTCTAAAATAAAGGTCCTTTCTGAAGGATCCCTCTGCAATCATCTGTTCAAGGTCACGGTTTGTAGCCGCAATGATCCTTACATCAACGCAGATGGTTTCGCTGGAACCAACCCTTTCAAATTTCTTTTCCTGAAGAACACGAAGAAGTTTTGCCTGAAGATTTAGCGGAAGTTCTCCAATTTCATCGAGAAAGAGGGTCCCTCCGTTGGCTGTTTCAAATCGTCCTTTCGTATCAGAAACAGCATCCGTGTAGGCACCCTTAACATGCCCGAAAAGCTCAGATTCAAGCAAGGTAGGATTAAGGGAAGCACAGCTTACGCGAACAAGAGGTTTATCCTTTCTATTACTCAAAAGATGAACCTGTTCCGCAAAAAGTTCCTTGCCTACACCGCTTTCGCCCGTAATGAGAACGGAAGAATTGATGGCAGAAGCCTGCTTTATGTTTTCTATAAGGGAAATGATTACCGGATTTTTTGCAATGAAGGGATGGTATTCCTTTCCAGTTTCAAAGGCATTCTTAAAAAGAGAAAGCTGATCTCGGCTTTTTTTTAGGTTAACGGCATTTTTATACGCAATGGAAGCCTGATGACCAAAAATGTCTACAAGTGCCAAATCTTCTTCGGTAAAGTCCTGTCCATCATGCTTATTGACAAGCATAATGACACCGAAACAAATGCCTTCAGCAGACAAAGGAAATCCAATGACATTACAAATTTCAAAAGGAAATTTTGACTGAACCTTACTGTTAAATCTGGCATCGCTGTTTACGTCATTTATGATTGCCGTCTCGTTATGCTCTGCTACCCAACCAGCAACACTCTCCTTTACAAGAGAAAGTTTTTTGGTTTCTTCACCAAATTCGTCCAGGCAGATTGCAAATTCGAAATTCTTTGAATCTTTAGACGGCTTCAAAAGATAGGCAGCATCACATTTTACAAGGTATTTAATCGAATCAAGGAGTGAATTCAACAGAACATCTGGATCATTGATACTGTTGTTTAAAATAGAATACCTATCGACAAGTGATTTCAGTCTGTCAAACTTGATAACTTTGTCACTCATCGATAGGTACCTCTATAGATAGTAAGTAATTTTAATTGTTACTGCTGGTCCTTAAGGCTGTCACCAATTGTGTATGCAGCATCGTCGTTGCTGGAAGACATGTACTGTGAAATTTCAGCACGGTCCTGTGCCCTCTTGTATTCTTTTACAGAGAAAGCAACGCGTTCCTTTTCTACATCAATTGAAACAACATAAACATTTACCTTGTCGCCAACATTGTACTTCTTAACAGCTTCCTCGAATGGAACTTCACGGTCATCGCTAAGGTTTGCTTTGTTAACAAGACCTTCGATTCCATTAGGAGCCTTTACGAAAATACCGAAGTCGTTGATAGATGTAACTTCACCTTCGAGAGTTCCGCCAACCTTGTATTCAGCAGCGAATGCTTTCCAAGGATTGTCTGTAAGCTGTTTAACGCCTACGCGGATTCTGTGGCTTTCAACATCACATTCTGTAACGATAACTTCCAGTTCCTGATCAACCTTGATTTCACTGCCAGGATGCTTGATTTTCTTTGTCCATGAAAGGTCTTCGCCAGCGAGGAATGCATCGATTCCTTCTTCAAGCTGAACGAATGCACCTGAATTAGTAATCTTAACAACCTTACCGTTAACCTTTGTTCCTACAGGATATTTTTCAGAAAGTGAATCCCATGGATTAGCAGTTACCTGCTTGAGACCAAGTGACACACGTCCTTCCTGAATGTCATAGCCAAGAATCATGCACTTGAGTTCGTCGCCTTCCTTTACCATGTCAGATGGCTTAGAAATTTTCTTTGTCCAGCTGAATTCAGAAATGTGAGCAAGACCTTCGATACCTTCTTCAAGTTCGATGAATGCACCAAAGTCTGTAAGTTTAGTAACCTTTCCGTCAACGATGTCATTGAGGTGATACTTTTCTTCAAAGTGTACCCATGGATCTTCTGCAAAGTGCTTGAGGGAGAGGTTGATTCTCTTTCCCTCTGGATCAAGGCGGATAACCTTAAGTTCGATTTCCTGACCCTTCTTTACAAAATCCTTTGGACGAGTTACATGACCCCATGACATATCATTGATATGGAGGAGACCGTCAAATCCACCGAGGTCGATGAAAGCACCGAAGCTTGTGAATGACTTAACGACACCCTTTACAGTGTCACCAATTTTGATTGTTTCAAAGAACTTGTCGCGGTTAACGTTGATCTGTTCTTCAAGATACTTGCGGCGGTTAACAACTACATTGCGCTTGCCGTTCTGGCTGTAAAGACGAACAACATAAAACTTTGACTTAACGCCGACAAGCTTGTCTTCCTTTTCAACCTTCTGTGCATCAGCCTGGCTGATTGGGAGGAATGCACTGATTCCGCCACCAAGGTTAACATAATATCCACCCTTTGTTACGGAAGAAATTGTTCCGTCTACAGGTGTGTTCTGTTCTGCAGCTACCTTAAATTCTTCCCAAAGACGCTTTTCATCTGCCTTCTGCTTTGAAACAACTGGGCCGTTCTTTCCGAACTGGCTTACGAGGTAAACTGTGATTTCGTCGTCTACCTTAGGCAATTCTCCGGCAAATTCAGATACAGGAATCTTTCCTTCTGATTTACAGCCAACATCTACGAATACTGTGTCATCTGTTACAGCAACAACAGTAGCCTTCACATTGGCACCGTCTTCAACTGGCTCCATTTTGTTTAATGATGCTTCTAATTGTGAGTGAATGCTCTCTGAGCCATGAGCTACATTCTTTTCCACTTCCTTTTCCATAGCAAACCCTTTATGATTTAATTTTGCCAACGATTATGGCACAAACATCGTCTATCGTCAAGTCAGATGTATCGATATACTGTGCATCGTCCGCTCTCTTCAATGCGCCTTCCGCCTTATTCTTGTCCATTTCATCGCGCTTGATTATGGCAGCCTTAACTTCCTCCAGTGTAAGTCCTGAGCAACCCTGGTCAAATCGGCGCTGAGCCTGAACATCAATGCTGGCATCAAGGTAAAACTTGTATTCGGCCTGAGGGAATACGACTGTAGTCATGTCACGGCCTTCACATATAATGTTGAGGGATTTTACGATTTCACGCATCCTGTCGTTTACAAGATGGCGCAAAGGTATGATTGACGATACCTTTGAAACATTTGCATCAACCTTGTCCTGATGAAGCTGATCGTCAACATCCTTTCCATTGAGGATAAGGTGTGCATCCACATAATCGAGTTTCTGTTTCTTTGCAAGTTCAAGAACTGCATCTGCATCATCCACACTAACACCTGCATCAATTGCAGCAAGGGTAAGTGCACGGTAAAAACTTCCGCTGTTCAAGAATGTGAGGTTAAGTTCTTCTGCAACCCTGTGGGCTACAGTACTTTTTCCTGTTCCTGCCGGTCCGTCAATAGCTACTACCATTTTGTATCTCCCAAACTAATTTTTACAAAGTTTAAGCAGGGCCTTTACCTCGTCCTGGGAAAGTTCCCTGAACTGTCCATACTGAAGGTCACCTACTCCAACGCAACCGATACGGATACGCATAAGGCTTCTGATTCCAACTTCACGGCTTTCAAAAACACGGCGGATTTCCCTGTTTTTTCCTTCCGCCAGAACAATTCTCATTCTGTGGGAATTCAATTCACGGGCATCTATACATTTATAGAAGATACCGTCGATTCTTACTCCCTTCATAAAATCATCTGCCAATTCCCTAGGCATGGCTGTACTCGTATCAACAATGTATTCCTTCTCAAGTTCTGCACTTGGATGGGAAAGGCGGGCGGCAAAATCGCCGTCGTTGGTATAGATTATGAGACCGCAGGAAAACATGTCCAAACGGCCAACGTTATAAAGTCTTTCGCTGTATTTTTCCTTGAGAAGGTCAAGGGCTATTGGTCGCCCTTTCTCATCTGAAGAAGAGCAAACATAACCTGCAGGCTTGTTAAGAATGATGTAGCGCTTTGTCTCTTCCAATGCAATTTTCTTACCGTCAACACAAACCTCATCCTTCGCTGAAACCTTTGTTCCAAGAGTTGTTACCAGTTCCCCGTTTACAGTTACCCTGCCGCTAATAATGATTTCTTCGCTGGCACGGCGACTCGCAACACCACAGCGGGCCATGTATTGCTGCAGGCGCATTTCTTCCTTCTGAATGTTCTGATCGTTACTTTGCAAGTTTGAGGAACCTCTCGTTTTCGCTGTCGTCCAGCTTTGGCAAATCGTTGATTGACTGGAGGTGGAAGAATTCAAGGAATTCATTTGTTGTACCGTACATGGTTGGTTTTCCAGGAATATCTTTCTTTCCCTTTTCGCAGATAAATTTTCTGTCCAAAAGAATGCGCATCATGTTGTCTACATTGACATGACGGATGCTTTCAATTTCTGCGCGGGTAATTGGTTGACTGTAAGCAATGATGGAAAGGGTTTCGATGGCAGACTTGGAAAGCTTGCCTTCGTTCTTCTTGCCATATCTTTCTTTTACGAAATCAAAGCATTCCCTCTTTGGTGTCAGAATCCATCCGCCAAGCATTTGGGAAAGTTCAATGCCACTGTCTGCATTTGAATATTTTTCCTTTAGTCTTCCAAGGCACTCTTCAACTACATGAGTTGCAAGCTTTGTAATTTTAGAAAGGGATTCAATCGTCTGAGGTTCGCTTTCAAGGAAGAATACGGTTTCCAGGAGAGCTGTTTCCGTATCAAGGTTAAGGTTTGCACGGCGGGCGGCAAGTTCCTCGTCTTCCTCTTCCTCAAATTCTTCTTCTGTTTTTACATCTGTATTTTTATCTTCTACCACATTGCCCTCGAATTTGAGTCCGAGGGTATTAGCATCATTTTCAGCAGTTGGCTTTCCTGCGGAAGTTTCAGTTGAAACAGTTTCTTCAACCTTAACCTCTGCATTTTCTGTTTTGTCTACGCTGCTTCCTTCTTGCATATTTTAATATCTCCAAACATTTTGTTCTGATAAATGTCTGCCATTTTCAGTTTTACGGCTTCCAAGATTGCCATAAATGCACAAATCACGTCAAGTTCATTGCCTTTTCTGGTAATAAGCTCGGTAAACATGCAGGCGCCATTCTTATCCAGAAGTTCCTGTATGAGGGCAATCTTCTCGTTAGGTGCAATTTCCATATCCTTTTCAATGACATATCCATCAGGATTCACATTGGTGATATTACGGAAAATCTTCTGCATGTCTTCAAGAAGAGCCCATGTATCCATTTTCTTCCACTGGGATTCGTCGTCACCAAAAGGAAGTGTCCTTTCAATTTTCTTGCGTTCAAAGCTCCATTCGCTCTGCTCTTCCCTTTCTTCCATAAGCATGGAAAGCTTCTTGAACCTCTGGTATTCAATAAGCTGTTCAACCAGTTCGGCTCGAGGATCTTCCATGCTGTCACCATCGTTAAGGCGAACTTCGACAGGAAGAAGCATTCGGCTCTTTATGCTGCAAAGTTTTGCTGCCCAAAGATAGAAATCACTAAGGTCATGAAGGTCAAGTTCCACTGCGTAGTCCAGGTAATCAAGAAACTGTTCCGTGATTTCTGAAATAGGGATATCGTTGATGTTGATCTTGTTTTCGCTTATAAGGCTCCAGAGCAAATCAAGGGGTCCGTCAAAGACTTCGCCTACAGCAAACTTTCTCTTTTTTGTTTCTACAATTGCTTCTTCTTCCATGATGCCGACTCCGCAGGTATAAAAAATTACACGGATAATAAATCAATGCGCTGTTCCCCAAGTTCAGACAGTTTTCCATAAAGGAAATCTGAAGAAAAGGGAATATCCGTAATTCTTTTATCGGCATTTTTCTCCATGATTTGAAGTATTTCAAGCAAAGGTTTCATAACAAAAGCCCTTTCTGTCAATCTTTCATGGGGAATGACAAGGTCACTTTCGTTAACAGACTCTTTTCCAAAGATTTCAATATCAATATCGATGGAACGAGGACCGTTTCTGAATTCTTTAGTCCTGTCGCGTCCAAGTTCAGCTTCCACAGCATGGATTTTTTCTAGAAGCTGCCTAGGGGTGCCCCGAAAGTCTCCGGCAACAACCATATTGTAAAAATCGTCCTGATCCGTCACATACATGGCGGCAGTTCTGTAGACGGAAGAAACACAAAGCTTTTCTACAAAACCGCCTATTCTTTTGATTGCCATTGAAAGAAGTTCCGTACATGAAAGAGATTCAAAGGATCTGTTTGAACCAAGGCCCAGGACGACAAACATATTTTAGAAAAGTTCCTCTGGCATAGGCTTGTCTTCTGCAGCAGCCTTTGCAAGGGACGATGTCTTTGTCTTTGCAGTCTTTGCAGGAGCTTCAACAGCAGGGGCAGCAGTAACTTCAGCTGTTTCCGCAGGCTTTTCTGGCTGAGCACCGCCAAGCCCTACACCCTTTTCACGCATCTGCTGTTCATAAGCCGCAATCTGTTCCTTCGTAACAACTTCCCCTTCCTTTGTTCGGAGAACCTGTCCAGGGAAAAGTTTTTCTCGGATTGTCTGTTCAAGCTCAATGCGATACTGAGGGTTCGACTCGATAAAGTTAACGGCATTTTCTTTACCCTGACCAACCTTTTCTTCTCCACGGGTATACCAGGCACCGCGCTTGTCGATAAGTCCGTGCTTAACGGCAGAATCCAGGATTGAGGCAGAGGCAGAAACACCCTTTCCAAAGTAGATGTCAAGTTCAACCTTGCGGAATGGGGGCGCAACCTTGTTCTTTACGATCTTACAGCGAACACGGTTTCCCAGGGCTTCGTCATCCCCCTTGCCGTCGATTGTTTCGATTCTGCGGATTTCAAGACGGATGGAAGAATAGAACTTGAGGGCATTACCGCCAGTGGTTGTTTCAGGATTTCCGAACATAACGCCAATCTTCATGCGGATCTGGTTGATGAAGACAACGATACACTTTGACTTGCCTACGATTGCAGTAAGTTTACGGAGAGCCTGTGACATGAGGCGGGCCTGTACACCCATCACGCTGTCACCCATTTCACCTTCAATTTCCTTCTGTGGAGTAAGGGCCGCAACAGAGTCGATTACGATGATGTCCACCGCCCCGGAACGAACAAGGTTTTCACAGATTTCGAGGGCCTGTTCACCTGTATCAGGCTGGGAAACCCAAAGTTCATCAATATTAACGCCAAGGTTCTTTGCATAAACCGGATCAAGGGCATGTTCCGCATCAATGAAGGCTGCAATGCCTCCCAGTTTCTGTGCTTCTGCAACTGCATGAAGGGCAAGGGTTGTTTTACCAGAACTTTCAGGTCCATACATTTCGATGATGCGGCCGCGAGGATAACCACCTACGCCAAGAGCCTCATCAAGGAGAATTGAACCCGAAGGAACAACATCAATTGCAGTAGAGTCAGCCTTTGTACCAAGCTTCATGAGGGAGCCTGTACCAAACTGCTTTTCAATCTGAAGGCGGGCTGCTTCCAGAGCCTTCAATTTTTCAGACATGTCCACAGGAGCTTTTTCTTCTGTCTTTGCCATATATATCCTACCCACTAAAAAAATTACGGAATCCAATGCACAACGCACAATTTACGGATACCTATATATGAATAACCGTAAAAATAAATTTCCTGCACGTTTCCTAAAGAATTTATGAACATTACTCATGTTTCGCAAGTGATTTTATCACAATTATTAAAAATTTTGCAATTTGCAAAAAACCCCATCTTATGCTATACTCTATATATCTTTATATTGAGGTTACTATATGGCTTACAAAATCAATTCAGAAGCTTGCATCAACTGCGGTGCATGTGAAGGCGAATGTCCATCTGGAGCAATCAGCGAAGCAAACGACAAGCGCGTAATCGACGCTGCTTCTTGCGTATCATGCGGAGCATGTGCTGGTGCATGTCCTTGTGAAGCTATTGCTGAAGAATAATTCTTCAATAGTCCAGAATAAAACGGTTTCTGTGTTTTAATACCCGGAAGCCGTTTTTTTTTGCCGAAAACTCCATGAACTTTAAGAGAACATTATTAGCAACAACACTGAAAGCATCCCTCCTTTTTTCAAGTCTGCAGGTAATTTACGCAGAACAGGAACCGGCAGAACCTTTTTACCCTGTCATTGAAGAACTCAAATCCTCAAATCATCTTTTTGCCCAATACCAGCAGGATGTACAAAACTCCAACAGAAGTTATTTCAAAGGTCAGAAACCAGAAATATTTTTCTATAAATATAAGACAAAGCAAGACGAAACCCTTATTTCGATTGCCTCCAGGTGCTCCATCAGGCAAGACACCCTTGCGACCTTGAATTCATTTTCAGAAAGCAAAATGCCAATTGCAGGCAAAACCATACTCCTGCCTTCTTCAGACGGACTTTACATTCCGCTAAAGCCCGACAATTCCTTTGAGGTTCTCCTTGCTAACGAAAACTCAGAGTTCATAGATGAAACTACAGTAACCGTTGCATACGGCGGCAGGACCTTCTATTTTCTCCCGCAGAAAAAATTCAGCAGTTCACTGAGGGCTTACTTTCTTAATCCTGGAATGAGCATGCCCCTTGAAAAAAGTGTCCTTACTTCTGCCTATGGCATGAGGGTAAGTCCTATTAGCGGCAAATGGAAAATGCACAGGGGAATCGACCTTGCGGCAGCCAGAGGATCCAAAATTCTTGCCTGCAGGGAAGGTTTCGTAAAGCATGCAGTAGAGGGAAATCCTGTTTACGGCAATTACGTAATAATCCGCCATCCCAACGGTATGGAAAGCCTCTATGCCCACATGGATTCAATTACCGTAGCAAAGGATCAGAAAGTGGTTACGGGACAGAAACTTGGAACCGTAGGCATGACGGGACTTACTACCGGACCACACCTGCATTTTGAGGTTACACAGAACGGTTCTTCCTTAAACCCTGAAAACTACCTGAAAAAGTGATTTTCCCCGGAAAAAAACAAAAAATCTCCATATTTACAGCCAAATTCCTTTATTTTAGGGCTTTTAAACTAGTTTTCACGATACATAAATACTATACTCTAAATATGGCTGAACTTAATTCAGTAACGACATTTACAAGGCGACTCTTTCTCTTAGGAACATTTGCAATTGCCGCTGCCTTACACGCAGAAAATTTCAGGACCCATAGGGCAAAGATAATTGAACTTGAAGATTACTTTGACAGGAAAACAGAGCAGGCTTCGGTGAATGACAGTATTGCCATAATGCTTCCAAAGGACCAAACCTTCATTCAGGGAATAGAAATCAACATAAAGATTCCCAAAGTAGTTGCTGAATGGAGGGACAGCGTTGCATGGTCCCTTTACTCTTCCATTTCGCCAAAACCTGAAACCAGCATAATAGACTACAGCGGAAACAGAGCAGAAACAGGAACCTTTGACAGCCTTAGCCTGACCCTCCTTGTTCCACTGGAAAAGAACAATACAATCAAAAAGGACGCCTACTCCCACCTGGCAGATTTCATCGCCCAGAAATCCAGCGGCTTTGTTTTCCTCAGGTTCCAGCTTGTAATGAAAGGGGTCAGCGATGAACTCATGAACGCAAGGCTATCGGTATCTGCAAAACCAATCCTCATAGACAAGGGTTTCATTTCCGTAAAGGCAACAGGACCTGCAGGAAAGGAACCAGACTCCTACTCCGTTTTTGTTGACGGCAAACAGGTGGACACTGAATCCATTACGGGGAAAGGCTTGCTTTCAGACACAGGAGACCACAACATAAGCATTGTAAGCGACAGTTACCGCAATGAAGTTCGCACCGTCACGGTCGAACAGGCAAAGACAACTGAAGTAAAGCTCTCATTCCGCGACATAAAGCCAATAATCCGCCTGGTGGCTCCAGAGAACACAAAGATTTATTTTGACGACACTGAATACAAGGCTCCGGTCGAAGCCTTCCACACAACACAGGGAGACCACACCGTAAAGTTCATCGTAGGCGACTATGAGATTGTACGCTCAGTAACGGTATCCAACGGAAGAAGCTACAACATTGCGATCAATCTTGAAGCCCAGGTCAACGAAGTTGAAGACTGACAGAAATCTCTAAAATATATTGAAAAAACATTCAAGATTTTCGGGGTCAGGGCCGATATATAATGTACCGGGTGTTCAATTTTATCCCCTCCCACCCATTGACACCCGGTTGTCAGTAATGGCATGGCCGGCGTAAAAGCCGGTCTTTTTTTTTATTTTCAACTTTCATTTCCTGAAGTTTTAGTCTATACTGTTTCCATCAAGTATAACAAAGGGGATCCAGATGGCAGATACAGAAAACAAACCAACACCGGAAGAAGTGATCCGTGAAATTTGCAGGCTCATAGTAAAAAGCCAGGATCAGGACCTTGTATACGAATTCTTCGGCTGTCTTTTCACCAAATCAGAGTTGAATGACTTTTCAAAAAGATGGAGCCTGGTAAAAGAACTCAGGGCCGGAACAACTCAACGTGAAATAGCAAAGAAATACAACATATCACTCTGCAACATTACCCGAGGAAGCAAGGAACTAAAAAAGGAAGACTCTGCCTTCAAGAAAATGCTTGCCCTCCTTGACGGTGAAAAAAAATAAAAAAGCAGCCGGCCTAAGCTGACTGCTATACAAACATCCAATAGTTTATCCAAACAAAGCATTACTTGTTTCTATTTACGATGCGGCTTTCGTACTTGCCTGTAGCAATGTCTATGTAGCGAACGAAAAGCGAAACCTTATTGTCAGCATTGAGGCTGTTCCAGATTTTATCTGTAAGTTCGTCAATATCACCCTTGAGTTCAACAAGTTCAGGTTCCCCTTCAAAACTAGGAAGTGGAGAACCGTTGCCCATGTATGTGTGGATGTAGCGACCTACGCCTTCCTTTGGATTGCTGTAATCATAAGTATAGCGGTTGCATCTCGAACCGTCGCCGCTGTCACTCTTGAGGATTGACATGGAAAAGTCAAATTTTCCGCCTTCTACATTCATGAGTCCTGAAATGCGTGGAGTGTAGTTTGGAGCATCATCTTCGAATTCGCGGCTAAGAAGGGACTGTTCAAAAGTCTTTCCGTCCTTGAGCCCGTCATTGATGGTATCTGTCTGGTCACCGTTTGTTACGATTGTCTTGTTTCCAAGAACGCGAACAGGCCAGTAAATTATAAGATGAGGATCTACCATTTTTGATTCATCAAAAGCCTGAGTGCGCAGTCCTTCCCCGTCTTCAACAAAAACGCGGTTGCGGCTGTTTTCGCTGCGCCCCATGATCCAATATGCAGAAACAGCGTATTTTCCATCTTCAGACTTGCCGATTACGATTCCACGTCCAGGATATTCATTTTCAGAAAGTGTCTTTTCAAGATTCTTGATGTTCATATATAGTCTCCAAAATAGTATTTGCGAATTGCAAGGAGTTTACCACATTTCAATTGAAAAAATCTATCACATTGGACCACAGAAAACAGGGGAAATTGCAGATTTGAAAAACAATTCTTTTCTCTGATTGACGCACTAATTTTACAATGATAAAATGGATAGACCTTGAAAACAGTATTCAGGCGAAACAAAAGAAAATATTAAAAAGGACGATTCAATTCCATGAGCGAAGTAATTAATTTCCCAGAAAAGAAATCTAAAAAGGAAAATTCAAAAATCGGAGCAGTTATAATCCTCATCATTTCTGCCCTCGTTTTCCTCCCATTCGGAGCAAGCGCAATTTTTGAATCTTTCTTCAATAAGAGACACATCAATACATTCGGTTCATACAACGGCCAGAAAATCACTTATGAACCAGGTTCAAAGTTCTATACAGCAACATCTAACATTGCTCAGAGCTATCAGGCAGCTGGCTATCAGGTAAATGATCAGGTTTACTACTACATTCTCAGCCAGGCTTTCAGACAGACAATTCTTGACTACGCACTTTCAAGTGCAGTAAAGCAGTCTGGTTACTCAGTATCAAAAGAGGCAGTCAACCGTGCAATTCTTCCTGCATTTACAGATGAAAACGGAAATTTCTCTCAGAGAATGTATAACCAGGTAAGTCAGGCAGATTTGGACAAACTCAAGAGAAATGCAGAAGGTCAGCTCATATACTCTCGTTACATCGACGACCTCTTCTCTACAAGCCAGTTTTCAAGCGCAGAAAAAATCAAGGTTTACGGAACAAAGTGCAGCGAAGCAGAAAAGCAGTTCATCGCAAAGATGGGTGAAGAAAAACACACATTCGAGGTTGCAGCATTCAGTACAGAAAACTATCCTGCATCGGAAGCAGTTGAATACGGAAAGAACAACGCAGAAAAGTTTGCAAAGTACAGCCTCTCTGTAATCACAGTTGATGACGAATCAGAAGCAAAATCTATCCTCAAGCAGATCAACGCAAATGAAATCACATTTGAAGATGCTGTAAGCGAAAAGTCACAGAAGTACTACTCTTCTGCAGACGGTGCATTTACAGGCGGATACTCATACCAGATTGAAAACGCAATCGATAACACAGACGACCTTGCAAAGCTTACTGGCCTTGGAAAAGATACACTCAGCGAAGTTATCAGAACAAAGCGCGGATACTCAATCTTCAAGGGAACTGGAGACAAGGTTGCTGCAGACTTTGACAACGAAGAAACAGTAAATGTTGTTCTCTCTTACATGAAGCAGGCTGAAAAGGGAATCATTGAAGAATACTTCACAAAGGTAGCTGCAGACTTCACTTCAGAAGCAGCAATCACTTCTTTTGACAAGGCTTGCGCAAAGTTCAACGTAGAAAAGAAGGATATCGCTGCATTCCCAATCAACTATGCAAACACAGAATTCTATGCAAAGACAACAGATGTTGAAGATGTTTCTGCAATTTCAAGCAATGCAGCAGCATACAAGACAATGTTCTCCCTCAAAATTGACGAAATCAGCGCTCCATTCATCCTTGGAAACAAGATTGTAGTTGCAAAGTGTGCAGGTATCCAGAACGACACAGTTACTGATTTTGAAACTGTTGCAGAACCACTATATCAGGCTAACCAGACAACTATGCAGAACACAATCATGGCCAGCGACAAAGTAGTAGACAACTTCTTCGCAACTTATCTTGAAATGATGAGCAGCGGAAGACAGAACTAATCCAGTCAGGAAATAATTTGGAATCACAAATCCAAAATGAGAAGCCCCGCCTGGTCAGCACCGGTCAGGGCTTTTCATTTTTAAACACAGTTGAATACAAGGGTCGCCTCCTCTACTCTAAATACAATCCAACTCGTGCCGTAGAATCTGTAATTGAAAAAACGGACATTTTGCCTGGAACCCTTGTTGTATTATATTCACCCCTTTTGTGGTATGGCTTAAAAAAACTCATTTCCAAGATTCCCGAAGGTTGCAAAATAATTGCAATAGAAGCAGATTCGGCACTTGAAAAAATTGCAAGGGAGAAACTTACAGAAACCGGATTTTCAGATAAAGTAAAGCTATTCAACCTGAACAATGCAACAATAATCGAAAAGGAAATAAAATCATTTCTTTCTACGGGAAGTCTGAAACGAAGCATAAGGATTGATTTCAGTGCCGGGGTTCAGTTTTCAAAGGAACTTTATGATTACACTGCCCTTGCAATTCAGGACATAATCGGGACTTTCTGGAAGAACAGGATTACCCTTTCAAAATTTGGACGTCTCTTTTCCAAAAATCTTGTTTCAAACCTAAAAAAACTGCCCTCATCTTTTCTTCTTGAAGATGTAGAAAAGACAGTAGGCAAACCTGTTTTAGTACTTGGTGCCGGAGAAGGCCTGGATACAATCAACTGGAAAAAAACGGATCCTAAAGCATTTTTCATAATTGCCGTAGATGCAGCCCTTTCTCCACTTATGGACCGCGGAATAATCCCGGATGCCATAGTCGGTATGGAAAGTCAGATGGCTATTCAGAAGGCTTATACGGGAACATCTGAAAAACTTAAAGGTTCAGGAATTACATTTTTTGCAGACCTTTCTTCAAGATATGAGATTGTAGATCAAATGGAAAAGGAAAATGCAAGGATTGTATTCTTTGCATCAAGATATGCAGACGGTAAGTTTTTTGATTCTCTCGTTGAAGATGGAATTCTAAGAAGCTTCGTTCCTCCAATGGGTTCCGTTGGTCTTGCAGCCTTTTACATTGCCCTTAGGCTTAGAAAAAATGAATCCGTAGAAATATACACGGCAGGCCTAGATTTCAGCTATTCAGTTGGCTTTACACATGCAAAGGCAACCATGGCTCACAAAAGCAGGCTTTCTGAAACTTCCAGATTATTTCCAGTTGAAAACATCGACGCGGCCTATGCCAATGGTGCTGAATGGGCAGTTTCAAAAGACGGAAGGAAAATCGTTACGACAAAACTTCTTTCATCTTACGCAAAACAATTCGCAAGCCTTTTTAAGGGATGCAGAAATGTATATGACGCCTCTAAAACAGGAATAGACCTTTCAATCGGGAAAAAAACAACAGACGGGATTTCTTTTTTACCATCTTTGTCTGGCATCATTTTCCCTGAAGAAACATCGCAAAGAAAGGAAAGGACGGAAAATTTCATTTCAGAAGAAATCAGTGCCCTTGAAAAAATAAAATCCCTTTTATCAGAAGGAAAAAATTCAGTATTCTATAAGGGTATAAATCTTGAAGAACAGATAAAGGATTTGCTTTCAGAAAGAGAATACCTCTACCTGCACTTCCCAGACGGTTACTGTTACAACGGAGGTCAATCCTTTCTGAAAAGAGTCCGTGCGGAAATCGACTACTTTCTGAAACTTTTAGGATAAAAAAGGGCTGTACAATAAGTATGAGTCATTGCCGTGCTCGACACGACAATCTCTTGTATTGCAATTAAATGGATTTTTTGAACTTATTAGTAATCCCCTTTTTCATTATTTGAAAACAATATCAGTTGTCTTCCTTTTCCTTAAGGACAGCAAGGAATGCACTCTGTGGCAGTTCAACATTTCCAGCCATGAGCATGCGCTTCTTACCGGCCTTCTGCTTTTCAAGAAGCTTTCTCTTACGGGTAACATCACCACCATAACACTTGGCAAGAACATCCTTGCGCACAGGGTTTACAGTTTCGCGGGCAATTATCTGAGCACCTATAGCTCCCTGAATTGCAACCTTGAACTGCTGACGGGAAATTTCTCCTTTAAGACGTTCGCAGACAACCTTTGCCCTTTCTACTGCTGCAGGCCTGTAGCAAAGCTGAGCCAGGGCATCAACCGGCTTTGAGTTGATGAGGATGTCGATTTTAATAAGGTCTGTCGGACGATAATCGATAACTTCGTAGTCGAAGCTCGCATAACCGCGGCTATAGGATTTTAGTTTGTCGTAGAAATCAAAGAGAACTTCAGAAAGAGGCATTTCATAAATAAGTTCAACGCGCTTTTCATCAAGGTAGCTCATGTTTGTCTGTGCACCACGTTTCATGCGGCAAAGTTCCATAATGTTTCCAAGGAATTCCGTTGGAGTAATGATGGAAGCCCTGATGTATGGTTCCTGTGAAGAATTGATTTTTCCGTCCGGGAAGTCGGCAGGATTATCTACATAGAATTCTTCCTTTCCTGCAGGAGTTACCTTGTAGCGAACGCTAGGGGCCGTAAAGATTACCACCTGGTCAAAGTCGCGTTCAAGACGTTCCTGAACGATTTCAAGGTGAAGGAGACCAAGAAAGCCGCATCTGAACCCGTTACCCAAGGCAAGGGAATTGTCCTTTTCGTACACAAGGGAAGCATCATTGAGCTTGAGCTTTTCCATTGCTTCCTTAAGTTCTTCATAGTCGTTTGAATCGATTGGATAGATTGAAGAGAAAACAACAGGCTTTACATCCTTGAATCCTTCAAGAGGAGCACTTGCAGGATTTGCAGCAGTAGTGATGGTATCACCTACCTTTACGTCACTAACGGTCTTGATACCGGCAATAATATAGCCTACATCACCAGCCTCAAGAACACCGGTTTCTTCATAGTTAATCTTAAAGATGCCGCACTTGTCCACCTTGTATTCTGTATTTGTACTCATAAGGCGGATAACATCACCAGTCCTTACTGTACCTTCCTTTACGCGAATATGAACAACAACACCGCGGTATTCATCGTAATGGCAGTCAAAGATCAAGGCCTGCAGAGGAGCATTCACATCGCCCTGTGGAGGCGGAAGTTTTGTTACTATGGCTTCAAGAAGTTCATCAATCCCCTGACCTGTCTTTGCACTTACAAGCTGGGCATCAGCACTGTCCAAGCCAAGGTCCTTGTCAATCTGCCTTTTAACGCTTTCAACATCGGCACTGGCAAGGTCTATCTTGTTTACAACAGGAACAATGGAGAGGTCCTGTTCCATGGCTAGGTACATGTTGCTCATGGTCTGGCTTTCAACCCCCTGGGTTGCATCAATCAAAAGAAGAGCACCCTCGCAGGAAGCAATGGCACGGCTGACTTCATAGGAAAAGTCAACATGTCCTGGAGTATCAACAAAATTAAGTTCGTAGTCATTTCCGTCCTTTGCGTGATAAGGAATTGTTACGGCCTGACTCTTGATTGTAATTCCGCGTTCACGTTCAATATCCATGTTGTCAAGAATCTGATTCATCATCTGGCGGTCTTCAATAATCCTTGCATGCTGAATGAGGCGGTCTGCAAGAGTGGACTTACCGTGGTCAATATGTGCAGTAATACAAAAATTTCGCTTAAACTTCAAATCTTTCATTTTATTTTCCTAAATATATTTTGTAGCGCTGTTGCATTTATTCCGACTTGCAAGATTTTGCAACAACAATATTTTCTGTCTTGCAAATTAAAAATAGTTGCTGGTATCCATCGAAGCCGGAACCCTTAGATTCACATCAAGGAATCCATTCTTTCTTTTTTTTGCATAAATGGTAAAGATGGCTCCTTCGTTATCTTCAGTAAAAGAAATGTCATGGACAACAACAGGATCATTTTCACTGAATCCGGTTTCATCTGCAATTGAACCTTTTATGATTTTGGTTATTACATACTGTTTCTTATTCATTGTCGAAGTATTTGTAAGCCTCATTCCAAGCATCGGATAAAGGGCATTTGTAAGGTCATCATGCCTAAACACTTCATATCCTGGAGACGAAGGACGAGTTGCAAGATAAACCAGTTTTTCCTTTTCTTCTCCGTCTTCCCCTACAACCTTAACTTTAACAATTATATTTGATTCAAGGGACATCATTGCAGAATGGAATTCATCAAGGGAATCAACCTTCATGCCGCTGATTTCAACAATAGTGTCATTTTCTTTAATGCCGACAAGGTCTGCACTTTCACCAGGAAGACAATAGAGAACACTTACACCTTCTTTTTTGGAAGAGGCACCCGGCAGTCTTTTCGTCTTTCCATATGCACCAATCCACGGATGCTTTCTTTCACCGCCTGCATAAAGGAACGGGAGTTCACTTTTTAAATATTCAACAGGAATCGCAAAGTTAAGTCCCTGATAATGGGCAACACCAGCAAAAACAACAGCCTGAACCCTACCGAATTCATCAACAAGAGGTCCACCTGAATTGCCGGAATTTACTGCAGCATCAATCTGAAAAACTGTACCCGCAGAAAATAGATTTCTGTCAGTGGAAGAAATGATTCCACTTGTAAGTGTCCTTTCAAGTCCAAGGGGAGAACCTATGGCATAGATTTTGTCTCCTACGGAAAGTTGACTTGAAGAACCAAGAGAGAAAACATAGGGAGCTTCAACTTCGGTCTTGATAAGTGCAAGGTCTACTGTGCTGTCATACCCTATAACTTTTGCAGGAATTCTCGTATCAGGATCATCGGCAAGCTTAATATATAAGCGGGAATAACCTTCATACTTTTTATTCACCATATCTTCAATAACATGATGATTTGTAATAATGTAACCGTCCTTTGAAATGAAGAAGCCGCTTCCAAGAACAGAGTCAGCATAGCCAACACCACGCTTGATTTTGATTCCCTTGTCTACGAAAACAGTAACGGTGCCGCTTATAAGGCTTGAAACATTTTCTTTTGAACCGGAAGCCTTTTTCTTGCCAGGAACACTTTTATATGCCTCTGCTTCGATCTGAGACACAGACATTTTCATGCCTTTTGCTGAACATGAAACTGCTTCAAGGGATTTTGCAATTTTCAAGGCACTGAAGAAATCCTTTTCTTCAATTTTCTTATTCATTTCGAGAACAGACTTTTCACAGCATTTTTCATAGATATCAAAAGTAGCTGAATTTTCAGGAGTATTGTCCAAAAGAACCTTTGCCCTCCATAGGGAACGAACGGTATCTTTTTCTGACAATTTAACAACATATTCAATTTGATCCCTTACGGCATCTTCTTCCGTGTAATCAACGGGAACATAAACACTTTCCGGCTTGTCTATGGAATTACAGCCTGCAAGAACAAGACACAAAAATACGGAAAGAAGGAAAAGTTTAATTTTTTTCATCGCTACCCAAATCACTTTCATCTATCAGTATTGCAAAGTTTCTTTCTGCAATGCGAATGCAAATGGCTCTTAAACCTGATTCTTCAACAATCTGTGTTAACCCCTGAACATCAGCCTTATCAAGTGCATCAAGAACTTTATTTTCAAGCAGAATCATTTTTCTGCTTTCAAGATCAACATCATTCTTAGAAAGCCAGTAAAGGCTTCCACTCTGTGCAAGTGAAACACTGTAATCTTCAACGCCGCAGGAAACTTTTACAGGAACTCCATTAAGGGAAGATATGGTAACAAGATAATTCTTTGGAAGAAGATAGAACATGGAATCTTCCTTTTGTCCTTCAGAATCCTTAGCATAGACTACATGACGAACATTCCATTTGCCGTTTGAGTCTGTATCCCATGAAGTAATTTTTCCGCCACCAGGAAGATATTCTTCAGTGAAATCAGGAACAGTATCCCTGTCAGTATCTATCTGAACCATACGGAGATAGAATTCTGCACCGGAAGAAGGAACACCATAAAGGTTCTGCATGATTTCCCTTTCATCGGAAAGGGAATGAACGTTCATGTCCCCCTTTTCATCAAGATCATAGAATTCGGTTGTTTCAAAAACACCGTCATTATCAAAATCAACAACACGAAGAACAGGTATGTTACCTTCAAACTGAGCCTGAGCATAAAGGACATTGTCCCTATAGTACATTGCCTGAGTTACATTTCCTCCCAGAAGGATAAAACAAATTTTTTCGCCTTCCATCTTTAAGGAATCAATTTCAAAACCTGACGCTGCATCCAGAAGTTCCGAGTTGGAAATTCCTGAAATATTATTATTCAATGCAGGATAGAAGAAATCCTTTCCTGTTTTTATAGAAATGAAATCGTTCCTTTCAATGAGAACGGGAGTCCATTTGAGAGATTCACCGGAAAAAGTAAACTTTTCCCCGGCAAGGGTTTTCTTGTC
This sequence comes from Treponema sp., assembly GCA_018384055.1. GTDB lineage: Bacteria > Spirochaetota > Spirochaetia > Treponematales > Treponemataceae > Treponema_D. The sequence goes on from JAHAZL010000027.1 coordinate 35,617, forward strand.
GCTTGAACTGAAGGCAAGGCTGCTAAGGAATGGAAACTGAGCCCATTCAAAATACATGTTCTTTTCTTCCAGTTTGCCTGCAACAGGAACGCCAAAATCACAATCAACAGTCCATTCAAGTTTACCGTCCTGATTTCTGTCATAGAAAATTTCCTGTGGACGACCACGAGTATATTTTACAAGAAGGTTTGCATTGCCGTCTCCATCAGTATCCTCGGAAAAGCTACCGCCAAAGGATTCCATGTACTTTGAAATGTATTCAACAACCTTTTCATCTTCCATTTTTGAAAGGAGGTTCTTGAACATCTGAACATCAATTTCTTTTTCTGCAAAATTGCAGAGGTATTCAAAAGCATGCTGCTGGTCGATGAGACCGGTCTTCAAGGCTTCCTGAGCATAAAGAGGATGTTCAAGTCCTCGTGCAGCAAAAGACTTGAGCATCCTGACTTTTTTTTCACCCTCTGCAAAACTTGCCGCATACACTTCAAGTTCAGCATTCTTGTCCGGGCTTGCTTCCTGATACTGGGAAATCTGTCCGATGAAACCGTCGGCAAGTCTTTTAGCAGTAGCATCAAGAGCATCTGGATTTTCAAATTTAAAGAAAACAAGAGGAAATCTTGTATCTGAAGGAAATATTCGTCTTGCACCGTCAATCTTGTTTCTTGCCTTTGAAACAGATTCTGCATCACCAATTCTGTAATAGATTTTCACGCGAACAAATTCTGCATCTGAAGAATAGAGCATTGGCTTTGAATCAAGAAGATCCAGAGCCCTAGCAAGATTTCCAGTTTCACACAGAATGTCAGCTGCCATAAGGCGGGCATTATCTCGGTTGTAGTTAACCCAATTATTGATTCTCAAAGACTTTTCAAGAACAGGAAGAATTTCTGCTTTCGTCTTGCCAACTGCAGAACTTGATGCTGCAACAACATACCAAAGATCTGATATTGAATCATCGTAAGCAATTCCAAGCTGGGCCTGACTCATGGCTGCTTCGTAATTTTTTTCTGATGCATAGTTTGTTGCATTTGAAAGACACCTTAAGGCAGTCCTTCTGTTTGCAAGGTCTGCACTATCCTTCAATGCATCCCCTGATTTTATTGGATCAAGGGCAAATGCAAAAAAAGAAACACTGAGTAAAAAGGCACTTAAAATTCTCTTCATTTTTTTTCCCGTAAAAAGGCAACTCATTCCACAACGATCCAGTCACTGAATCCGTAGAGGCTGCCCCAAATACATTTTATATCCTGCAACGGACTCCCAACTTTTTGAATGACAGGAATCCTGTCCTTCAAATCAGAAACCTTCCATCCGTCAAGGATTTTAGAAAGGCTCCTCATGGATCCGTCACTGTTTTTAACTTCATCACCAGGCTGTCGGCTTCTGAATGCAAACGGAAACTCCAAACCTGAAACCTGGATTTCTTTTTCATTGCAACGAATGGTCACCTTGTGGTTTTCTCCCGAAACCTCAAAAGTACAGTTTCCTGCAGAAAAAGTTCCAGGTTTTTCTATTATAGCAAAAAAACCTTCTTCTGTCGCTACCTGCTTTTTCTTTTCAACGGTAAACAATCCCTTTTCAAGAGTGAACTGGATGCCTGAAGAACCTTCAGTTTTCTTAAATTCCGCATATTTTTTTTCGGTCCATCGACTAAGGAAGGACTGGGGAATTCTTTCAGAAGCTCCAGCATGCTTCACTGCCTCCATAAGAATTCTATCCTTGATGGCATTGTCAAAAGAAAAATAAACGTCGCCATTGAAAGTTACAGAACTTTCTTTTTCTTCATAATCTATTTCTACAAGGGCTTCTTTCAAAAAACCGTCAAGGGCTTCATTGTCCCTCCGGCTTTTTTCTGAAAGATGTTCCACAGCTTTTTTCCACCCATTGAAGTGCTGGTCAAGAACGGGAACCAGAATATTTCTGATTCTGTTTCTGAGCATTTCGTTTTCAAGGTTTGTAGAATCAGTTCTATAGGAAATGTTTTTTTCGGAAAGATAGTTTTCAATTTCAAACCTATATATAGAAATCAATGGCCTGATGAATTTTCCCCTTGAAACAGGTATTCCGCCTAAATCTCCGCTGCCCTGAAGAATCCTCATGAGGATTGTTTCCTCCTGATCGTTTTTATTGTGGGCAAGGCAAAGGAACTCTACTTTTTCATTTTCCATGAAATGACGGAATTTTTCGTAACGCAGCCTTCTTGCACTGTCTTCGATTCCGTTTTTATCTTCAACGGATTTTTTTTCAACAAGCCCCCTTTCTATTTCATAACGGACACAGGGAACATTCAGGGATTTGCAGAGGGTTTCAACATAATCAGCATCACCTGCCGTTTCTTCCGGTGCACGGATATTGTGGTTTACGGTTACGGCCTTGAGGGTAATGCTTTTCGGAAGAATGTTATTCAAGGCACAAAGAAGAGATATGGAATCAGCGCCTCCAGAAACAGCAACCCCAATGGAATTGCAATCATCAAGGGAAACCTTTGAGTCTGACAGGGAATAAATTAAACCTTCCAGTACTTTCTCTTCAAAACTTTTCATGTTCATTAAAAACCGGACAAAATAAAAAAAGCTGCCCGAGACTTGATTGTCCTGGACAGCCTTACCTTATTTAATCAAGATCATTTCTTTGGTGGTGCAATTGATACAACAACAGAAGCTGGTGCTGTAACAACTGTTACCTTGTCACCAAGGTTAAGGTCAGCGATTGTGTACTTGTTACCGATTTCAAGATTGCTTACATCTGCTGTAACAGATTCTGGCATATCATGTGGAAGAGCCTTGAGCATAACTTCAGAAACATGCTTAACCATGAATCCACCCTTGAGTACACCAGCTGGTGTTCCTGAAAGGTGAATCTTCATCTTAGCCTTGATAGCCTTGTTTCCGCTTACTACATGGAAATCAGCATGAAGAACCTTGTCTGCGATGATGTCGTACTCAGTGTCCTTGATGTATGCTTCATTGTCAGCACCGTCAATCTTGAGTGTTACGAGAGTTGTCTTTGTGATAGATCTCCAAGCCTTTTCGAATTCGCTTCCAACGATTTCGAGCATTGTAGCTTCACCCTTTTCATTGTATGCAACTGCAGGAATCTTTCCTTCTGCGCGAAGAGCCTTTGCATACTTCTTTCCTGTTTCTTTGCGTGTTGTAGCATTGATAACAAAACGTTCCATTCTAGAACTCCTTAAAAATTATTTATATTTTCACAAGTTGCCTTGAAATGATTGAATCTCAGAGGCTACCATAAAATACAAAACTAGGCCGGCAGGATTCGAACCAGCGAAATGATGGCACCAAAAGCCATTGTCTTACCACTTGACGACGGCCTAAAATATTCAAAAAGTTCCGGAACTAAAAAAAACAATTAGTCTTCGGAACTTCCTGTTCCAATTTCAACATGACCTGCGTTATACTCGTCCAGAATCTTTGACTGGATGGCATTACGGAAGTCAGGACTTATAGGATGGGCAACATCCTTGTATTCACCGTTTGCAGTCTTGCGACTTGGCATGGCGATGAAAAGGCCCGATGTTCCTTCAATGATCTTTACATTGTGAACAACGAAACAATCATCGAAAGTGATAGTAACATAAGCCTTCAGCTTACCTTCAGCTTCAACCTTGCGGATTCGTACATCTGTAATCTGCATAAGCTAATCTCCTTTGAATTGAAGTAACAGTCACGGAAAACCGCAACCCTACTACAATTATACAGGACTTTTGGAAATTCGGAAATAAATTTCTTTTAAATCCTGAACTTAGGAAAGTACAGTTACATAGTCGCCTTCAAGAAGTTTTTTTGCCTTGAGGGCATCATCCGCATTGACAAACACACCGAACACTGTAGAACCGGAACCTGACATATCAGCAAACAGGGCGCCAGAATTCTTCAGTTTTTTCAGGGCATCTGCAACAGGTGCAAATTCTCTTGCAACGGGAACAGTAAAATCATTTACAAAATTCCAATCGCAAATATTTTTTCTGTAGATTGTTTCAGGATTTTCACCTTGACCCAAACTGCAGTTTTCAACTTTTAATTTTTCGTGTTCCCTGTCCACAAGGCCGTAGGCAATTTTTGTTGAAACCGAAACGCCTGGCAAAACAAGAAGAACTGAAAAATCATTTCTGCATTCTATCTGACGAACTTTTTCTCCCCTGCCTTCAACAAATGCGGCATAAGGTTCAAAGTCAGAAAACCTTTTTTTACCGTCCGCATTCAATGCATGGGTAAAAAAGAAAACATCGCTTCCAACTTTTCCTGCAAGTTCCGACAAGGCAGAAAAGTCAAGTTGAGTGCCAAATAGATTGTCAAGGGATTGAATAAAAGATGAAGCATCACTCGATCCGCCCCCCAATCCACCGCCGGCAGGAATCCGTTTCTTTACAAAAACATGAACTCCTCTGTCTATGCCAGTCAGCACGCAGAAAGCTTTGTATGATGTGGTAAAAGTGTTTTCTTCAGGAAGCTGAAGCGTATCACAATCCACAGTACAGGAATTCTTCTCGTCAGTCAAACTTACCGTAATCTCATCAAAAAGCCTTACGGTTTGAAAAACACTCTGTATATCGTGGTAACCGTCTGCCCTTTTAGGAAAAACCTTGAGACCAAGATTTATTTTTGCAGGAGCTGGAACAGTTATACTGTCACACATACGCATCAGATAATAATAAATAGCTGTATTTTAGTCAACGCAGAGTGTGGGTTTTTGCCCTAAATTCCCTAGTTTTGCGCGAAGATTTTTAACGGAACGCTCTACCGGGCAAGGCATTTTGAAGATTTCCTTAATTGACAAAAGTGCCTTTGTTCTTTAATCTACTATCTGTAGTTTTTTCAGCTGAAAACTTAAAGAGGTTCCCAATGTTCGATGATGATGATGTAGAGTTCTGTTCAATGAGCGGTTTCGAAGATGATTTTTCTGACGAGATGGAAGATGGCTTCGACGATTACGATGACTTCGAAGACGAAGAAAATTCGGACGATTACGGAGAAGACTTTGAGGATGATCTCCTTGAGGATGAAGATTCGGAAGACGATTATCTTGACGAAGACGACTATGATGACCGCGAAACTGAAGACGGAAGAATGGAAGACTTCGACTACGACAAATTCTACGGCATCAAGGACGAGATTGAAGAGGATTCAGATCCTGCAGACATGGATGACTAATTTAGCCACAGGCTTTTAAAATACAAAGGACTACCTTCAACGAGGTAGTCTTTTTTTTTGAAGGGATCCGCAGGGATTGACCTGCAACCTCAAAAAAACAAAACCTTAGCCCTTGATTTTTTCGCCTGCATGCCAGAGCTTTTCAAGTTCATAGAAACCACGGGCTTCTTCGCTCATAAGGTGAACTACAATTGGACCAAGATCGATGAGGTTCCATTCGTCCCCCTGAGGCGCCTTGTTGCGGGTCTGATGAATTTCAAGGTCTGTATCCTTTACATAATCTTTTACACTCTTGTAAAGCCCCTGCCAGTGAGGTCCACTTGAGATTGTTGCAATTACAAAAAAATCTGTCCAGCTGTTAAGTTTTGAAACATCAAGAACAGTTACATCCTGTCCCTTTCCATCTTCCAAAAGTGCGGCAATTTCAAGTGCCATCTCTTTGATTGTCTTTTCCATATTTTTTTCCTTTTCCTGCAGTTATCTTCTACACAACGGTTATCTTACAATGCGTCCGTCGAAATCTTTTCCGAGAATGATTGTAAAGTCAGCTTTTGCCGAACCGTTTGACTCTTCTTCCTCTGAATAATCTTCATCAACAATATTGGTACAGCGGATGAATTTTCCCAAAGCCTTTGCAGCTTCGCTGTTTCCGATGCGGTTGATGATGACCGTCTTTTCCGTTGCAGGAGCATTTGAAATTTCTAGAACTTCATAGCCTGCACTCTGCATAAGGAACGAGGTATTCCTTGCAAGTCCCTGTGTTGATGTTCCGTTCTGGATGGAAAGAACATACGCTCTGTTCTGGTTTCCGTAGTCACCCGTCAAGAGGGAACTTATGGACTGATCCATAACATCCTTTATCAGCTGGCCGTCGTACAGAGGGAACAAAAGAGTTTGCCCGCTTTCTACAGTACGGGCAGAACCAGTGATTGTCTGAGTTACGATTCTTTCCGTATCAATATCCGAAACCTGCATCATCAGACGGTAGAAATTCTGATAGTCTACATTGGTTGTAAAGTGCTTTGCAAAGACAGGGAAAATCTTTGCATTGTAAACAGACTTCTTGTTGTCACGGAATGCTGCAAGAAGAGCAGTAAAGGCTGCCTGTCTTCTGTCTTCAACATCATCCTGCGTTTCACTTGAAAGCCTGTAGGTTTCATATATTTTTATCTTGTCACCGTCAAGAGAAACTGCACCGCTTGGCAAAAGCCATTTTTCTCCGTCAGGACCAATTTCATCAACTGGCATTGGAACAAACACATTGAGTCCGCCAAGATAATCGGCAAAGAACTCAAGGTCGCTCATGCTGTATTCAACCGTAAAGGGAATGCTTTTTCCAACAAGCTTTTCAATTTCCCCTTTGTAAGTTTCTATTCCAAGTTCCTTGTAGACGGCATCGATTCTGTCTACGCGGTTAATGCTTTTGTAAATGGCACCTGTATTCCCAAGGATGTTGAAGGAAACGGCCTGGTCAGATCCAGGACAATAAACAAGTATGTCTGTGGAAAGAACGTTCTTTTCATCATCAGTATGGACAAAAAGAATCTTAACTACAGGATCGTTTTTCATGGTTTCCTGGATTGGATCCACCCTTAGCGACATGGCAATGACCACAGAAACAGCAACGATGATTGCAAGGATTACAAGGAGGAATATTGCACTCTTTTTATCGCGCGACATGCTCATTTTATCTGACTCCTGAGGTTTTCCTGAAACTCAATGCTTGAAGGAGCAATCTTCTTGCCCTTTGATTTCAGGTACTCCATATTCTCTTCAACAACAAAAAGGGTAAGTTCATTGAGGGACATGGCAAAAAGCCTTGCCCTGTATTCATCAGTTGAATGTTCCCTTCCCGGTTCAATTTTATCGGCACTGTAGATAATCTTTGCAAGATCACAGATACCTACACCACCCAAAGTATGCAAAGCAACAGCCTGAATTATTTCCTCATCTTCAATACCGAATTTATTTTTTAAAAGAACAGCCGCCGCCCTTCCGTGAAGAAGAGAAGGTTTAAGTCTTTCAACTTCTGTAACCTCTCCCCCATCCTGAACGGCAAGAGCCATCATTTCTTCTTCAGAAATGTTTTTGCAAATGTCGTGAGCCATGCCAGCAAGATAACCTCTCTTTTCATCAAGGCCATAAAGGCGGCACATGTATTCTGCAGTTTCCGCAACGCGAACGCTGTGTTCATAGCGGCTCTGCTTTTCTGCAGTTTCCGCAAACTGACGGATTTCTTCTATAAGTTCATCTATATCCTTATTTTCCATAGATATTTCCATCAACAATATACTTGAAAACTTTTTCCGGAACAAGATATCTGAAAGGCTTCTTGCCTGCAGCCCTTGCCCTGATTTCCGTTGAACTTACTGAAAGGAGTTCGTTGGAAAGGAAAACAGCATCTTTAAAAAGCGGCTCCGACTTAGGATCAAAACAACTGCCGGAAGTTTCCGAATAGGCCGCGTAATCTCCCTTTGCCTTATTAGAAAAATTTTCATCTTCCTTTTGAACGGGACGATCTCCAAGAATAATCGTACATTTTTCAGAAAGCTTCCCTGCGTTTTTCCAGAGGTGAAAAGTTGCAAACTGATCCCTTCCGATTACAAGTCCGATTTTTCCTTCAAGCACACCTGAATATTTTTTTTCAAGGAAACAGATGGTATCCCAGGTATAGGAAGTTCCTCCCCTTTCAATTTCACATGTTTCTACTTCAAAAGCAGGATTGTCTTCAACAGCAAGGGAAACCATCATTACCCTTTCTTCTGCAGAAAGAGGAAAAGCCATTTCCTTATGAGGTGCTGCCGCTGCAGGAACAAAAAGAACCTTGTCATACCCAAGTCCAAGAACTTCATCAGCAAGGGCAAGATGTCCTATATGGATTGGATTAAAGCTTCCGCCAAGAACAGCTATTTTCATCCCTACATCGATCCTCCACAAAAAAACTCAGCCTTCGCTGCCAGGGAACTGAACTTCCATGGAATCATCCACGGAACGGCCAGCCATGAATTCACTCTTGGCAGGCTTACCTTCACCCCCCTTCTTTCCAGCATCCTTTTCGGCATTCATTTTTTCCACGAGGGAAACGATGGCAAGGCGAGCTTCATTCATGTTCTTGCGAGCCATTACGGAAACAGGAATTACCTTTACGGAACTGTCGCGCGCTGAAAGTTTTGCAACCACTTCCTGAGCCCTTTCTTCCGCACCTTCAACATCAATCTTGTTGCAGAGGACTATGCGGGGTTTCTTTGTAAGATCACCGCCAAAACCTTCAAGTTCCTTCAAGAGAAGGTCGTATGCTTCAAGGTAGTTGTCGTCGCTGCAGTCAATCATGAAAAGAAGGCATGCAGTACGGGAAATATGCTTGAGAAACCTGATGCCAAGACCAGCACCTTCAGAGGCACCTTCGATGATTCCAGGAATATCGGCAATAATCAAATCCGTGTCAGTATCAACATGGAGGACACCAAGGTTTGGAATCTTTGTTGTAAACGGATAAGGAGCAATCTTTGGCCTTGCGTTTGTAAAAAGATCAAGAAGACTTGATTTTCCCGCATTAGGAAAACCTACAAGTCCAACATCTGCCATTACAGAAAGTTCAACGCGAAGTTCGCGAACTTCTCCAGGTTCACCTTTGTTCGCACGGCGAGGTGCCTGGTTTGTACTTGACTTGAAGTGAATGTTACCCCAGCCGCCGTTTCCACCTTTGAGAAATGTAAACTGCTGTTCTTCACTGTCAGTTGGAAAATCTATGATAATTTCGCCGGTTTCTTTGTCACGGATAGTAGTTCCAGGAGGAACAGGTATAACCTTGTCCTCTCCATCCTTTCCGTATTTACCCCAGCTGTGACCGTCACTGCCATTCTGTGCCTTGAGGACAGGATGAAACCTTAAATGAGCAAGAGTCCTCAAGTTTTTCTTTACGCAGAAAATAATGTCTCCACCACGACCGCCGTCTCCACCATTTGGACCGCCGTTTGGAATATACTTTTCACGACGGAATGATGCACATCCATTTCCGCCTTTTCCAGACTGAACTCTGATGGTTGCTTCGTCTGCAAACTGAATCATATAAAAAATCCTTCCCGAAGGTATGCAAGATACCCAATAAAAAAAAGACCCGGCAAGAGATAAGTCAAGCCGGGCATTAGTTGTTCCGTTATCAGAAACTTAGTTAGCAGCTGTTGGTTCAACAGAAACGACCTTGCGGTTCATTCTTTCGCCGAACTTTACAACACCGTCAACTGTAGCAAACAATGTGTCATCGCCACCGCGCATAACATTGTTGCCCGGGTGAACACGAGTACCGCGCTGTCTAACGATGATAGAACCAGCTGTTACAGTTTCACCACTGAATCTTTTAACGCCCAAGTGTTTAGGGTTTGAATCGCGGCCATTTTTAGCACCGCTTCCACCTTTAGTACGTCCCATTTTAATCCTCCGCCGTTACAAGTAACGGACTAGTCTTCAGTTTTTTCCCGCAGGAGCACATGTTCAGGATATTGTTCGGAAATGGACCTGAGCCCACACCTTAAAAAATCCGCCATGCACTTTAAGCGCTCCGTGTTGCCGGAACCCTTGTCTTCCACACTGAATGCGAGATTTCCGCGGGAAGATTTGTCAGTTTCGAGCACAACCCCGCTGGTTTCCACAAGCAGCTCAAGGACTGTGTTGAACAGAATGGATTCTGCCGCACAGACTATATCGCCGCCTTTGTGACTGAAAGCCGCATGACCGCTTGCATTGCAGCGCCTTATGCAGCCTTCTCCATCACACACCAGTTCAACGGTTGTCATACCATTGCCTCAGGCAATTATGCTAAAACCACATCCTTAACAGTAACCTTAGTATACTGTTCGCGGTGACCATGGAAGCGGTGATAATCTTTCTTTGACTTGTACTTGAAAACAAGCACCTTGTCATCCTTAAACGATTCGCCAACTTCTACAACAACTTTTGCACCCTTAACATAAGGTGTACCAACAGAAACATTGGCACCGTCGCTTGTCATAAGCACAGTGTCAATAGTAACAGTATCTCCTGCCTTAGCATCGAGATGTGCTACTTCAAGAACAGCGTCCTTTTCTGCCTTGTACTGATTGCCTTTAAATTCAACAATTGCGTACATTTTATTACCTCTAAATAAATTATGACCCCGAGGAGTAGCGTTCCCCGTAGGTTTCCTATAGCATACGACTTTAACAAATTTAAGGGCAACTGGTCAAGTTAAAATAGTGAAATTCTGTATAGGAAAAGAGAATTTTTTCATAAATTTTTGCAAAACACATAAAGGAAACAAACCTTCCACCCTCCTCCAGTTTTTCCTCAAAAAAAAATAAAATACATATATTTTTTTCCAGGCCAACCATTGCCACCGTACAATTATCTTCTATATTATAAACACTCGGCAATGACAATAAAAAAAATTTAAAAATTCTTTTCCTCAAACTACTTGACACTTGAATTGAAATACATTATAAACTTTACCCTTTTTTCTCGCATATTGACATAAATTCTTTTATTTATATAATGGTATATTATGAGCATTCAGTCGGACAAAGCCCTTGAAGAGGCTCTCAAACTCATAGAATCCTGTTCATTCGAACAGCCGCTTGCGTTGCTCAAGGGAATTCTAAAAACAGAGTTGGGAAACAAAAGGCTTGTGTTCGCCATCAGATGCTGCGATTTCTGGGCAAAAACAGACGTTTCCATGGCAGGAACCACCTATTTTGAACAGGGAGAATGGCTGCTGGACCAGTGGAAGAAATTCCAGATGATCCTTGAATTTGCAGGCCCCGAATGCGAGAAAATCACATACTCCTTCAGGAAAGGGATTTTTTCGAGGGCTCTTGAAATTTACAGCAAGGCAAATGATGAAAAGGATACGAAATTCAAATCCGAAATACTGAGGAAGACGGGACTTTGCTACAAAAAGCTGGGATCCTACGAAATGGCACTCAGGTTCCTTTCGGAAGCCAATGCAATGGTTCCCGGACAGGCGCAGCTCATAGCAGAACTGGCAGACTGCTACGCTTTTTACGGCGAAACAAAAAACGCAAAAATGCTTTTCAAAGAAGCTTTTTATATGGATGCCCGCAAAATTGACCTTACCTTCCTGGATTCCCCACTGATTAGGGTTCTTGTGGAAAAGGTTGAAGATGCAGGTTATACAGGACAGGCCCTTTTGGAGTGGATTCCCGTCTACGGTGTTATTCTGGGAATCTTCAACGTAAAGAGACAGCTGAAATCAAAGGAAGTCCTGCACTTGAACCAGGAGATTTATTCGAAAGAAGGAGAAATCAAGGATGCTTCCAGCAACAAGGAAATCCTTAAGCCTCACCTCATAAACCTCTATTTCTGGCTCATAGACTACTATGTTCTGGAAAAGGACAGCATATCAAGGATCAACGAAGTTCTGCTTAAACTCAAACTTCTAGCCCCTGAAATCCACAGCCTTTATGTAAAATAGGAGCTGAGGAAAACACACAAAGAAAAAAATGGGGAGAGACCCAAAAATATATAGGAGCAAAGACTATGTCTGAAACACTTGAGAATTCAGTCCGCGAAATGCTTAAGGCTGAAACTTGGACACGCGCTGGTATCGCAAACTTTACTAATTCTAACCTTGCTGAACTTTTCAGCATCCTTGAACAGGCACACGCCGAAGCAAGCGAAAATGCCATCAAAGAAATTTGTGATGAACACCTCATCCATTCAAAAGACAGTATCATTGCCCTTTTCTTCTCCGGAATGATTGCCCTCCGCCTCGGATCCGTAGACACAACTTCACTTACTTCCCTTTTTGAAATTTTCGAAAACAACCACAAGGAAAATCTGGTTGAAGAAGTATGTAATACCATTCTCGACAAGGATCCAAACAGCAAGCTGGCCCTCAGAAAGATGGCAGAACTCAACAAGAACGACGACAACAAGGTTTGCGAAATCTACGAAAAGCTCATCAAGCTCGACTTTGAAGATCCAGAACTCCCACGTTTCCTTGCAGACTACTATGCAAAGCAGCAGAACCAGGAAGCTGCAATCAGCTACTACAAGAAGGCTCTCCTCCGCTATATCGCAGCAAAGAACCTGCCAATGGCAAAGCCAGTATGGTCTACACTCGCAAAGATGAGGCCGGAAGACATTGACTTCTTCCTTCACACACAGAGAAAGATTGCAAAGACAATCAGCAAGGAAAAGTCAGCTGACCTCCTTCAGGAACTCTACCAGTACTACAAGGATACAGCAAAGTGGGACACAGCAATCATGCTCCTTAAGATCATTCTTGAAATCAACAGCAAGAATGCTGATGCACGCCGCGAAATCACAGCCTGCTACCGCGAAAAATATGCAAGCAACGCACATGTAGACGAATACATCCGCACTTCAAACCTTTCACTTTCAGTTCGCAACGTTTTTGAAGCAATCAACGACTTTGAAAAGCACATTGCATTTGCTGCAGGGCACTGGGTATTCCACAGGACATGGGGTACAGGAAAGATTGTAAAGCAGGAAGGCGACGAACTCGTAATCAACTTCGGTGCAAAGACAGGATCGCACAAGATGACACTCAAGATGGCAGTAGAATGCCTCCAGCCTCTTGAAAAGGACCACATCTGGGTTTACAAGAAGACTGTAAAGAAGGCTGAACTTGCAGAAAGAATCAAGAACGATCCAGAATGGGCACTCAAGACTATCATCAAGAGCTTCAACAACAGCTGCGATGAAAAGCGCATCAAGGCAGAAATCGTTCCATCAATACTTGAAGCATCAAAGTGGACAAGCTGGCATGCAAAGGCACAGAAGGAACTTGCAAAGCCAATTTTCGGTGTTAACCCTAACAACATCAACGAATATACAGTTCGCGACAAGGAAATGACAAAGCAGGAACGCCTTGCCAACGAATTCAAGGCAGAAAAGGAATTCTTCAAGAGAATCGACATTATGGTTCGTTATCTTACAGAAAATGACGATCCTACAGACGAACAGTTTACAGAAATGTTCACATACTTTGCAGGATATCTTAAGTCTGCAACAACTGTTAACGAACAGGCAGTTGCATCTTATCTCGTTGTAGAAGAAATCAAGAAGAGAATCTCTGCATTTGAAAACCCAGCAAAATTCACATTTGCACAGCTTTACGCCGAAATCGAAAAGCCAGCTGAAATGTACACAAAACTTAAGGATTCAAAGAATACACACCTTAAGTCTGCATTCCTCAACGAAATCAAATTGCTTACAAAGTGGGACGACGAATACATCCGCCTCTTCCCAAGCGTATTGGACAAGAATCTTCTTGAACAGATTGTTGCAGGAGACAAGAAGGATAAGGTTGTTCGCCTTGTTCAGGACTGCTTCAATGATTACCGCACAAACAGAAATGCCGTTACATACTTCATCGAAGAATGCCTTAACGACGAATGGTTCAAGGAAGCAGCAATTCCAGAAGAAAAACAGCTTGTTACCCTCGTAAACATCATCTCTACATGTTTCAAGGAAATCGAAAACCACGTAAACACAACAGAAAACAAGAAGACAATCAAGGCAGCTTCTACCCTCCTCTTCGCAAGAAAGGTTGGTGACGAAGTTAAGAACGTAATGCTTGAATACATGCTCGCAGGTTCAACAGAAACAATGAGCCGCATGTACACAATCGTTAATGACGTTGCAAGCCTCGATCCTTCATACAAGGCACAGTTAAGAAACGGAATCCTCAGCAAGGTACCAGACTTCAAGTTCCAGGAAGCAGAAACAAAGCAGGAATCTTCAAGTGCACTCATTGTTACTGCTGCAAAACTCGAAGAAAAGAAGGCACTTGCAGAAGACATCGAAAAGAACCAGCTTCCTAGAATTGCTGCAGAAGTCGCAGAAGCAAAGGAAAAGGGAGACCTTAAGGAAAATGCTGAATACATCGAAGCAAGAAAGGCTCAGTCCCTCCTCAACCAGCAGCTTGCCAAGCTTAAGGAAGAACTTGTTCGTGCAACAGTATTCGATCCTTCAACAGCTACAAACTCTTACGTTTCATTCGGAACTACAGTTACACTTCAGGACAACCTTGAAAACAAGGAAATCGTTTATACAATCCTTGGACCATGGGAATCAAACTTTGAAGAAGGCATCATCTCTTACCTTTCTCCATTGGGAAATGAACTCCTCAACATGAAGGTTGGTGAAAACAGAAAGTTTACAATCAACGAAATGCCTCGCGACATTACAGTAAAGGCAATCGTTATTGCAAAATAGTTTTGTGAACTGAAACAGGAAATGCCATTCTGACTGCACAAGCTTTTGGAATGGCATTTTTTATTGACCGGGGAAACAATGGCACCATCAATTGAAAAATACAGGCAGATAACTCGAAACATAGGGGTTTTATGCGACTACACTAATGTGGGGGTCATAACTACACCTCAGGGGCTATACCTTATGGATCCGGGCGGAACAGTAGACACCGGAAAGGAAATAATAGATGCCCTTTCAAAGCTTTTTCCCGGAAAAGAAGTTGAAGGAATCTTCCTGACCCACGCACATACCGACCATACAGGCGGAATTCCTCCGATTCTTGAAACTTTCAGTTCCACAGTATATGCCGGAAAAACAACCGCCTGTTTCCTTGAGGTTCCACAGGCAATCGGATACATCTATTCCGGATCAAAACCCGGAAAGGAAATGGGTGCCAAGGAATTCGTCATGGATGACTCCGTAAAAACCGACATCATCCTTGCCGACGGACAGGAAATTGACCTTGGAAGTGCCATCGTAAAAACAATTGATCTTCCAGGTCATTGTCCAGGTATGACGGGATTCATCGTCGAAGACAAAGACGAAGGGAAAAAATCTTTCTTTCTTGGAGACGCCTTCTTTGGAATGAAAATGCTTTCAAAGATTTGGATTCCCTTCATTCTTTCCCCAAAGGAATTCAGAAAATCAATTGAAAAGATAGAAAGGACAGCTTCAGACTTCTATGTTCCTGCCCATGGCGAAATTTCTACAATGGAAACTGCAGGCTGCGTTGCAGAGCACAACATCATGATTACCTATGAACTTGAAGACCTTATCCTAAAACTCATAGAGAAAGGCAATATGGGAAATGATGGGCTTGTTGAAGCAATTGCAAACTACGCAGGAATGAAAATGAAAAGCGTAAATTACTTTTTGATTCTATGCACCGTAAAGTCCTATCTTTCAAGCCTAGAAGAAGACGGTAAAATTGAAAATTACATGGAAAACAACAGATTGATATGGAGATTAAAGAAATGAAAAAGAATGAAATTGCAGCCTACATTGACCAGACACTGCTTGCCCCTACGGCAACGGAAGAAGAACTTGCATCATTCGTAACAAAAGCAAAGGACTTTGGATTTGCAAGTGTTTGCATCAATCCTGTCTACATAAAGAAAGCTAAGGAACTTCTTGCAGGAAGCACAACAAAAGTTTGTACCGTAATCGACTTTCCTCTTGGAGCAGGTGGTCTTGAAGCAAAGCAGACACAGGCAGACATTGCCATTGACGACGGAGCAGACGAACTTGACTTTGTAATCAGCCTTGGTCTTGTAAAGGCCCACAAATGGACAGAACTCAAGGCAGAACTTGCATTCATTGCAAAAAGCGTAAAGGAAGCCGCTATGTTCCGCGAAACACCGGGGACAGTCCTTACCAAACTTATCCTTGAAACATGTTGCCTTACAGACGAAGAAATCGTTGAAAGCTGCAAGTGCGCAAAGGAAGCAGGTTTTGACTTCGTAAAGACTTCCACAGGATTCTACAGCACAAAACCAAACGGAGCTACAGTTCACGCCGTTGAACTTATGCGAAAGACAGTCGGACCTGACATGGGCGTAAAAGCCTCTGGCGGCATCCACAACTACGAAGAAGCCCTGGCAATGATTAATGCAGGAGCTTCAAGAATAGGTGCCAGTGCAGGCTTTGAAATCGTTAGTCAGGCAGAATAATCGGTCCAAATCATAAAATTCAAGAAACCCCTTAACTGCATTAAGCAGAAAAGGGTCTTCTTTTTATTCAGCGTCCTTTGCATTTACCTTGTCAATGATTGAAATCGTTGACTGAATAAGATGTTCAACTTCAGCAAACTTCTTGTGAACTACAAGGCGGTAAAAAGCCTGAGTCCCCTGCTTTTCACAGGACACAACCCCGGAATCCTTCAGAATCTTCAGGTGATGCGAGATTGCAGGGCGGGAAAGCCTGGATCCGGCTGCCAAAGTCATGACATTTATTCCGTTTTCCCCTGCATCAAGGATGTCAAGAATAAGTTTCTGTCGGATTTCATCCCCCATGGCAATAAAAAGTGGCCCACACTTGCTGAACAGCTCATGAAGCAAAACACGGTCTTCTTCTGAAATTTTCATAAAATCTCCACTAGTTTTCCTACAATTCTGAATATAAAGGGGAAAATTGCAGTTGTCAACGAACATTGGTTCAAAAGATTAAACTTTCTTACTAATTTTTTGTTGTAATTATTTGAATTTATTGAAATTTATATTATATTAGTTATCGAAAGGTTTAAGTTTTTGAACTAATAAACCTAAACAAAGAACTACTACATCGCGGAGGATGGGATTATGAAAAAACTTTCTACAATTATTACAGTAATGGCAATGGGAGCCGCAGCAGTTTTCGCAGACGCAAAGGGAACAGAAATCATGACCAGAGTACATGATGTTAAAAAACCAGAATATACAGTTGCCAAAGCAGAAATGGACCTTGTATCAAAGAACGGTTCTGTAGACGAACACCGTGTTTTCTGGCAATTCGGATCAAACCAGCAGAAAGCAGACAATGGAAAGGACATTACAAAGATTGTAATGAACTTCATTGAACCTGCATCTTATGCAGGAACACGCTTCCTTCAGATTGAAAACGGACCGGAAGACGGAAAGTTTGTTCGCCTTGCAACTGACCCTTCTCCACGCCGCGTAAACTCAAGCGAAGATTCAAAGTCATTCCTTGGAACAGACGCAACATACGGCGACCTTAAGACTCGCGAAGTTTCTGACGACAACCACCAGTACCTTAGGGACGAAACAAAGAACGGTTTCAGCTGCCAGGTAGTAGAATGTACACCAATTGCTTCAAGCCAGTACTCAAAGAGAATTCTCTGGATTGACACAGCAACAATGTACCCTGTTTACACAGAACTCTACGACAAGAAGGGAAAACTAGAAAAGGTTCTTACAGTGAAGACAATCAAGAATGTTGACGGATACAACATTCCAACAGAAAACGAATACAAGAATGTTGCAACGGGACACAAAACAACACTCAAGGTTGTTGCTGTTGTAGTTGACAACAAGGGTCTGGCCCTCATGAAGAAGATGAACATCAACCCAAAGACTGTATTTACACAGAACTTCTTGAAGACTGGAAAATAACAAAAGAGACCTGACAAATATCGATCAGGTCTTCCGAGCACTCTCAAAGAGTTTTTACTGATCGACTTACGATCACCGGTCCTTACTTTGCAACAATCACACTTATGGACTGTCTTGGTTTTGGACAGTCCGATTTTTTGAGGATTACACATGAAAATTACAAAATACACTGCAATTGCAGCGGTTGCTGCCCTTACGTGCTTTGGTGCTTTCGCACAGGATTTTGATGACTTCGGAGATTTCGGAGACATTGGCGGAGGAACTTCTTCTGCAGCATCAAATGCAGTTTCAATCAGCGGAGAAGCAAAACTCGAAGCCCGAGGATACCTTGATACAGATTCTTCAAGGGACGGAATAAACAGAGAAAATGGAATCAAGGACATTAACACTACAGCAAATCCTGCAGCAAAATTGAATTTCAAATATTCAGGTGCAACAGTAGAAGCTGAAGTAAACCTCAAATTTGACAGAAGCTCACTTGGAAATTATAAGGAAGACATTCTTGATGAAGTTCTTGTCCGCGGCATCTTCATGGACAGTGCCCTTACAGTTGAAGC
>JAHAZL010000025.1 GCA_018384055.1 Treponema sp.
AGAAACTAAACCATCTGTTCCTACAAATGCACCCTTCTCTGCTGCAACTGCTGCTTTTTCTGGTGTGTTGTTAAGAATCACCTGTCCCTTGATTTTACCAATACCGTCGATGCTGTAAGCAAAACCACCGCGTGCGTTCTTATATACATCTTCAGCCTTCTGTTTTGTTGTATCAATTGGAATAAGGGCCTGGATGTAAAGTCCTTCAATTGGTGTAACTTCAATAAGGGCACCCTTGCCACCGTTACCAGACATTAAGAGACCTTCGTCTTCTGCAATCCAAGAAGATGTTGGGCGGAGCCAGTTCCATGAACCGTAGCAAACATCACCACGGAGTGTATTGTTATCAAACTTACCGAATGAAAGTTTTACCTGTTCAACTGGCTTTGTCCAGATTGACCACTGGTCACCTGTTGAAAGACCATCGTTAAGGTCATTGTAAATACCCATGTCAAAACCAGCCTTTCCGTCTTCTGCTACAGCATTTACGTTAAGACGAGCAACGCGAGCACCATAACCCCAAGAGTTACCCATTGCTGTTACTGTTTCGTCTCCGTCACTTGCAACTGGAGCTGCAACTACACGAAGCCATGCACCGAATGTTACTTCTGCGAAAGCAGATGTTGTTAAAGCTGCTGCTGCAGCTACTGCGATAAGAGTCTTTTTCATCTCTTAGCCTCCTTAAAAAGAGGAGGAATAAAGAAATTTGATTTTACTCTTCATTTATGCTAATTTCACATCTAAGAATTACCCCAGGTGTATCCTAATGGCCTCCTTGGGACTAAGAGCCCGTAAATAAGACCAGGAACCCTGCTATGGCAGTTTGCCATGGCTGTGGTAATTCTATTTTTTTAAGGATAATTCATGTTTATAGTAGGAATAGATATAGCAAAAAAAAGCCATCAGGCAGTCATTATTGATGAGGAAGGAAATCAAAGGAGCAAAAACTTCAGGTTTGCAAATTCATTGGAAGGTTTCAATCTTCTGCTTAACAATATGGAAGAAATTGATTCAGATCATTCAAATTTTGAAATAGGAATGGAGGCAACAGGACACTACTGGATAAATCTGTATACCAGACTGATAGACAAAGGCTTTAAGATTCATGTTATAAATCCCCTTCAATCTGATGCCCTTAGAAACCTCTATTTAAGAAAAACAAAGACTGATTCTGTTGACTCAAAACTGATTGCGAATGTCATTCGTTTTGGGCAATATACGGAAACAAGGCTTACGGATGATAAGCTTTTGACAGTAAGGGAACTTTCACGGCAGAGATTCTATCTTGTAGACATGAATTCTGATTTAAAAAGAAAGGTTGTAGTAATAATGGACAAAATTTTCCCGGAGTTCCAGGGGATTTTTTCGGACATGTTTGGAAAAACATCCTGTGCAATCTTAAAAAAATGTCCGTCTTCCAAAGAAGTGCTGGAAATAGATTTTGATGAATTTGCGGCAATAATAAAGAAATCCAGTCGAAGCAAGTTCAATATTGCAAAAGCAAAGGAAATAAAACTTGCTGCCAGGGATTCTTTCAGTGCATTGATTGATCCCGCCCCCCTTTCTTTTCTTGTAAAGCAAATGGTGGAACAGATCGAACTTCTGGAAAATCAGATACAGAATCTGGAACATGAAATATCAGAAATTTTCATGCAATTGGATTCAAAAATAACTCAAATACCAGGAATTGGTCCTGTTTTAGGTGCAGTGATTTTAAGTGAAATAGGTGACATCAACAGATTCAGTTCTTCAAAAAAACTTGTTGCATTTGCTGGAATAGACCCGTCAATAAAACAGTCGGGAGAATTTGTAAGCTCGGAAAACCATATGTCAAAAAGAGGGTCCCCATACCTTCGAAGGGCTTTGTGGATAGCGAGCTTTGTAAACCTCAATCACAACAAGGAAATAATCAAATTATATGGAAAAAAAACGAGTAATGGAAAAGGACATTACAAAACCATGGGGTTTTTATGCCACAAACTTCTGAATGTGGTCTATGCGGTGCTGAAGAACAATGCAGATTATATTCCTTACGCATGGACAGAAAGCAAAGCATGTTCGTAAGGCAGAAAGGCTGCCTGTTTATTTTCTTCTTGTTGCTTTACAGAAATTTACATTATATAATAGAAAAAAGAGGCAATTTTTTTGTACACAAGAGAAATAAAGGAAACTCCCGATGTTCTTGTAAGAAATTACAAGCCTGTTTTCGGGACTTTCAAGGGACATCCAAAAAGATTAGACATCCGCAATGTGTTTAAACCTTATGGAACTGTTCCCCTTCCAACATTCATAACGAATCTTCGCATAAAGAGCCGCCTTACTTTCTCTTTCGACATCGGAGATTACATTGGACGCATTACTTTTGTTGATGCCAAAATCAT
Organism: Treponema sp.; assembly: GCA_018384055.1. Taxonomy (GTDB): domain Bacteria; phylum Spirochaetota; class Spirochaetia; order Treponematales; family Treponemataceae; genus Treponema_D. Next base: position 2,382 of record JAHAZL010000025.1, read on the forward strand.
CGGCTATTCAGAAGTTATTTTCTGGAACAAGAATACAAAACAGAAATTCGTCTATCATTCCCTCATGAGCATGAGAAAGCGTTTTGTTCCTCATGACCTGGAATTTGCTTCTACAACAAGCTATTCAAAAAAAAGATATACAAGAATCAGCTGGGACAGGAAACACGGGAAACTTTCCGTAGTCTTTGATTTGAACGGCGATTCTGTAAGGCCAAGCGCACGCGGAGCCATTTCTGCTGATTTTACTGACAGTCAGTTTGTTGAAATGACTTGCTCAAGGCCGAATCCTACATCAAGAAGATGTTCTGCACTCTATAACTGTACTCTTACTGCACACGGAACCTTGACTCTTACCTATAGGAACGGGGAAACAAAAAACATGTCCGATTCCACTGGAGTTTCAAGTTTCAATATTTCCAGAACATACATGAAGTTTCGTTCCCACGGTGAATTTGTGGAAGCTTTTACAACTGTAAGGGGAAAAAACATTGCATTCCGAATTGCATCAGAATCCCATGATGCTACAAATACAGACAGATATAATCTTAACATGCTTTTTTACGATGGAAAGGCAACTCCACTTCCACCGGTAGTAATCAGCCACAACATGGGAATCAATGGTCCTTGGGTCATTCAGGATACTGAAAATATGATTGACCTTACTTTTACCCCTATTTCATCCAATGTAAAGAAAATCAGCGCTATTATTTTGAGAACAGTCTACAGAAGCATATACGGAACTTTTGAAGGAACCTTGGTAACGGCAGATGGTGAGAAAATAACATTCAAATCATTGCCTGGATTAGCCGAAAATTACTTGATAAGGCTTTAAACTTTTTCAGTTTCCAGGAGGATTACATGTCAGATCAGTCTTCGCCTAAACGCACCCTTGAACCGGGTACATTGGATAAAACAAGAAAAAACATCGGTCCAATAGATGACTCAGAAGCTGCAGCAATGCAGAAAATCCTTGGAGGAGAAATCCTTAAGGAAAGATCTGTTCCAATGGATACTTCCAGCATGCCCAAAAGAAGGTCCGTGCATGAACCTGTAGTCAGAGCTTCCGGAAAAATTTCTTCTGACATTTCAAGTGCCAGTGCTAGTTTTGGATCGTCTTCGTCCTCTGCTTTTGTAGGGGGAAAACCATCGGGGGGAAAGAAAGTGAAAACTGATGAAGATTTGCCTGAGATTTCAGCTCGCGAATTAAAGCTTATGGACCGCTGCATGATGTCTGCGGCATACAACATTAAGCCCGATTTTGGATTGTTCAACTTCATTTTCAGAATGTCTGCAAAGAACAAGGAAAAAGTTCAGAAGAATATAGGTGATTATCTTGTTAAGCGCCATGTGGATCATATCCAGGCTTTCGTAACAACAATCAAGACTTTCATCCAGATTTCTCCTGATGCATACAAAGCAAAGATTGCTACGGAAACAGACCTTAAGTACAAGTTCCTTAGAACAGTAGGAAAGTGGCAGATTAAGGATCTTAAGGCACTCTCTTTTGAACTTGAAGATTCTGCTGACATCCTTACTGTTCCTATGCTCATTCCGATTGTCCGCTCAATCTATCGTCTTTTGCTTACAGTTTATTACATCGGAGACCAGCAGGTTTCGGCCCTTATCCGTGAAATCTACACAGACCTTGGAACATATACAAATTCCGACAAGGCAAAACTTCAGGGACTTGCAAAGCAGGGACTTACTGAATGGCTCTATCTCCACGACCAGATCATCAAGGGGTTCTATCCTCTTCTTATGAGAATGTGTTCAACTGAATACGTTGAATTTCCAGACTTCTTCAAGGTAAAGATTGCAGAAATCCTTAAGTTCCTGAGCATTTCGAAATTCGATCTTCTTCTTCCAGAAAAGAAAAAGCCTGATGAAAAAAAGGCCGAGGAAAAGAAAGAGGAAAAGAAAAAGGAACCTCGCAAGATTACAGGAGAAAAGAATGAAGTTGTAACTATGGGATTGAGAATTCTTAATCAGCTCTTCCCTGAAGCAGGCTTCCTCCATCTTGAGGATCATCCTGACCTCTATCCATACTTCCAGCCTATCTACAACTTCGTGGATGGTTTCAATGTAGTTCACCCTGAAAATCCTCTTCAGGTTACTATTGTCCTTATTCTCATTCTTGAAGATCTTTTCAAGGGATGCCGCAACATCAAATTCAACATTGAAGCCGATGAAGTTCTAGGTGCAATTCCAGATAAACTTGACGCTGTAATGGGTGACTGGGTTTCTTATTACGAAGATCTTTTCGGAAAGAAACTCGGAGATTATCTCCGTACATATGTTAACACCCTCTATTCACAGAAGGATTATGCACAGACAAATTTCGGAAAGGAAAACCTCAACAATATTCTCTGGAGAATGAAGTATTTCTTCCTCCCAAATTTCAAATTCAATGCGCCCGTTCTTCAAAAGCCAATTAATGATACAAAATACAAGCCATTCTATGGACGAACCGATTATGTCCGTACAGTTCTTACAACACTTACAAGAAGAATCGATGAAAACTCTGCGGCAAAGAAAACCGTCCTTGGCGTAATGAATCCATGGGATAAATATGTGTTTGAACTTCCAAATCCTGTATCAAAGAGAATAGATGTTCTTCTTGGAGCAAAAAGGGATGCTTCAGTTTCTGCTGCAACAAATGCAAACCTCATCAAATATACATATTGCATTATGTCTGTTCTTGACTGGTGGGTAAACAATCCTTCAAGCCCTGCTTATGCTACGGATGCAATGAAACTTTACCGCGTGAATCCTGCTGACGGAGCCCCTCAGTTCTCTGTTGAACTCAGGACCGACCAGAACCAGCTTTTTGCTGACGGCGTAAAGAAAGCAATTGAAGCAAAGAAGAACAAGTAGTAACCATCAAAATCTGCCCTGTTGCAATGCCTCAGGGCTTTTTATTTGCGTTTTTAAAAAACTGCCCTTATAATTAATTTATGCGCTCAATTAAAAATCTGGTAGAATATTACGATGAATTGTTCCCTATTACGGAAACGAAAAAAAGTTTCTTCACTGGTTTTGAAAAAGAATTCCGCAGCCCAATACATTTCCTTTCAATTTCCTGCGGTACAGGACTTCTTGAAAATTTTCTTGCTAAAAAAGGTCATGATGTAACTGGCGTTGAAAATGTCGAAGAACTACTTCACGCTGCAAACCTACGCAGGAGAAGTCAGCTGATGTTCATCCGGTTTTTTCAGATGTTTATTACTGATATGACAAAATTTCTTGGAAAGGCCTTTTATAATGTCATATATATTCTTAACAGCAGGCTGATGTTTTTTCGTTGCGAAAAAGAAATACAGGATTTCTTTAATGACGCAAAGGTTCTTCTTGCTCCGGGTGGGAAAATTGTACTTGAAATATTTAATTTCGAGAAATACGGAAACAGCAAGCTCATCACTTTGCCTACAAGGGAAAGCGTAAGGTCAAAACTTTTTACCGAAGTAACTACTGATGAAGTCGGAAATAAAACCGTCAACATAAATGTTGAAAACAGTTCTGAGAAAGTTCTTCCCGTGCTGACAAACCATCCGGTGTATGCCGTGACACCTTCCGAGATTGAAAAATTTTCGGAGACGGCAGGCTTTGCAAGCGCAGAATTCTATGCCGATTTTGATGGGAATCCTTTTACGGGAAACGAAGATTTTTATGTGGTAGTCATAAAATAAAAGAAGGAGATGACTCATACTTATTGGTCATCCCCTTTCATTTTTTCCGGAAGTCAGTTTATCTTCCAGTGATTTCCGTCGCGGGAAAATCTTTTTGCGTTTACTTCAAGGATTCTTCCGTCTTCACCAGACATTTTTACCATTGAAGTAATTGGATTAACTTCAGTTACACGGAAGTTGGTATCATCATAGTAAAGCCTGATGCCTTCGTTAGGAAGTTTTTTTCTTGCCTCCGCATACCAGTCGTACTCATAGCTAAGGCAGCAAAGAAGCCTTCCGCACTGACCGCTGATTTTCATGGAGTTAAGGCTAAGGTTCTGGTCCTTTGCCATGCGGATGCTTACAGGCCTAAGCTTGTCGCTGATGCAATTGCAGCAATAAGGTCTTCCACAAACACCAAGCCCACCGGTAATGCGGCTTTCATCACGAACACCTATCTGACGGAGTTCAATCCTCATCTTGAAAATCGAAACAAGATCCTTAACAAGATCACGGAAGTCTACGCGATTTTCACTTGAGAAAAAGAATAGGGCTTTCTGTTCACCAACCAAAAAGTGAACGGTAATCAGCTTCATGTCCAATTTATGGAATGCAACCTTCTCCTTGAATTTTACAAATGCATCTTTTTCTGTTTCAACAAGGTGTGCTGCTTTTTCAAGGTCTTCCTTTGTTGCGATTCTGGAAATTTCTACAACATCGGAAGGCTTGATTCCTACAGGAGATTTTGAAAGACCAAGGTTTTTTGCAAGGTCAAGACCGTAACGTGTAGGAATGATTACGTCGTCACCCTCTTTTATTGTCATGCCCTGTGGGAGAGTTGCATAAATTCCTTCGAAAGAATATGCGAGCCTAAGCTTGTAAAGTTCCTTTGGAAAAACATATTCTTCGTTGCTGATATCCTGTGCAACACTGTCTTCCAAAGACGAAAGATCTTCTGTTTCCTTATATATATCGTTTTCAAAAATATCTGACATTTTATTTTCCTATCCAAGCAATAGTTTAACATTCAAGAGGCATAAAGGTCTACCAAAAGTCCTTTAAGCTCGTTTATTCTTTCAAGCATTCCAAGTGTTTTCCTATGGATGTCGTTTGCAGGATTGATGAGCCATCTTGCCATTTCATCAAGTTTTGCATTTATGATGCTTATCTGGCAATGTGGGTCGCGCTGGACGCTTCTTCTTCTGTTTTTCTTTTTGAATTCAAGGTTGTATTTAACTACATATCTCATGAAGTTGGAAACTTTCTTTCTGTAATCGGCAAAAACATCTGGGGTCTGGTGATCCTTAAGGTAATCGGCTGCAGAATCTGCCTGATCACGGAGCCAAACAGCCGCATCCTCAATTTCCATTTCTGCAATCTCAATGGGGAATCCATCCTGAGTAAACTGAACCTGCGCCTGTGCTTTTTCAAACAGAGATGCAAAAATGCTTTTTTTTGGAGCGGTCTTTTCTGCCTTGCTGTCTTTTTTTGCTTTTGCTGCCTGCTGTGCTGCAACAGACTGAGCGGCCTGAAAATAGATTTGTGAAGAATTGATTCCGTCAACTTCCATGCTAGATCCTGACAGACATTGAACTGATTGCCTTTACATTTTCCCAGTCTGAGGTAGCTTTTTCGTAGTCCGCTGCTTCAACTCTGGAAATACAGTGGCCATGTATGATTGCGTTTTCTTCAGAATAAAGTCTCTTTGTCTGGATATCACCGATTACGGCGCTTGTGGAAAGAAGCCTTACAAATTCAGGAGCAACGATATTGCCAAGAATTATTCCGCCTATGATGGTAACGGAACGCCCCGTAACATTTCCCCGGATTCTGGCATGTTCACCTATGATGATGTTTCCTGCTGCTTCAAGGTTGCCGTCAATGTCCCCGTCAATTCTTGCAAAGCCGTTGATTTTTACATCGCCTTTAATTGAAGAGCCGACACCTAAAATGCTGTTGATGGAAATATTATCTGTAAGTGCCATTTGCTTATTTAACGTTAATGTATTTTGCAGGGTCTACGACATCTGAACCGATGTGAACTTCGTAATGAAGGTGAGGTCCAGTTGAGATACCTGTATTACCGATGGTACCAATTACCTGACGCTGATTTACAATGTCACCTTTCTTAACACGAGTTGTAGCAAGGTGGGCATAGCGAGTATAGATACCGTGCTTATGCTTGATGATGATGAAATTACCGAAGTCATCAGAATAACCTACAGTAACAATCTGTCCGTTTGCCGTAGCAATGATAGGGTCTCCGCTTCTCCATGTTGAAAAGTCGAGTCCCTTGTGGATGTACCACTGCTGTGTAATAGGATGAACGTTCTGTCCGAATTCCATTGAAATGTGACCGATACCGTTTTTGATTGGCCAAACATTTGGAATGTCAGAGAAGAGTGTTCCCTGGTTTTCGAGCATCTTTCCAATCTGTTCAACAGGGCGAACTGCATTTTCAAGATATGAAGTAAGCTGACGAATGTCGGAAGTTTCCTTGAGGGAACCAGATGTAATGTCCTGTGTATCAAACAATGATGAAAGGTCAGAATTCTTGCCAGTGGATTTTGATGTCTGAGTGCTCTGGTTGATTCCAAGAAGTGAAAGAGACTGACTTAAAGAAGACTGGAATCTCTTTGCTGTCTGGAGAAGGTTGTTGTTTTCATCGCGGAGCTCATCTAGACTTGCAAGAGTTTCGCGGTTTTCTTCCCTAAGGCGCGAGATTTCTGCCCCGGAAGCATTGTTCCTGTGGTTGAAGTAAACGAAAGAACATGCGATGCCTGTAGTTACGGCAAGTCCAAGTACAAGGGCAAAAACATTTGTCTGTACGCTTATAACTTTTCCATTAGAATGAGGTACGATCATCAGCGTAAGTTTTCCGTCAAAGAATTTGACTACGCGAACAACAACACTGCCTGCCGATGCAAAGAAAGCACCGAAAGCGTGGACTATGCGTGAGACTAAATTCTTTTCAAGTCTTTTGAATCTGCGTGTATGAGCCACAAAATACCTCAATTAAGTCATTATATCAAACACTCGTTAGTTTTTTCAAGTGAATTTCCAATTTCTCCATTCTTAGAAATGGTTTGACTTGAAAATACTAGTATGGTATTCTTTAATTATTATCGGTTAAATAACTCGTAATGTAATGGAATTCTGAAAGGTTTCCTTTCAGAATTTTTTTTATCTATCTTTATAAAGGAAAAGCCATGCAATTATTTGATACTCATGCCCACATCGGGTTGATCTACAATGATCCGATCAGACAAATCAGTGTTATTCAGCAGGCAAAGCTTGCAGGTGTTGCACGCATTATCAGCATCAATAACAGCCTCTATGACTTCAAGAAAGAATATCCATATTTAAAATCTCAGAAGGGAATTTATCATGCAGTTGGTGTTGCACCTTCGGAAATCATTGCACCAGGCAAGGACTGGGTTAAGACAATAGAAGAAAGTGCAGAACTTCCTAATGTTGTTGCCATCGGAGAAACTGGACTGGACTACTGCAAGAAATATGGTGACAAGAGAACTCAGATTGAATTCTTCATTACTCAGCTTGACCTTGCTCAGAAGCACAACAAGCCTGTAATCATCCATAACCGAGAAGCAGGAAAGGATATTCTTGAAATCCTCAAGGACAGAATTCCTGCCAGGGGAGCTGTCTTCCACTGCTACAGTGAAAATGCCGCATACGCAATGAAATGTCTTGAAGCTGGACTCAATGTTTATTTCTCATTTGCAGGAAACCTTACATACCGCAATGCAAGGAACCTTCACGAGACTGTATTTGCCCTCAAGGACGCAGGTGCAACTGACAGAATCCTCATTGAAACAGAAAGCCCATTCATGGCTCCTGCTGCCAAGAAGGATGAAAGGACAATGCCTGCTTTCCTTCCATATACAGCAAAGTTCCTTGGAGAAATGCTTGAAATGGATGTTGAAGCCCTTGCCGCTTTGCTCTGGTCAAACAGCTGCAGGTTCTTTGGTCTTCCAGAAGGCAAGAACCATTAGAAAAAAAGCGCATCCATGCGTCCAACTTTATGAATGCTTTATACCATCCCGTAGACATAGGTCCTCTCCATCTTGAAGGAAACCTGTTTCTTGCTCCAATAGCAGGTTACAGTGACCGTGCTTTCCGAAGTCTTTGCGTTGATTGCGGGGCTTCCTTTTGTACTACGGAAATGGTCAGTGCAGAGGCCCTTACCCGTGGGAACATAAAGACCGCAGACCTTATGGCCCGGGCCCCAAATGAAAAAAGTTACGCAGTCCAGATTTTTGGCGGCAATGCTGAGGTAATGGCAGAAGCCACAAAGATCGTCCTTGAGAAAACTACATGCGAAAGCATAGATATTAACGGCGGATGTCCGGTTCCAAAGATTGTAAAGTCTGGTGCGGGCAGCATGCTTACAAAGGAAACCGACAGACTCTTTTCCATCGTAAGTGCCGTAAAGAAAGCTTCCATAGAATACACAAAGGAACACCCTGAAAGGGGGACTGTTCCAGTGACAATAAAGATTCGCAGCGGGTGGGACAGCGAGCACATCACCTGGAGCGAAAACCTTGAGGCAGCCATAGAAGCCGGTGCCGATGCCCTTACCATCCACGCAAGGACAAGAGCACAGGGGTATGCCGGCAAAGCAGACTGGGAGCTTCAGGCAAGGCTTGTGGAACAGGCAAACGGGCGAATCCCGATATTTGGCAGCGGTGATGCCTTTACTCCTGAAACTGCAGAGCAGATGCTCAAGGAAACAGGCTGTGACGGCGTAATGTTTGCCCGCGGTGCCATGGGCGACCCCTTCCTTTTCCGCAGGACAATACAGTATCTGACCGAAGGTTCTTATATGGAAGAAACTGTGGCAGAGCGCATTGCGGCAGGTTTCCGCGAGCTGGCCGTAAACATAGACCAGTTTGGCGAAAAGGGTGCCTGCCTTCAGATGCGGAAAAAGTTCTGTGCCTATTCCAGCGGAATCAGAGGCGGGTCTCAGATTCGTGCCAAACTTGTCCGTGCAGAAACGGAAAAGGACTACCGCGACATTCTTTCCGAATACTGCTAATACTTGTTAACATTATTTCAAGTCGGTATAATTAAAAGATATGAGTTTTCTGCAGAAAATTTCGGATTTTCTCCAATCATTATTTTCTCCCAATTCTCCTGAATCCATTCAGCGTCAGGCCATAAGGAAAATAGAAAACGATTTGAGGGTGCTTGCTCCAAATCTTTACAAGAACGGACTCATTCAGCCTAGTTTTGCAGAAACCCTAAGGATTCTCTTTCAGAATACAGAACCTATCCTTGACCTTCTTTCCCAGACATTGTGTTCAACGGATCTGGAAACTTCAAGAAAATTTGAAGAACAGCTTTTGCTTACAGGATTTTCTGAAGAAGCAAAAACAACCCTTGAAGAATTTGCCTACGAAAAGAGAAAGGCAGGGGCAATGGAAGCTGATTCCATAATCAGGTACTTTGAGGGCGAGCACAGGAAACTTGAAAAAGTAGTTCGCGAACTTAATTCCCAGGAATTCATCAAGATTGATGCAACCTTGGACAAGATAAAGCAGTTGAACGACATCTGCCGTTTCAGCTATATTACTGCCCTGAAGATTTTTGACAGCGGTTTCAGCACAAAAATTGATTATACCCCAGAATTTCAGGCTCTTCCTCCAGATATTCTGGAAAATAGTCTCCTTGATCTTTACTTTGTAATGGCAGACATGGACATTACAAATTCAGTATTCAATGCGGTGCTTGCCCTTGCAAAACTTACAAAAGGTGGTTCTGTTTCCGATTCTTATGCCACAAGCCTCAAGGACAATTTCAAGAAAATTCAGAGCATTGTGAAGCACATCTTTACAAAAGAAGTCCTCATGAATCTTATCCGCCTGGCAAAGAAAAACTGCGAATACATACCAGACCGTTCGGTTTACAAGGGAAATGTAAGACAGAAGTATGCAGATTATCTTGAAAACAGGTTCCGTGTAGATGAAGCACGCCTTAAAAGCGAAATTCAGGATGCAACCATCAGCAACGAAATTAACCAGATTTTCGGTCAGATGCAGCTTGCTCCTGTGGTGGGTTACAGCAAGGAACTGGACAATCAGCTTCGTCAGAGCACACCATGTTCATTCCTCTGGATTACTCCAATGCAGCTCCTCAAGAACTTCATCAGACTGTATTTTCTTGAGCATGTTAAGCCCCTTCTCAACGACATTGTCATTGAAGGCTTCTTCATGAACCCGACCTACAAGTCGGAATTTTCATCTGTAGTATTTGCAATAAACGATGCCGCAGAACGCATCGAAGCTTTTGAAGCAAAGTTCAAGCGTGGTGCCGTGTTTGACGAAGCAAACATCACCTCCCTTATCCGCGACAGCCATAAGGATTCTTCCTTTGAATCAACCCTTAAGGATATGGTTGATAGGGTCAACAAGACTGCAAAAGAAGTTATTCAGAATGAAACTACCAATGTATTCCAGCTCTACAAGAAAATAAAAGATATTCTTGTAGAGTCTAAGAAACCTAGTTCTGAAATAATCCAGAACCTTAAGGTGCTCATGATTTCTTCAAGAAACCGTGATAATTCTGATTTTATGGAAAGCCAGTATGGTCAGTGGAAGGTTTTCCTTGAAATAATGAAGAATTATGTTATAATTGGAACAATAGAGAAGAAATAAATGGCTACAAAAGCTAAAGGAAAGGGAACTAAAAAGAAGACTTCAGAAAGTTCCGCCGAAAAGGAAGAAAACGAAGTTATCGCAGATTTTGAGAAGCATATTTATGACCTTCAGCAGATGCTGGAAATTTCGCGTTCTTTTTGTACGACTATCGAACTTAATCCTCTTGTAGAATCAATTCTCTATATAGCTATGGCTCAGATGCGTGTTACTGGCGCCGGTATTTTCGTTATCAATGAGCTTAACGATGAAAAAGGTTACGTTCTTTCGGACCACTACAGCGGTATTGCCATCGACCCAACCATTGAATACAGGATTTCCGTTGATTCAAAGCTGGTTGAATTCTTTACACAGTCCAACAATGTATTTACCCTTCCGGAACTGAAGGAATATGTTCCTGATGCCGGCAAAGAATTTTCAATGCTTGAAACCCTAAGTCCATCCCTTGTTGTTCCCCTCATCCTCAAGAACCGCCTTAACGGTATCCTTGTAATGGGAGAACGCATTTTCATTGACGGCATGGAGTCTGCATATACAAACTACGAAAGGGATGAAATCCAGACAATTGCTTCCCTTGCTTCCGTAGCAGTTCACAATGCTTCCCTCATCGAGCAGGCTTCTACAGACATGATGACTCACCTCAAGCTCAAGTTCTTCTTCTTCAACATCCTTGAAGACAAGCTGGACAATGCCTTTGCCCAGAATGAAAAGCTCAGCATCCTTATGTTCGACATCGACTTCTTCAAGAAGTTCAACGACACTTACGGACACGCATGCGGCGACTATGTTCTTCAGCATGTTGCAAAAATCATCAAGGACAGCATCCGCGACGAAGATATGGCATGCCGTTACGGTGGAGAAGAGTTCACTGTAATGCTCTGCAATACCGATGTTGAAGGCGCTTACCTTGTTGCCGAGAGAATCCGCAAGAGAATAGAAGAAACTGAACTTGTTTATGAAAACAACAAGATGAACCTTACTATTTCCGGCGGTATTTCTGTTTTCTCAGTTGATGATAATCCCGTTCGTTCTGCAAGGGCTCTGGTAGATCAGGCAGACAAAGCCCTCTATGTTTCAAAGGCAAACGGAAGAAACCGCGTTTCCGTTGCAGACGGCGAAGAAATCAAATAATATATAGTAATGAATTTACTGAAAAAACCATTCCGCTATGTATTCCTGAATGCCACAATGGCAATCATCTTCATCAATATTGCCGCACTTTTGCTCATTCAGATGATGCCTCGTTCTTCACTGTATCTGGGGCTTTCCTTTGCGGGGCTCAAGTGCCACTATTTCTGGCAGCCTTTGACCTATCTTTTTGTTCACGGTTCATGGCGGCACATTCTCTTCAACATGATTGCCCTGTTTTTCTTTGGCATCCCCTTTGAAAAGGCTGTAGGAACAAAAGAATTCCTTCTGTTTTACTTTGTGTGTGGAATTCTTGATGGTCTTATGTGCATGGCCATCTACTGGTTCTTTGGAATGAATGTTCTCCTCATTGGAGCCAGCGGTGCAATCTATGCCGTTCTTTTGGCTTATGCCGTGGTATTCCCCCGCAATGTGATTTATGTCTGGGGCATTATTCCCGTTCAGGCACCGATTCTTGTCCTTGTATATGCCGTAATTGAATTCCTAAGCCAGTTTACCGGCAGGGGCGGAATTTCTCATGTTGCCCATCTTAGCGGACTGTTACTTGCCTGGCTCTATTTTGTTATAAGGATGGGTGTGCATCCTCTGAAGGTTTGGCGTGACAACCTGTAGAAAAACATGAACAGAAGAATTTTTTTTGTACTGACATTAATTTTTCTCTTTGGTATTGTCCCTTTTGCTGCTAATGCTCAGGTACAGGAACAGAGCCGACAGCTCAGAATTCTTGTATGGGCAGATCTGGATGCTTTCCCCGGAAGCTTTGAAGAAAACACGGAGGCAGAAAAGAAAAATACTGACAAGGAGGGCGAGGATCAGTTTCACAGAATGTTCGGTTTTGCCATTGAACGCACAAAGCAGGTGGCACCTTTTCTCCTTAATGGCATGATCAACGGATGGAAGTTTGAATATACTCCCTATGACAAGCGCCGTGGTGTCAAGGAATTTTGGGAATTTGACGAAATAAAGCCTTTTGATAAAAACATGAACCCCATTGAATTTCATGATCCGGAGGCCATGGACGGAAAACTACTGAGCCGTGCCTACTGTAACAGAACAAGACAGCAGCAGATAGAATACAAGCGCTGGTGCTCCATTGTTCATCCCCATATCAAAGGTGTTGGCAGGGGGTCCGTGGAAAAGGAATTCGACGGAATAAAGGAAGCCTGCAGTATGGCGCTGAAGGAAGCGGTGCGTCAATACTGGAGAACTTTGGAAAAGAACAAGCCCAAGGAAATTTCGGGTACAGTTCTTCTCATCAGGGATCCAAGGATTTATGTAAGAAACGGCCAATATGTGGTCGACCTTGATTTTTTCCTTGAAACTGATAGAATAATTAAATACACACAATTTTAATGTGTTCTAACAAAGGAGGAATCACATGAAAAAAATATTTATGCTCGCAGCCGTAGCATTGTTTGCTTTCGGTTCACTTTTTGCACAGGATGCAGATGCAATTCTCGCAGAAGTAGCTGCAGAAGAATCAAAGGAAGATGCTAATGCAACACAGGTTATCATTCTTGAAGATAACGACCTTTACAAGGAACTCCATCCAAAAGCAAAGAATGTTACACTTCGCATTGACTACACTCCACTTACAGGAGAAGCAATTTTCCAGTATACATGCGTTCGTTCATCATACGACAAGGGCGAAGCAATGAATGTTGCTATGGCTGTATATCAGGACTTTGCTGCTGAACACAAGTACAAGCACTATCGCTATGCAGACTACAAGAAGGGTACTTTCGGCGTTGAAAAGAATT
>JAHAZL010000034.1 GCA_018384055.1 Treponema sp.
GAGAAGTCAGTTCCAACAGTATTTACATAGTGGTGAACAAGGTCCTGAAGGGAAGCACTTGAGAAGAAGTACTGCTGGCGGAGACGGAGTTCCTTGCCCATTGGGCCGTTGTCATTTGGATAGAGAACGCGGCTGATGTTTTCTGCATCGTTCTGGCGTTCAACTGCACGGTGGTACTGCATGTCGTTGAAAAGCTGAAGGTCGAATCCGTCTGGAGAAGATGCCTGCCAAAGGCGGAGTGTGTTTACAGTGTTTGAACCGTAAGCAACGATCGGCATATCATAAGGGGTTGCGATGATTTCTTCTGCGTTTTCAAGGTAGAAGCGGTCCTGTCCATCAGGAGTCTTGCCGTACTTGATCTGTCCGCCGAATTTAACGCTTACTGAAAGGTCAGATCTCTTTACTTCCCATGGATCGCGGTGCTTGAGCCAGTTGTCAGGATATTCAACCTGGTAACCGTCTTCAATGTGCTGTTCGAACATACCGTACTGGTAGCGGATACCGTATCCATGTCCAGGGTATTCGAGTGTAGCAAGGGAATCAAGGAAACATGCTGCGAGACGACCGAGACCACCGTTACCGAGACCTGCATCAGGTTCTTCATCTTCAACAAGGTCATAGTTGATGTTCATTCCCTTGAGAACTTCCTTCACCTGGTCCATGATACCAGAGTTAATAAGGTTGTTTGAAAGGGCGCGACCCATCAAGAACTCAGCACTGAGGTAGCAAAGCTGCTTTGTAGGCTTGGCTTCATAAGCTTTGCGAGTTTCCATCCAGTTAGGCATGATAATTTCAAGGGCACTGGCACTTACTGCATCGAAAAGGTCATGCTTGTTAGCCTGTGAAATGTCCTTTCCGTACTGGCGTCTAAGACGGGCTGTAAGGTTTTCCTTGAACTGTTCTGCATCAAAAGTCATATATTTCCTCCGTATTGAACTTTTGTTGTTTTAAAGTATCCCCCGAGGGATTATTATTTCCTTCAGTATATATGGAAACGTTTCAAATATGCAAGTATTAACATATTTTTTTCATTTCTGTAATTTTTTTTATCAAAATCAGGATAAAAAAGTAACTTTCATCCTAAATTCCGATTCACCTTTATTTTGCAACAAGAACCAGCATTGAATTTGCCGGCAGAATGTAACGTTCCTGAGCAAGAAGTTCCTCTGCCTTTTCCACTTCAAGGATGCAGCTTTCATCTTCAATGGAAGTATCTGCAACCCTATACCACTTGCGTCCGTCCTTTATTGTTGGAAGACGAACCATGACATCGTTGCGGTCCGTATTTGCAACCACAAAGAAATCGTTGTCAGGCGTTTCTCCAGCCTTTGCATCTGAAATGCCAGAAAGGCGGAATGCAAGGAACCTTGATATTTTGCACCAGTCAGGATTGCTACCGTCCGGTGCATACCACTGGATGTCAGGAGTATTTCCCCTGTCGCCGTGGAAGAAATCTTCCCTGCGGAAAATCCTGTGTTCTCTTCTAAGTTTAACCGCTTTTTTCGTGAATTCAACCAAACTGCGGTTAATATTGCAGTCATCCCAGTTAAACCAGCTTATATCGTTGTCCTGGCAGTAGGCATTGTTGTTCCCCTGCTGTCCGCGACGGAATTCATCCCCTCCAAGGAGCATAGGTGTTCCCTGGGAAACCATAAGGGTAAGGATGTAATTCCTCATGGCCCTGTTGCGGTTTCTCTCGATTACCGGATTCATTGTAGGACCTTCATAACCGTGGTTGTAGCTCCAGTTGCTGTCAGTTCCATCGCGGTTTCCTTCACCATTTTCATCGTTGTGCTTGCCGTTGTAGCTTACAAGGTCGTTCATAGTAAAACCGTCGTGGCAGGTAACATAGTTGATGCTGTGGCATGGAGTTCTTCCGCTGATTGTAAAGAGGTCGCTTGAACCGCTTATTCTTGTAGCAGCACCGGTAGAACAGAATTCATCGCCGCGCCAGAATCTCCTGATGTCGTCACGGAAACGGTCATTCCATTCTGCCCATCTTCCGCCCGGGAAACCGCCAAGCTGATATGCTCCGCCTGCATCCCAAGGTTCAGCAATGATCTTTGTATTGTGAAGTACCGGGTCTTCCGAAATTGCGTTGGTCAAAGGAGCCCAGTTCATGATGATGCCGTCTGTACCGCGAGTCAAAATGGAAGCAAGGTCAAACCTGAATCCATCGACGTGATAGTTCAATACCCAGTGACGCAAACTGTCCAAAACAAAGTTTCTCACTACAGGATGATTGCAGTTCACCGTGTTGCCGCAACCAGAGAAGTTCATGTAGTACTCCTTGTGACTGTCAACAAGGGTATAGTAAACGCTGTTTTCAAATCCACGGAAGTTCAGTGCAACACCGTGCTCGTTTCCTTCTGCAGTGTGATTGTAAACAACATCAAGGATTACTTCGATTCCGGCCTTGTGGAATTCCTTAACAAGATTCTTGAATTCGTTTACGCAGCCACCCGGAGTTTTGTCTGCGGCAAAAGAAGCTTTCGGAGAAAAGAAGTTAATGGTGCTGTAGCCCCAGTAGTTCTTCATTCTTTCGCCTGTGCGGGGATTTACATTGCTGTTTTCATATTCATCGAATTCAAAAATAGGCAGAAACTCAACTGCAGTAATTCCAAGTTCCTTAAGGTACGGAATCTTCTGTGCAAAACCCGCATAGGTTCCAGGAAATTCAACACAGGCATTTTTACCGGCAGTAAATCCCTTAAGGTGAACTTCGTAAATGATGCTTTCGGAAAGAGGCCTGTTGATGGGTCTGTCCCCTTCCCAATTGAATTCATTGTCATCGATTACAACACACTTTGGGAACAGGTGATTTGGACGTTCTTCCATCTGATTGATGTCAATCTTGTCCATTACTGGCTTGTAGCTTGGTGGTAGATTATAAAAAAGCGAAGTGCTTGTAATTGCCTTTGCGTAAGGGTCAAAAAGATTTGCCTTCGGATTGAATCTGTGGCCTGCAGAAGGTTCAAAAGGACCGTCAACCCTGTAAAGGTAAAGGGCACCTTTCTGGATTCCCGGGATAAAGGCATGCCAAACATCACCTGTCTTGTTTAACTTTGGGTCAAATATGAACTGGCTGCATGGAACAGTATCATCCTGATTACTGTAAAATTCTATTGTTACCCTTGTTGCATTTCTTGAAAATACGGCAAAATTAACGCCGTTTCCGTAAAAAGTTGCTCCAAGAGGAATTGGACTGCCAGCTTGTGCGTTTAAAGTTTCCATAATGAGAATTATAACCGACAAAATGTGAATTTTCCACTTTTAAAGGATTTTAATGAAAAATGATTATAACAATTTATTATCAAAAAAAACATAGGGAGGCTTAATCAAAAAACTTAGGGGTCTGTCCCTTCTAAATTGTTTTAGGAGTTTGCCACGCTGACGCTAGTGACTTGACCTAGGGGTCTGTCCCCGCGAATACTGATTTGCCAACGGGGACAGACCCCTATATCCCTATATCCCATAGAACACATTCACTTTATGTTGTAGAATGCGGACATGAGCGAAACAGAAATTATTGAAGAAGAATACGTTCCGGAGCCTGCAGGACCAAAAACTGCCCTCGTTTCCATTGTAGGACGCCCGAGTGCAGGGAAAAGCACTTTTTTGAACACTGCAACCCAGGAAACTGTCAGCATCGTAAGTGCTGTTCCACAGACAACAAGAAATGCAATCCGTGGAATCGTAAACACATCCATGGGGCAGCTGGTTTTTGTTGATACACCGGGACTTCACTTGAGCGAAAAGAAATTCAATCTTAAGCTTACAGCCATAGCGGAAGAAAACATTAAGGACAGCGATGAAATTCTTTATGTTCTGGATTCTACCCGCGACCACACAGATGAAGAAGAAATGATTGCAAAGCTGGTTGCACCATTTACAAAGAAACTTGTAGTTGCAATCAACAAAATCGAAGCCCCCCTTGCCAAGCCTGAAAATTCCCGTGCTTTTGTTCACCGAACTTTGCCAGATTTACCCGACAGCAGAATTGTCGAAATGAGCGCAAAGGAAGACAAGGGCGTAAATGATGTTCTCACTGCCCTTTACGACATGGCGGAAGAAGCACCTCACCTTTACCCTGAAGAATATTACACAGATCAGGAAGTTGAATTCCGCATTGCTGAAATCATCCGCGGAGAAGCAATAAACCGCCTTGAACAGGAACTTCCACACGCCATCTATGTAAACATCAAGCAGATGGAAATGGCAAAGGCAAATCTTCTTAAAGTCAGGGCCGAAATCTGCGTTGAACGCGACAGCCAGAAAGGCATCGTCATCGGCAAGGGTGCACAGATGATCAAGACCATCCGCGTTGAATCAATAAAAACCGCAAGAAAGATTTTCCCTTACCGCGTAGACATAGAGCTTAATGTTGCCGTAGACAAGAACTGGCGACAGAAGGATCACGTGCTTAACAAACTGGTGAAATAAATTTTAAAAAAAATTAAAACAAAAAAGGCCTGCCAATCTTTATAGACTGACAGGCCTTCTTTATTTTAAATTATCTTAAATTACAGTTTTGGAAATCTTTCAAAGTAAGACTTTGTTTCCTTTGCTACAACACCTGCAAGAACGATCAAAGCAACACAGTTAGGGATTGCCATGAGGCCGTTGAAGATGTCGGCAATTGTGAATACTGCATTTACTGTGAAGTAAGGTCCGATAAGAACTGCAAGGATGTAAAGCCATCTGAAGCCCTTAACGATTCCCATATTTCCGCCTGTAAGGTATTCAAGACACTTTTCCGAGTAGTAGTCCCAACCGAGGATTGTTGTGAAAGCAAAGAATGCAAGACAGAGCATGAGAAGGAACTGAACTGAATGTCCGTCACCGCCGAGAACCTTGTTGAATGAAGCTGCTGTAAGAGCAACCCCCTTGAGGTTTTCAGGATTTTCCCAGAGGCCATTTGACATGCCGCCGATAACGATTGCAAGACCTGTCATTGTACAAACTATGAGTGTATCGATTACTGTACCTGTCATGTTAACGAGCCCCTGTTCAACAGGTTCGTTTGTCTGAACTGGAGCAGCTGCAATTGGAGCAGAACCGAGACCTGCTTCGTTAGAGAAGATACCGCGTGCGATACCCTTCTGCATTGCGTCTGTTACCTGCTTGAAAACATAACCACAAGCACCACCCGCGAGAGCCTTGAAACCGAATGCGCTCTTGAAGATGAGTCCAAAGGCTGCTGGAATGTGTGTTGCATTCATGATGAGAACTGAAAGACCAAGGAAGATGTAGATGATTGCCATTGCTGGAACAACCTTTTCTGCAACCTTGGAAATGCGCTTTAGTCCACCGAGAACAACAAGGGCAACACATACTGTAACGATGAGACCGCCAATTACTGTTGCATAAGTATAATCTGTTCCCAAAAGGGAGAAAGCAATGTGCTTGGCTTCTGGATCGATGGCATTGTTAACGGCAGAAGTGATGCCGTTGATCTGTGTCATTGTACCGATACCCAGGAGACCAGCGAGGGCTCCGAATACTGCAAAAAGAACTGCAAGCCACTTCCACTTTGCACCCATTCCCTTTTCGATTGTATAGAAAGGACCACCGAGGATGTGTCCGTCTTCCTTTACTTCGCGATATTTGATAGCGAGCATACATTCAGCATACTTTGTTGCTGTTCCAAGGATTGCTGCAAACCACATCCAGAAAAGTGCACCTGGACCACCGGCTGCGATGGCTGTTGCAACACCGACGATGTTACCTGTACCGATAGTTGCTGAAAGAGCTGTACACAATGCAGAGAAACCTGAAAGTTCACCTGCTCCTTCATTCTTCTTGAAGATACCCTTGAAGGCGCGTCCGAGCTTTGAAAACTGGATTCCGCGTGCGGCAATTGTAAGGATAAGACCAGTTGCCAAAATCAGGATGATTGTTGGAAGACCCCATACAATGTCATCAATCTGATTTAAAATTGAATCGAAAGACATAAGCGTGTCCTTTAAAAAAGATAAGAGCCGGTCACATAAAACCAGCTCTCCAGAAAGTAATAAGACAGTAAATTTCTATCGTCTGTCCTTTTTGCCTGAGATGTCGGCTCTAATAGCCTTAACCCTTCGGCGCCCAGCTCCATTGCAGGGACTCTCCAGAGAATCTGAATACTGCAACGCAACACTCAGACAGTTAAATAATATTGTATATATTGGAAAAAAGCAACGAAAATCAATTGAACATGGATTTTATCGCTACTGAAGCACCGAAAGTCACAATATAATACCGTTGTTTTTTAACACAAAAACATCTATAATGTTGAAACTTTTTTATTTGAGGTCGAGGTAACACTATGATTAAACTTTGGGAAACAGGAGCATTCCTTGAGAACGGAAAGCTTGTTCCACAGGCTGAATTCAAAGGCGCTGCAAAGGAAGACGCAGCAAAAAACACAATGGCTTACTCAATTCTTCAGAAGCACAATACATCTGGAGACGCTGCAAAGCTCAAGATTAAGTTTGACAAGATCACATCACACGACATCACTTATGTTGGAATCATTCAGACAGCACGCGCATCTGGTCTTGAAAAGTTTCCTCTCCCTTATGTTCTTACAAACTGCCACAACTCTCTATGCGCAGTAGGAGGAACAATCAACGACGACGACCACATGTTTGGTTTGACATGTGCACAGAAATACGGCGGAATCTATGTTCCTCCACACCAGGCTGTCATCCACCAGTACGCACGCGAAATGATGGCAACCTGCGGCGGCATGATCCTTGGTTCTGACAGCCACACACGCTACGGTGCCCTCGGTACAATGGCCATCGGTGAAGGCGGCGGTGAACTTGCAAAGCAGCTTCTTGGAAAGACATACGATGTTAACATGCCAGGCGTTGTTGCAGTTTACATGACCGGAACTACTCGCCCAGGAGTTGGACCACAGGACGTTGCAATCGCAATCATCGGTGCTGTTTTTAACAACGGATACGTTAAGAACAAGGTTATGGAATTTCTTGGACCTGGTGTTGCAAACCTCAGCGCAGAATTCCGCATCGGCATCGATGTAATGACAACAGAAACAACATGTCTTTCTTCAATCTGGACGACAGACGAAAAGATCCGTGAATTCTATGCACTTCACGGCCGCGAAAATGACTACTCAAAGGTTGAACCAAATGGCGTTGCATACTACGACGGCGTAATCGAAGTTGATCTTGATAAAATCGAACCAATGATCGCCCTTCCATTCCACCCAAGCAACGCATACACAATCGACTTCGTAAACAAGAACCTTAAGGATGTTCTCCACGAAACTGAAGAACGCGCAAAGGTTTCTTTCGGCGACAAGGTGAACTTCAATCTTACAAACAAAATCATCGACGGCAAGCTTTATGTTGACCAGGGTGTCATCGCAGGCTGTGCAGGCGGAAGCTACGAAAACATCGTTGCGGCAGCTGACATCCTCAAGGGAAAGAACACAGGCAACGACAAGTTCTACCTTAGCGTATATCCTGCTTCAACACCAATCTACATGGACCTTATGAAGAACGGTGCCGCAGTTGAACTTATGAAGGCAGGTGCCATCGTCAAGACAGCATTCTGCGGACCATGTTTCGGTGCAGGCGATACACCAGCCAACGGTGCCCTTTCTATCCGTCACTCAACAAGAAACTTCCCTAACCGCGAAGGTTCAAAGATCCAGAACGGACAGATTTCTTCTGTTGCACTTATGGATGCACGCTCTATTGCAGCAACAGCCGCAAACAAGGGCTTCCTTACAGCAGCCACAGACTTTGACAGGGATTACTCAAACAAGAAATATTTCTTTGACAAAACAATCTACGAAACACGCATCTACGACAGCAAGGGAGTTGCTCATCCGGAACAGGAAATCCAGTTTGGTCCAAACATCAAGGACTGGCCACAGATGGAAGCTCTAGGCGACAACCTCCTCGTAAAGGTAGTTTCGGAAATCCACGACCCGGTTACAACAACAGACGAACTCATTCCTTCCGGAGAAACTTCTTCATTCCGCTCTAACCCGTTGGGTCTTGCAGAGTTCACACTCAGCCGCAAGGATCCTTCTTATGTTGGACGCGCAAAGGCTGTTCGTGACAGGGCAGATGAGGTAAAGGCAGAAATTGAAAATGTATGCAAGGCACTCAACGTTAAGCCTTCAGACGTTCAGGTTGGATCTACAATCTACGCCGTAAAGCCAGGTGACGGTTCTGCACGCGAACAGGCTGCATCATGCCAGAGGGTTCTCGGAGCTTCCGCAAACATTGCATGTGAATATGCAACAAAGCGCTACCGTTCTAACCTTATGAACTGGGGTATGCTTCCATTCCTCTACAAGAGTGGAAATCAGGATGCTACAACAAAGCTTCCTTTCGCAAACGGCGATTGGGTTTACATTCCAAATGTAAAGAAGCAGGTTGCAGAAAAGGCAGATTCTTACAAGGCTTATGCTGTAAACCCATCAGGCAAAGTTACAGAATTTGAACTTACAACTGGAGACATGACAGACGACGAACGCAAGATCATCCTCGCAGGTTGTCTCATCAACTTCTACAAGGCTTAAATAACCGGCATAAACAACGAAGGGGCTGTCCAGTAAGTATGAGTCATTGCCGTGCTCGACACGGCAACCTCTTGTATTGCAATTAAATGACACTTTTTGAACTTATTGGTCATTCCCTTTTTTTTATTCAAGAACCAGATCAACAACCTCAGCATCACAGGCCTTTACAAGGTCTGCAGGTGTCATGGTCAACTGGATTCCGCGCTGTCCACCGCTTATGTTTATTTTTTCCTGCGACATTACGGAACTGTCAATGAAGGTACGGAACTTTCTTTTCATTCCTACTGGAGAACAACCGCCACGAACATATCCTGTCAAAGCCAAAAGTTCTTCCTGCTTTACTGGAGTTACTTCCTTTGCTCCGCAGGCATTGCGGGCTTTTTTTAAATTGATTTCGTGTACTGCACTCTGACAGAAAACTACGATTTCCTTTGAATCTGTTCTAAATACAATAGTCTTGAAAACAGATTCAGGAGCAACTCCTAGCTTTTCCGCTGTTCTTTCTGCGGCTCCTTTGGCAAGTTCGTGTTCGCCGTCATCATCATACTCTTTTGCTTCGTAAGGTATTTTCAACCCGTCAAGGATTCTCATTGCATTTGTCTTTTTCATAAAAAAATTACTGCCTGACATTACTATCAGGCAGCCTCATATTGGAATTAGGATTTGTTTTTATTTTGAAGTATTTGTAACAAATGTACCGTTCTTTGCGAACTGTGGCATTTCGTCTATGCGCTTCTTCCAGTAGTCAGCTTCACCCTTTGTTGTGTAAGGTCCTACACGGAGTCGGAAGTGAAGTTCACCCTTTGCATCAGTGAAAGTAAATACTTCGCACTGGATTTTCTTTTCTTCAAGGATAGCCTTTGCTTCATCAGCATTTTTCTTTGCGCTGTATGATGCACACTGAACCCAGAATCTATCAGGCACTTTTTCTGTTGCTGCAGAAGATTTTACAGTTGCGCTTGCCTTTGGCTTGCTTGTTGAAACAGTGTTTACTGGAGCAGTCTTCTTTCCAGAAACAGGAGCCTTCTTAACTGTTGTCGTCTTGTTGCTTGATGCCTTTGCAACAACAGGTTCATCATTATATCTGTTTTCAATAAGAACATCTGTAGTTTCAATATTGCGTTTTACTGTATTTGTTTCCCTGATTGCAACTTCAGCAGCTTGGTTTTTTGCTGTAACTGCTGGAGTTTTTGCTACGGGAGCACTTTCGGCAGGTTCCAAAGCGCCGTCAGCATTAAGGTCAATGGTTGAAGGTCCTTCAGCGCCAATTGTATAGACATTTGTATTGCCTGTAGCAATCAATGTCATGTTTTCAATCTGAGTTGTTCCTTCTGCAGGAGCTGCCACTGAATCAGTAACTGATGGAGTTTCCAAAACTGGTTCATCCTTCTTCTCTTCAACTGCAGGACTTGATATAGAATTTGCAAGGAAATCTTCCCTTCTGCTCTGTGCAACTTCAGGAGACATCCAAACTGTTCCCTTTTCGTTCTGAACGATGGCTGTAGTATCTTTTTTGGCATCTCCAGAATGTATGATTACAGCTGTTCCGATAACAACGAGCAAAAATATTCC
Source organism: Treponema sp. (assembly GCA_018384055.1). Lineage (GTDB taxonomy): Bacteria > Spirochaetota > Spirochaetia > Treponematales > Treponemataceae > Treponema_D. The sequence continues at coordinate 10,115 of JAHAZL010000034.1, forward strand.
AGCTGCAAGTACAATCCAAATTGTTCTTTTCTGTTCCATATCTTATCCCCTACTGACGCAGAAATTAAAAATGCAGGCGTCAGTTTCCATACATAGATTATCGGAACTTTAAAATTATAAATTAGCAATTAGTAAACAGGTTTATAATTTTTCTCTGAAGGCACTTTTTTGTACAGAAATTGAAAATTCTGAAGATTTTCACTCCGGTAGCCCTGTATGCAGAATACAATCCCTTCTGACTCTTGAATCGTGCAAGTATAAGGCTGAACTTCATTTCATCGCGTTTTTTTGCACGAATCAACCTTACAAACCATGGGCAATCAACATAGATAATTGCATCCATCCTCTTGATTACCGGCACTTTATATAGAACGGTTGCGTTTACAATAACATTTTTGTACTTGTTTTCTTCTATGAAAGAATTAATCAGGGAAGTAATTTCCGGATAGACAATGGCTTCCTGCCTTGCAACAAGCTCGTCATTTCCAAAAATAAGGGCACCAAGATTTCGGCGGATTATGTTACCTTTTTCATCAACAAGCTGAATTCCTTTCTGGCGGGCAAGTTCACCAAAATTTTCGATTATTCTGGCCGTTGAGTTTTCCACTGCCCTATGACCGACTACATCAGCATCAATGGAAACAAAAGGTTTTCCATTGACAACCTGTTTTTCAATGAGGGAAGAAACAAAATTTTTACCCGCAGCCATAGGACCCGTGACGCAAATTACCATCAGTGGAATTCCCCCCAATTCTTGCCGTATTCTATGCTTACCCGGAGAGGCACATTGAGTTTGAAGGCATTTTCCATTTCAGTCTGAATGAGTTCAATTGCTTTCTTTACTTCCGATTCATCTTCTGGACATTCAAATATAAGCTCATCGTGAACCTGAAGGAGCATTTTCAGAGGGCTTCCAGTTTCCTTTATTTTTGCCGCAACATTGATCATTGCTGTTTTAACAATGTCTGCTGCACTACCCTGGATTGGAGTGTTGATGGCAATTCTTTCAGCTCCCTGAAGAACCATTTTGTTTGAAGACCTGATTTCGGGAATGTAACGGCGTCTTCCAGTTATTGTTTCAACATAACCGTTGGCCTTTGCATTTTCCTTTGTATCGTCCAGAAATTTCTTAACGGAACTGTAGGTCCTGAAATACTGATCGATGAAATTCTTTGCTTCAGTGCGGCTGATGTTAAGTTCGTTGGCAAGGCGGAAAGCACTCATACCGTACATAACCCCAAAGTTTACGGTCTTTGCAAAGCGGCGCTGTTCCGGAGTAACTTCATCCGGACTTATATTGTACACAAGGGCGGCCGTTGATTTATGGACATCAATACCGTTGATGAAAGCACTGCTCAAATTACTGTCACCGCTCAAATGGGCAAGGACAACCAGTTCAATCTGAGAATAGTCTGCGGAAATCAAAACCATGCCGGGCATTGCAGTAAAGGCAGATCTGATTCTTCTTCCCCCATCATCACGAACAGGAATGTTCTGAAGGTTTGGATCGCGGCTTGAAAGTCGTCCCGTTGCAGTTCCTGTCTGAAGGAAAGAAGTATGGAGTCTTCCGTTTTTGTCGGCAAGGACCGGAAGGGCTTCAACATAAGTTGACTGAAGTTTTGTGTAGGAACGATAATCGAGGATCGCCTTTGGAAGAGGATCATCTGTAGATTCCGCAAGTTCTTCAAGAACTGCAGTATCAGTACTGTAGCCTGTCTTTGTTTTCTTTGCAGTCTTAAAGCCTTTTTCTTCAAAAAGAACTGTCTGAAGCTGCTTTGTTGAAGCAATATTGAACTCGTGCCCTGCAAGACCGTGTATTTCCTTTTCCTTGTCTTCAATAAGTTTTTTAAGTTCTATGCTGTATTGGTTGAGGGCACTGTTATCAAGATGAATGCCTTCAAGTTCCATGGAAACAAGAACAGGAAGAACTTTCATTTCCATTTCAAATAATACATCCAGATTGTTTTCGGATATCTGTTTTCTGAAAATTTCATAGAGCTGGAATGTAAAGTCACTGTCTTCCGCACCATATTCTGCAGCCTGCTCAAGGGGAACATCTGCAAAAGTCTGCCCCTTCTTTACCAGATCTTTGAATTCTATTCCCTTGAGTCCAAGCCTTGTTTCTCCAAGGTATTCAAGACTGAAGGGAGATTTTCCAGAAGCACCAGGATTCAAAAGCCACGCAGCAACCATGGTGTCAAAGAGGCTGCAGGAAAGTTCTTCTTCAAAACCATTGCTCTTCAATATTTCAATGTCGAATTTTGCATTGTGCATTATGACCGTAACATCAGGATTGCAGAAGATTCTTTTGAGTTCTTTAAAACAGTCATTTTTTGCAATTGTTGGAGGTGCAAACATTCCGCCAGCAAGGACAACAGGTACATAGATACCTTCCCCCCTTTTATAGCTGAGACTGAATCCAATTAGGTTTGCCTTGTATGTTTCAAGTCCGTCAGTTTCAGTATCAAATGCAATGTTCTTTTCTTTCGAAGAAAGGAAACCGTCAACAAAAGAAGCAAGTTCAGAAAGAACTGTAATAGCCCTGTAATTTCCCTTGTTCTGCTTTACTTCAGCAGCAACTTCTTCCTGAGGAAGCTCTTTGAGTTCTGCAGACTTTTTATTCTCTGTTGCGTCACTTTCTTCTGAAACAGACTTTCCGCCACTTACAGAATCATAGGCTTTGGCTGCGGCATAGGCACCGTATTTTGAAAGGGCTTTTGCACAGGCAGAAAAATCATTTGTTGCAGTGGAGAATTTTTCAAAATCAATTTCAACGGGAACATTGTCAACAAGTCTTATAAGGTCCCTGGATTTACCCGCATTCTCCCAGTCGCTGCGGATTTTGTCACCCAAAGCACCCTTAATTTCTGCACGGTGCTCGCCAATTCCGTCCAGGGAACCGTATTCATTCAAAAGCTTCAATGCCGTCTTTTCGCCGACGCCTTTGACGCCTGGAACATTATCAGCTGTATCACCAACAAGGGAAAGGTAATCAAGAATCAGTTCAGGTCCAATGCCCCACTTTTCCTTTACTTCCTCTATGCCTATGGTCTCCCAACCGCCATTTGATTTGTCCGGCTGCATTTCCCTGCAGGTTTCAGTTACAAGTTGAAGAAGGTCCTTGTCACCGCTTAGGATACGACATTCACGGTTTTCTTCTGCACACTTTCTTGCAACAGTAGCAATGATGTCATCAGCTTCATAGGAATCTTCACGAAGTACTGGAACACCAAAAGCTTCAAGAATTTCTTCAATCCAGGGAACCTGTGCATGAAGGTCTTCCGGTGTCTTTGCACGGTTTGCCTTGTATTCAGGGAACATGTCGTGCCTGAAAGTTTTAGTGCAGGAATCAAAAGCAGCAGCAAGATATGCAGGCTTGTATTTATCCAACAGAGCCTTTAGGTTCCTGAAAAATATTACGACGGCACTTATGTTCTCACCCTTTGAATTTGTAAGAGGATGGTTCATCATGGCGAAGTATGCCCTGTAAATAAGCCCATAAGAATCGATTATGTAAACAGTATTATTTTTATCCATATTCATAGTATACAACATAATAATTTTCCTTTACACTGTCATTATAAGTGCTGGGATATTCATGATAAAATTATTTTTTAAAATTAGTGTTTCCATTGCAGCATTCATTTTTGCCGCTTTAATTACCTATGGATTATATTTAATCTTTTCATACAGTAGGATTCCAGACAATTTAACATTAAATGAAGAAGGATCATTCGGAAAAGAAAAAATTAATGCAGGTGTTCAACTAAGGATTACATCTGCAAATCTTGGCTTCGGTGCCTACTCTCAAAATTTTTCTTTCTTTATGGACGGTGGCAAATACAGCTGGGCATTTTCAAAGGAAGAAGTAATCAAAAATATTACGGGCTCTGTAGATTCCATTGTAGATGAAAATGCCGACTTCATGCTTTTCCAGGAAGTTGACTTTGACGGAACAAGATCTCACCATGTAGATGAACGCAAAATTATTTTTGAAAGATTAAAGGAAATGACCGGAAAAAACTTCAACAGTGTATTTGCCCAGAACTACGACAGTGCGTTTCTCTTCTGGCCTCCGGCACAACCCCACGGAGCAAACAAATCCGGATTGCTTTCTCTAACAGAATACAAATGTTCAGACTCTATAAGAAGATCTTTTCCCATTGAAACAGGGCTTTCTAAATTTCTTGATCTTGACCGCTGTTACTCCAAAACTCATATCGAAACAGACAACGGGAAACATCTGGTCCTTTACAATACACACATGAGTGCCTATACAACCAATGCCGAAACAAGCACAAGACAGATTGAAATGCTGAACAATGACATGATGGAAGAATACAGAAAGGGCAACTACATTTTATGCGGGGGAGACTTAAATAGAGAAGTACTGGAAGAAATGTCAAAATATTTTGGCTTTGAATCCAACGGCTTGAACTGGACAAAAACCTTTCCTTCTGAAAAACTCGATGCACACCTTAAGCTTATACCACCGGTAAACCTGCAACATCCAATTCCTACAGTCCGAGATACAAAAGAGCCTTGGAACGGAAAAAACTTTGTAACCGTAATAGACGGGTTCATCGTTTCAGATAACATACAAGTAATCAAGGCTGATGTCATCGACAATGACTTTAAGTACAGCGACCACAATCCAATCTACATGGATTTTATTCTCAAATAGAAGATTCTGAATTAAAATACAAAAAGGCCGTCAGAGACATGTCTCAGACAGCCTTATTTTTCTACAGTTTATGAAACTATCTTGTAAGCTTTCTGTAAACTGTCTTGTGAGGAATTTCACTATCCTCTCCAAGTTCCTTCTTCTTCCATTCTACATATTCAGACCAGTTGCCTTCAAACCAGCGAACTTCAGAATTGTTTTCGTATGCAAGAATATGTGTACAGATACGGTCAAGGAAATAGCGGTCATGGCTGATAACCATTACGCATCCAGCAAAGTTCTGGATTGCTTCTTCCAATGAACGGGTTGTTGCAATATCGAGGTCGTTTGTAGGTTCATCAAGGAGAAGAACATTTCCTGATTCCTTGAACATCATTCCCATGTTAAGGCGGTTCTTTTCACCACCGGAAAGAACGCCGATCTTTTTATTCTGCTCTGCACCGTTAAAGTTGAACCATGAACAGTAAGCATGAGAATTAACTTCGCGAAGCATTCCGTTTACAGGCTTACCCTTTTCGTCAACTGCACCGAGCTTAATCAAATCAAGGCCGTCTGAAAGCATTTCATAAACAGTTTTGTTGTCATCAAGGCGGCTTCTCATCTGGTCTACATAAACAAGCTTTACAGTTTCACCGATTTTGAATGATCCGCTGTCTGGCTTTTCTCCGTTGGCTTTGTCACCGTATGCATCAGCAAGCATCTTGAAGAGGGTTGTTTTACCAGCACCGTTAGGACCAACGATACCGACAACGGCACCGGCCGGAACTGCAAAGTCAAGGTTTTCAAAAAGAAGCTTGTCTCCGTAAGATTTTGTAAGTCCGTGTGCTTCGATTACTAGTGAACCAAGGCGAGGACCTGCTGGAATAGAAATCTGTGTATCCTTAAGCTGAACGCGCTTGCTTTCTTCTGCAAGGAGAGCTTCGTATTTTGTAATGTGTTCCTTGTGCTTAGCCTGACGGCCCTTTGCACCTGCGTGGATCCATTCCAATTCTTCCTGCATTTCGCGATGGCGCTGGGAAGCCTGCTTTTCTTCAAGAGCCATCCTCTTTTCTTTTGCTTCAAGCCATTCTGTATAGTTACCCTTGAACGGATATCCTTCACCGCGGTCCATTTCAAGAATCCAGCCTGCTACATTGTCAAGGAAGTAGCGGTCATGGGTGATGGCGATGATCGTCCCCTTGTAATCGCGGAGATGACGCTCAAGCCATGCGATTGTTTCCGCATCAAGATGGTTCGTAGGTTCGTCAAGGAGAAGAATATCCGGCTGCTGAAGGAGAAGGCGGCACAAGGCAACACGACGGCGTTCACCACCGGAAAGAACATCTACAACCTGGTCTGCCGGTGGACAGCGGAGGGCATCCATGGCAAGTTCAAGGTTAGCATCAAGATTCCATGCATCGGCAGCATCAAGTTTTTCCTGAAGTTCTGCCTGGCGTGCACAGAGTTTGTCAAAGTCTGCATCAGGATCACCAAAGGCTTCATTAACCTTATCAAATTCTGAAAGAAGGTCTGTAATTGGCTTAACGCCTTCCTTAACGATTTCCATTACTGTCTTGCCAGGTTCAAGGTATGGTTCCTGTTCAAGATATCCCATTGTAAATCCAGGAAGAAGCTGTGTTTCACCTGTATAGTCTGTATCACGACCTGCAAGAATCTTAAAGAGGGAAGATTTACCTGCACCGTTTTCACCGATGACACCGATTTTTGCACCGTAGTAATAGGAGATGCTGATGTCCTTAAGTACAACTTTTGTTCCGTATGCTCGCGAAACACGATCCATAGTGTAAATGATTTTCTTGTCGTCTACTGTCTTAGCCATGGTGCAATTATACAGGAAAAAACTGTGTTTTGAATAGGTTGGGTGTTAAACTTAAGATGTAAATGGATATAAAATGAACATAGGACCGAACAGAAACTACTCCAATACACGCTGTCTGCACCCATGCACAAATTCTTGCTCCATATTTTTCTAGTTCTGTTTGAAAAATGAAGTTTAGCAATAAAGCTTATTACGATCATCGTTTTTCCTGCATGTATTTTTAACATGACAGGTCTTATTAAATTTATGCATTTTATGCTATACTATACGTCATGAAAAAAATTGGTCCTGGTTTCAATCCTGAAGAAATTATTTTCTGCCCTACTTCACTATGCAACCTGAAGTGCGCACATTGTTTCGTTGAACAGAAGAACACAAAACTAAACGTTGAAGATTCCATTGCACTACTGGAAGACTGTGCTAAAAACATAGATTTTCTCAAAGTAGGATTTTCCGGCGGCGAGCCTTTTTTGAATCTTGATTTCACAACTGAAATTTGCAAAAAGGCAGTAGACCTTGGACTTGTTTTTGACAGGCTCATGACAAACGGAAGCTGGTGGAATACGGAAGATGACCTCAATAAAAAATTGAGAGCCATCAGCACCTCCGGTTTCGACGGAAAAATCGGGCTTAGCTACGACAAATTTCATGGACAACCCCTCGAAAAAATTTCAACTTTCATAAAAGCTTGTTGCGAAATCTTCGCTGACAAAAACTGTGTTGAAATTCTCAGTGTCGTTGATTCAGGAAATAGAAAAAAGGATACAGAAGATTTCTTACAAACCATGGAAGACCTTAAAGCTGAACTTGGATTTGTAAAAATCAAATCAAAACTGGATAAAAAAACAGGAATCGGTTCAATCCTTATTCAGGATGAGAATGATGCAGAACTTACGGTATACAGATTTGCACAGAGTTTTATTCCCGATGAAAAAATCCAACTCAACGATAATAAATGGTTCAATGAAGACTACTGCCAGTACACGGGAAATGTTTTTTATGTTCATTCCGACGGTAACATTGCTCCATGCTGCGGTTTTGCAAATGAAAAAAAAGAACTTTTTATTGGAACAGTAAAAGACAGTTTCGCAACGTTGATGAAAAACGCTTCAGAAAATATAATGGTACACATTTGCTATGACCTGGGTCTTTTGAAAAAGGCAAAGGAATTGCAGAAACTGAAAATTCTTACCAAAGGAAAATGCAACGACATGTGCAGCCTTTGCTGGTGGATGTGCAGGAAGGAACAATAATGGCAGAAGAAAAAAATCGTGCGGAAAGAAACAGGACACTTACAATTTCTCAAAATGAAATCAATTCATTAAAAACAATCATTTCAACAACGAAAGATTTGAACAATGATTCTTCCGTTGAGAATAAAATTTTCAATGGCGATATTTTAGAAACTTTAAGGATTATGCAAGATTCTTTTGCGGACCTCATAATCATAGATCCTCCCTACAATCTTTCAAAAAATTTTAACGGCAATAAATTCAATTCAATGAAAGATTCAGATTACGAAGCCTATGTTGATTCCTGGCTTCCAGAAGTCTGCAAAAAATTGAAACCCAATGGTTCTCTGTACCTCTGCGGAGACTGGAAATGTACATCTGTCCTTCAGCGTAGTCTTGAAAAAAACCTTACTGTATTGAACAGAATAACCTGGCAAAGGGAAAAAGGACGCGGTGCAAAAAGCAACTGGAAAAACGGAATGGAAGACATCTGGTTTGCAGTTAAAAATCCATCTGACTATTACTTCGACATAGAATCAGTAAAACAAAAAAGAAAAGTAATTGCTCCATATAAAGAAAACGGCAAACCTAAGGATTGGCAGGAAACTGAGGTTGGAAATTTCAGGTTGACCTACCCTTCAAACTTTTGGGATGACATTTCAATTCCATTCTGGTCCATGCCGGAAAACACGGACCATCCGACCCAGAAACCAGAAAAACTCTGCGCAAAACTGATCCTTGCTTCATGTCCAGAAAACGGTGTTGTATTCGATCCATTTCTTGGAAGCGGAACCAGCGCAGTCACTGCAAAAAAACTGGGACGAAAATATTGCGGCATTGAACTGAATGAAGAATATTGCCTATATGCGGCAAAAAGAATTCTTATGGCCGAAAATGACAAAAGCATCCAGGGGTACAGCCAGGGTGTTTTCTGGGAACGAAATTCAGCGCCTGCAAAAAAATGAGTACACTTACCCTTAACCGCTGGCTGAAAGAAAAATTCGGCTGCAAAGTTTACAAGCTTTCCCTAAGTACTGGCTGCACCTGTCCAAACAGGGACGGAAAAATTTCAACGGGGGGATGCACTTTCTGCTCAGAGGGAGGCTCCGGGGAATTCGGACAGACATCTGGAAACATTGACGAACAGATAAGAAAAGCAGTAGAAAAAATCTCTTCAAAATTACCTAAAACAAAACCGGTAAAATTCATCGCATATTTTCAGTCTTTTTCCAACACCTATGAAACTCCAGGAAACCCATTTGAAAACATCGCTGACATTTTCCACAAAGCAATCTCCCATCCAGAAATCTGCGCCCTTTCAATTGGAACACGACCTGACTGCATAAGCGGCAGGATGATTGATTTTCTGTCGGAACTAAACAAAGAAAAACACGTATGGATAGAACTTGGTCTTCAGACAATTCATGAGAAAACTGCTGAAAAAATAAACCGCGGATATTCACTGGATGTGTTTTGCGATACATACAAGAGACTTAAAGACAAAGGGCTTTCAGTAATAGTTCATACGATTTTATGGCTTCCAGGCGAAACAAAGGACATGATGAAAGAAACCGCATCATACCTTGCCGCCCTTACTCCACCGCCAGACGGGATAAAATTTCAGCTTCTGCAGATTTTAAGAAAAACAAAAATGGCAGAAGACTACGAAAAAAATCCCTGGTCCCTACCTGGCATGAATGAATACTGCAGTTTTGTAAAGGAGCTTGCAGACCTTATGCCGGAAGAAACTGTACTTCACAGGCTTACGGGAGACGGTCCAAAATCACTTTTAATCGAACCTCTTTGGTGCGCAAACAAACGGGCAGTACTCAATGAAATGAAAAAGCATTTCCAACTTGACTAGGAATGTCAAACTATGACTTGCCTTCCATTTCATGGAATTTTCTCTTTTCAACATACTGCTGCTGATCGGCAAACTTCAAGAGCGTATTCAAATCAGACAGTTTATCATCAAATTCAATTGCACCAAGGCTAATGGAAATATCAAACGGCAACTGATATTTATCCCTGACTTCCAAACACCTCAATCCTATCTTATCCTTCAATTCTGGAATCTTCTTAATAGGGAAGCCAGCCGCAACAATAGCAAATTCATCTCCACCGATTCTTCCGATTGTATCAGTTGCACGGAATGCACTTTTCAAAATTTCTGCTTCTGCCTTGATTGCCCTATCGCCGAATTCATGTCCGTATGTATCATTGATTTTCTTAAGCCCGTTCATATCGCCATAGAAGACAACTCCATGTCCTCCTGTTGCAACTGCATAATCAATCTGCTTCTGCCCCTGTATATCAAGACCTCTTCTATTCAGCACCCCTGTAAGTTCATCAGTGCGGGAAGTCTGTTCAAGCTCATAGTTTTCCATCTGAAGCTCCAGATTCTTGACATACTGAGTTGTGTATTCATAGGAATTGGCTATTGCATTCGACAAAGCCTTTGCATAGAGATTGTAGAAAACAAGACCAAGTCCACCGATTGAGTAAACCATATAGCCATACTGCTTTTCACCGTAGTAAATCGACTGGGCAATGTAGCTCATTGCTGTTCCCTCAAAAATCTCAGGAGGAAGTATATGTTCCTGCGGTGAAAAATATTTATCCTTCAGGATTCTTCCCACTCCGTTTTCATAAACATATTCAACTTTAACTTTTTCAGGCATAGCGAAATCAGTCAGTCTTTTATAGAAGACAGGTTCATCATATAGGACAACTGCAAAATTCTTAATGTCAACTTCTTTAAGTGCTTTTTGAATTCTCCTGAGGAAAACATCAAGGGCATCATTGCACTGAATGGTATCAAGAAGGTAATAAATATATGTATTGTCATAACCCCTTAAAACCAGCTGATTGAGGGCTTCGGTTCTAAGAGTTTTTCTATGCTGACAATACTCGTAGCCTGTAGATTCCCTTATTACAAGATTTGCAGGGGATGTAAAATCCTTTTGTGCATCAATACCATTGGAAATCATAAAAGCTGTCATTGCTGCATTATAACCAAGATTAAAGTTGAAAGGACTGATTGAAGACAATGAAGGCTGAATAGCAGCAGCTTCGTTAATATCATCGTAACCAAGAACCTTTACCTGCTCAGGAACCTTTATTCCGTGATCCTTGAAAAACGCCATGGCTCCCAAAGCCATCTGGTCATTAGCCGCTATGAAAGTATCAAAATCAACAGAAGTACAATCCTTGCCTAGTCTTTCTTCAAGTTCCTCATAAGCAGAGTTCATCGTAAACTTACCGTGGAAAACAATGGAATCATCATAAATCATCCTGTATGCCCTGAGGTTTTTCTTGTATGCATCAAACCTCATCTTCGACTCAATGGAAGAAGTTTTGTTTGCACTCATGAAGGCAATTCTTTTTGAACCGCAAGTCTTTACAAGGAATTCAAATGCATTTTCAAAAATTGTTTCATTGTCAGAAAGGATTGCCCAGGAATTCTTTACCGGCAGTTTCTGTGAAAGGGAAATGATTTTTTTATCCTTAAACGGTTCAAGTACTTCGGCAAATTCTTCAGCTGTATATGTAGAAAAATAAATTCCCGTAAGGACAATGACAACATCTACATCCTTTACCTCAAGAAGTTTTGCACCGGCCCAATACTGATATTCAAAAATTCCTTCGCTGTATTTTGGGTGACGAACATTACATACCACACATTCAATTTTTTTCTGGCTGCATAGATGACAAATGCCATCTATTACCTGCCGAGAATAGTCAGAGCAAATCTCTTCTGTCATTACAAGAAATTTAAGGTTCTTCATAATACATACATTCTAATCCATAAATTGAAGAAATAAAACCTTAAATATTTTTAACATAAAGTTATTCCTATATCATTCTTTCAAGATTCATTTCATTGACATAATATTGTAATAGGAATAAAATATCGCCGATTAGAATATTATTTATTCAAGGAGAATAATTATGGCAGTTAGAGTTGCTATTAATGGTTTCGGCCGCATTGGTCGCTTGGCATTCCGCCAGATGTTTGAAGCTGATGGATACGAAGTTGTAGCTATCAACGACCTCACAAGCCCAAAGATGCTTGCACACCTTCTCAAGTATGATACAGCACAGGGTGGCTTCATGGGACGCATCGGGGAAGGAAAGCACACTGTTTCTTACAATCAGGATGGTAAGGATGAAAAGGGCAATAAGACTACAGCACCAAACTCAATTGTTGTAGATGGAAAAATTATTGCTATTTCTGCAGAAAAAGAGGCTGTTAACTGTCCATGGGCAGCAAACAAGGTAGATGTTGTTCTTGAATGTACAGGTTTCTACTGCGATAAGGAAAAGGCTGCAGCTCACATCGCAGCAGGTGCAAAGAAGGTTGTTATTTCAGCTCCAGCTACTGGCGACCTCAAGACAATCGTTTTCAACGTAAACAACACAACATTGACAAAGGATGACAAGATCATCTCTGCAGCTTCTTGTACTACAAACTGTCTCGCACCAATGGCTAATGCCCTCAACAAGGCATACCCAATTCAGTCTGGTATCATGTCTACAATTCATGCTTACACTGGAGACCAGATGATTCTCGACGGTCCACAGCGCAAGGGTGACCTCCGCCGTTCACGTGCTGGTGCACAGAACATCGTACCTAACTCAACAGGTGCAGCAAAGGCTATCGGTCTCGTAATCCCAGAACTCAACGGAAAGCTCATCGGTTCAGCACAGCGTGTTCCAACACCAACTGGATCAACAACTCTCCTCTTCGCAGTAGTAAAGGGAAAGGACATCACAAAGGATTCTATCAACGCTGTAATGAAGGCTGCTGCTAACGAATCATTCGGATACAACGAAGATGAAATCGTTTCTTCAGACGTTATCGGAATGAAGTACGGTTCACTCTTTGATGCAACACAGACAATGGTATCAAAGATCGACGATGACACATACCAGGTTGAAGTTGTTTCTTGGTACGACAACGAAAACTCTTACACATCACAGATGGTAAGAACAATTAAGTACTTCTCAGAAAACTGCTAAGTTTAACTGATACTAAAAAAAGGACTCCGAAGGGGTCCTTTTTTTTTGCTTGCAATGAGTGCAACGAAACCACAGGGACAGACCCCTTTAATATATTTTCATATATTAAAGGGGTCTGTCCCCATTACTTTAAATTTAAATTCTAAAATGGATTAGAAAAATCTAGTAATCCCCGAATCCCCGGATTCGGATTCTGAATTCCCTTAATATAGAAATCGTAAATTTTTAAACTGCAATACATAGGCTTGTCCAATTATTATTGACATAAAATGATGGGGAAATGGATTTTAAGGAAAGGATATAGATTTACTTTACAAACTAGATTTTCTTATTATTGTCTTACTGATACCAGTGATTCTTGCAATTTGATTCATTGAAAACCCGTGCTTTCTTAATACGCTGCATTTACTAATTTGATCATCCATATTAAGTCGTTCAAGTTTGTAAGGCGTTGATATGTTAAACAGTTTTTTTATAAGATTAAAAGCTTTTCCATCGGAGAGCACTATCAAATTTTCATATTCCATACATTTTTTTTCATCATGCTGCAACAAATAATCTACAAGATTTTTTTTAGAACCAAACAAAGCTATTACATATTCAATATCAACAAAGGATTTTAACTTAGAGTCTTTTACTGACTCGTAACTATTCCATTTATACTCATCAACTTTTCCAAGGCATGCCTTTTCACAATTTTGAAGGATATACCGAAAAACTACTTTGAAATAATCATCATCAGAAACCGGTTCACTTTTGAATCTTCCCTGAAAAAGATGCCCCGTCCGCTCATATTTACGATTGAAAAAATATACATAGCTATTAGCAATTTTTTGAACCAACAAACTCATATTTTCAGACGCATTACCTATCAACAGGTGAACATGATTATTCATTAGACAATATGCATATACAACAACATCCAGTTCTTCCGAATATTTTTTAAGTTTTTTCAAGAAAAAATATCGATCTGTATCTTCATTGAAAAGATTTTGCTTATTATTTCCGCGGAGAATAACATGATATATACCTGACAGTCCATGCACTCTTGGTTTTCTTGCCATAATTAGTCCTGTAATATATATAACCATGATTTTTAATAAAATGTCCTTTTTTTTTTAATTGACAAATTTTATATAGGGGTCTGTCCCCTTTGTTTCAGTTTATTTTTCCAACAAATTGAGCTATTATATACACATGTACGAAGTTAGAGTTGAAGCCGATTTTGCTGCGGCTCATTTTTTGAAGGATTATCACGGTAAGTGCGAAAATCTACATGGTCACAATTACAAAGTATATGCCCATGTACGCGGAGACAGACTTGATGAAGGCGGAATGCTATTAGATTTTACAGAACTCAAGGCATCCCTTAGAAAAGTCTGCGGATTATTAGACCACAAGAATCTAAATGACTTTGATTGCTTCAAGCAGAATCCAAGTGCAGAACGAATAGCATCATTCATTGCTGAAAATATACTGGAAGATATTCCTGCCCTAATAAAAAAAGACACCGGCAACGCACATTTGTACGCCATCGATGTCTTTGAAACCGACACATCCCGTGCCAGGTACATATTGTAGTTCTACATCCTTACGGGAACATTTAGTTTTGCAAGATCGGTTTTTATTCCGCTGATTGTATAGTCGCCGGAATGAACCATGCTTGCAATAAGGGCAGCATCAGCTTTTCCATCCTTAAGGACATCTGCAAGGTGCTGAACTGTCCCCCCTCCGCCTGAAGCAATTACAGGAACCTCAACATTTTCACTGATCATGCGAGTAAGATTGAGTTCATAACCGTTTCGAGTTCCATCTGCATCGATTGAATTCAATACGATTTCACCTGCACCAAGACCAACTGCCTTCTTTGCCCAATCAAGGGCATCCAGTTCTGTTGCAACTCTTCCGCCATTTATGTAAACACGATATCCGCTTGGCATAGCCTCATCTTTTGCAGCATCCATACCAAGAACAATGCACTGGTTTCCGAATACGCGGGCACCTTCTTTAATGAGTTCAGGATGCTTTACAGCCTGACTATTAAGGGAAACTTTTTCAGCACCCGCAAGAATTGTTGAACGAATGTCATCCAAAGTTCCGATTCCACCGCCAACGCAGAAAGGAATGAAGACCTGACTTGCAACGCGGGCAATAAGGTCAAGTATAGGTCCACGGCCCCTTGCACTTGCCATGATGTCGTAGAAAACAAGTTCATCTACTCCCTGGCGATAGTATTCGGCAGCCATTTCTACAGGATCACCGATATCAACATTATTTTGAAATTTTACGCCTTTAGTTGTGCGTCCGTCTTTTACATCAAGGCAGACAATGATTCTTTTCTTAAGCATGTTTCCGCCCCTACATATTTACAAAGTTTTCAAGGATTTTAAGTCCAGCTTTCCCCGACTTTTCAGGATGAAACTGAAAAACAGTAAGGTTGTCCTTTTCAATTATCGAAGGAACCTTGATGCCATAATTTGCATAGCCTTTAATGACAGACTCATCTTCAGGCTGAATTACATAGGAATGAACGAAATAGAAATCGCTATGGTCCACTACTCCATCAAGAAGTTTTGACCCACCATTACAAACTTCAATATCGTTCCATCCCATGTGAGGAATTTTAATAGGATCTTTTGATTCACAATCCTTAATCAAATCGGAAAAATGCTTTATTTTGCCCGGAATTAGGCCCAGGCATTCCACATTGCCTTCTTCTGAAAAATCAAAGACAATCTGACTTCCAAGGCAGATTCCAATCATAGGCTTTCCGCTTGCATGGAAATCCTTGAGGAACTTGTCAAAGCCAGTTGCCTTAAGCTGTTCCATGGCGTATGCTGCATCCCCTACTCCAGGGAAAACAATTTTGTCTGCATCTTTAAAGTCTGCAGGATTTTTTGAAAGAACATAGTCAGCCTTAAGGTATTCAAGGGCATGTTCTACGCTGGTAATGTTTCCTGCGTTATAATCTACGATTCCAATCATGGATACTAATATAACAGAATGACTTTAAAATGAAAACAGCACTACTTGTAAAAAGTAGTGCTGCATATAATGGCCTTAGTTTATTTCAACAAGGCTGCGCCAGCTCGCGTTGTATTGCTTACTTATTATTCAGTAGGACGTTTTTTCAATTTCTTGCTCTTCAACACTGCCTGACCTTCTCCGACAGACTGCTCCATCATGGCGCGTACGCGGAGTGGGAGGCCGAACAATGTGATGAAGCCTTCTGCATCCTTGTGGTTGTAGAGGTCACCAGTTGTAAATGAAGCAATTGATTCGTTGTAGAGGCTGTACTTTGAACCAGAACCTGCACCACGGATTGCACCCTTGATGAGCTTGAGCTTAACCCAACCTGTACATGTTTCTTCTGACTTGTCTACGAAAGCCATCAATGAATCATACAATGTTGTGAACACCTTTCCGTCATAGATGAGTTCACCGATCTTGATTGAAAGCTGCTGCTTGTAGTGGTATGTATCACGGTCAAGTGTAAGGTGGTTCATCATGCGGTGTGCAGCATAAAGGATTGCTCCACCCGGTGTCTCATAAACACCGCGGCTTTTCATACCTACACAGCGGTTTTCACAGATATCAACAAGACCGATACCGTTGCGTCCACCGATCTTGTTGAGTTCTGTAAGGAGCTTGAGGGCATCCATCTTCTTGCCGTTAACAGCAACTGGAATACCCTTTTCAAATTCAATCTTTACATACTCACCGTTAGCAGGTGCTTCTTCTGGAACAACTGTATTCTTGAGCATGTGCTTGTAGTTTGGTTCGTTTTCTGTCTTCTCAAGTTCAAGACCTTCGTGTGAAAGGTGCCAGATGTTTTCATCGCGAGAGTAAGACTGATCCTTTTTCATTGGAACTTCAAGTCCGCGGTCTTCGAGGTACTTGATTTCTGCTTCGCGACTGTCCATATTCCACTTGTCATCACGCCATGCCGCAATGCACTTGAGGTCTGGAGCAAATGCCTTGATTGCAAGTTCAAAGCGAACCTGATCGTTACCCTTACCAGTTGCACCGTGACAGATTGCAACGGCACCTTCCTGGCGAGCGTATTCAACAAGAATCTTTCCGATAAGTGGGCGAGCTGTAGAAGTGCCAAGGAGGTATTCATCTTCATAAATTGCATTTGCCTTAAGTGCCGGCCAAATGTATTCTTCAATATATTCCTGACGAGCATCTACAACATAACATGCAGACGCACCTGTCTTGAGGGCACGGTTCTTAATTGCCTTCCAGTTGTCACCCTGACCAACATCGATACAAACTGCGATAACATCATAATCGTAGTTTTCCTTGAGCCAAGGAATGATTACAGTTGTATCAAGTCCACCTGAATATGCAAGAACAACCTTGTCCTTTCCAGACTTTTTTGCTGTCTTCTTTGCTGCAGACTTAACAGCTGTCTTTGCCTTTGAAACAGTCTTTTTTGCCTTGTCAGCAACTTTTTCTGTAACCTTTGCCATAAAAAATGCCTCTCTATATAAAAGTCTCAATATGTATATTTATACATTTTTTTGCATAAATATGCAAGTTACATAATTAAAGGCCATCTGTAAAAGAATGATTTTTCAGATGCCTACTTACTGCCATTTTACGAAAGCAGCCTGAACAGTAAACTTCGTAAGCTTTTCTTCCAATGGCATATCCGATGGAAGCGAAAGGGTCTGCCTTCTAAAAGATCCGAATTTATACTCACCATTTTCCTTATGGCAGCAGGTACATTCATCCATAACCTTGATATTGCCTTCGGGAATTCCGTATTTTTTCAACACGGCAAGATTTGCTTTCGTAAGGGACAGTGAATATTCATTGCTCCCAATTTTTTCCACACAGTCTTCGCAAAAATTTTCCATAAAGTAGTTTGCCCTATCACCAGTAATGTTATAGCAGCATGAACCGATGTGAGGTCCAATGGCAACACAGATGTCTTCTGGCTTAGAGCAATACTTATCTTCAATGATTTTAATTGCTTCACCAACAATGCCGGTACCTTTCCAACCGGAATGAAGTGCTCCAAAGGTACCGCTTTTTGTATCATAGATGTAAAGCGGCATGCAGTCTGCAACAGTTACAACAGGAACAATCGCCTTATTTCTAGTTATGATTCCGTCTCCCTGTTTTAGATGCACTTCAACGGCATCTTCTATATCGTAGACAATCTTAGAATGAATAAGTTCGAGAGATGCAGGGGTTGCATTATTACCACAAAGATCTTTCAGAAATGAAATTCTGTTTTTATTTGTTTCATTCCATCTGAACCTCATAGTTCCCATGGAAAAATCTGTCATTCCCCAGACAGGTCCTTCATCAAGATTTCTGCCATCAAAATTGAAGCGTTCAAGAATCATTCTACTACACCCTGTAAGAATCAATTTCTTTAAGGGCATTGATGATTTCACCTGCATATTTCATACTATGTGAGAATTTTGAAAGGGTCTCACGGAATTCAACATTATCACGCCCCATGATTTTGTTAAGGTTTGTCAAAGGCCCATAATAAACGGTTGAAAATTCCCCAAGCATTGCACTGACAAGATTCTGGAACTTGTGAGAAGAATTGATGAATAATTCCGTAATATATGAAGCAGCCTCTTCAATTTCATTGATTACAATCCTGAGCTTTTCCTTGCTTGAATTGGATTTTACGGAACCGTCATATCGCATGAATTCGGAACCATATTCACCGCCAAGGGCAACCTGACCAACAAGAACATCTATCTTATCCATGATGTCATTGAAATCTGCAACGAGATCTGTGAACTCATGACGGTTTTCCTTAATCTGAAAATTACCTTCAAGAGAAACAACATTGAGGATGCTTGCATACTTCAAATATTCCTGCTTGAAATAATAATTTATAAAACCAAGGGAAAGATCGAATCTGAAAGGAAATTCATCTTCATATTTTCTCCAGGGATGATAAGGGAATTTCTGAAAGTCATTGATTCCAAAATAAACCTTCTGTTTCTTTTTGAGTTCTTCCCTCTTGTATTCCTTGTTCCACATGCGCCATCTCTGGTCAAAAACAATTCTCCACTGCTCGCGGAATTTTGCAAACCAATTGTCTCCAGTAGAAAAAAGTTCCGGTATAAAAAGGGAATTTTCATTTATCACTTTTCCAAAATCACGGAGGGGATATTTTCTGCAGAACATATTGATGTTTGAAATCTCTACTGAAGCAGCTTCAACAATTTTTGCCATATCTTCCTGAGAACATTCCGGAGACGACTCTTTCCACAGATTCTTATTCCCGTAAGAAGTCAAAAGCAATGAAGAAATGAATTCATCTGTAATATTATTTTTTGAACAGAGAATCTTGAAGAATTCTGTAAAATCATTCTTTACCTGAACAAACAGGCAGCTATGGTTATCACCTGTCATGGAGAATTTGTTCAATATTACTGAGATCGAAAGTTTTGAAAACATTTTGAGCCATTCATAAGACTGCGATATGGCACCGATTTTTTCCCTCATGTCATTTCCCATAGAGGCAAGCATGTCGTCGATTTTGTTCAGGAAATTATTTCTAGCTTCCTGCCCCAAAGGTTTATCAAAATTTATCTGAAACGGATCACAAACCTTCTTTACGGATTCCATGAATTCTGGATATAGCTGCCGGCACAAAAGAAAATAAAACACACCGGAATCTGCATCTGCAAGCCTAAGCTGGTTCTTGAAAAGTTCCTGAGACCTCTGAAGTCCGCAAAGTTCTTTGTACATAGTATTGCCGATGATTCTGCGCTTGTAGTCAATGAGTCCCGGATAGAGAACTTCTATGCGACGGGCAAGAGCTCCAATGACAGCATTGTTGTAAACTTCTTCAACGCTTACATTAAGAATGAAGGATTTTAACCATACAACGAATTTTCTGAAAAAAGGTTCTTTTTTAAACTGACGGACAAGGCCTTTTTTTGTTTCCGCAAGCCTTTCTTTTTCCGCTTTCTTGTCATTGTAATCACCTTCAGAAGGTATCTTGATTTCTATATCTGCAGGATTAACTCTGTTGAGAATGTCTTTGCGTTCTTTTATGGTAAGGTCAGAAGCCAGTTTATCAAAATTACTCTTTGCATTGCCTGAATGTTTCTTGTCCATATAAATTCATTTTATTTATTTATCACTCAGTTGTAAAGTTAAAACAACCCTATGACCACCAAGTTTTCCCAAGCACCCTAAAGAATGCCCCTAAGTCAGCCGATAATCATACCATGGATTTCAGCCAAATTTTTAACCTTTCCCTAATTGTTCTAAAGGACTGGAGGGTAATCTTCATTGCAGTTTTCTCCATAACCTTCATGATTATCGGCAGCTATGTCGTTAAATACAGGAAAAAGCCGCCTCGGCCAAAGAAAATCAAGGCACAAAAACCAGTAGAAACTCCTAAAACTGAAGAAAAAAAGGAAGAAGAGGAAGAATAAAAAACTTCGTAATTTTTTTTTACAGAGGGGACAGACCCCTATTCCTATTCCCCAGTACAGAGTACAGAGGGGACAGGGACAGACCCCCTATTTTCTATTCCATCCGCTAAAGAAGCGAAGCATATTTAAAATGAATCACAAACCACCCGTCAAACGGGTGGTTTGCACACAGCCTATAAGGCTGGTTTTCAAGCGGCGTCTCAAGACGCTGGCTTTCACTAACGTTCAAGCTCACTGCAGCTTGACCCGTCGCAGGCTCT
>JAHAZL010000030.1 GCA_018384055.1 Treponema sp.
TCTTTGAATTTCCTTTTGCATTTCCGTATGTAGCAAAAATGTCGTCAACTGTTTCAAGAGCATTGTTGAGGACGCGTGTGCTAAGATTTTCATCCATAAGGATTTCATCCCTCTGTCCGTAGATGAACTTTCTCTGCTGGTTAAGAACATCATCGTAGTCGAGGAGGTGCTTACGGATTTCAAAGTTTCTTTCTTCAACCTTTTTCTGTGCCTTTTCGATTGAGCGGTTGAGCATAGGATGGTTGATAGGTTCACCTGGCTGCATGCCGATTCTAGACATGATAGCCTTCATCTTTTCTCCACCGAAAAGCCTCATCAGGTCGTCGTCCATGGAAATGTAGAACTTTGAGCGACCTGGATCTCCCTGGCGTCCTGAACGGCCGCGGAGCTGGTTGTCGATACGGCGGCTTTCATGGCGTTCTGAACCGATGACATAAAGGCCACCGAGAGCCTTAACTTCATTGCAGTCTGCAAGCCATTTGTCGTATTCCATTTTGCGTGCTTCTTCAAGCTTTTCTTCCGAAGCATCTGTTCCTGCGCGTTTCTTGGCACGGCTTTCAAGGGAACCGCCAAGCTTAATGTCTGTACCGCGACCTGCCATGTTTGTAGCGACTGTAACGGCACCTTTGGCACCCGCATTTTCAATGATGTGAGCTTCGCGCTCATGATTCTTTGCGTTCAAAACTTCATGGGGAATGCCGTTTCTGGTAAGGATTGCGCTTAAGTGTTCTGACTTTTCAACGGAAACAGTACCGATAAGGACTGGCTGTCCCTTTGCGTGGGCTTCCTTTACTTCCTTTGCGATGGCAACCCATTTGTCTGCCTCGTTAAGGTATACTTCGTCATCTTCGTCCTTGCGGGCAACAGGTCTGTGTGTAGGAATTGCAACTACATCAAGTTCGTAGATTTTTGAGAATTCTACTGCTTCTGTTTCTGCTGTACCTGTCATGCCCGAAAGCTTGTCGTACATGCGGAAGAAGTTCTGGTAGGTGATTGTTGCAAGAGTGCGGCTCTTCTGTGCAATCTTGAGGTGTTCCTTTGCTTCGATTGCCTGGTGGAGTCCGTCTCCGTAGCGGCGTCCTTCAAGGATGCGCCCAGTGAATTCATCGACAATCTGAACCTGTCCTTCCTGAACAACATAATCAACATCGTTGTGGTAGAGGGTATGGGCGCGGACTGCCTGAGTGAAATAGTGTACATATTCAAAGTTTTCAGAGTCGAAAACTGTAGTTCCCTCTGCAATGAGGTGCTGTTTAAGGAGTATGTCGTTGATTTTGTTCATACCCTTGTCTGTAAAGGAAACTCGCTTAGACTTTTCATCAAGCTTGTAGTCGCCTTCAAGAGCTTCCCTCTGTTCTGGAGTCATGTCAACTTCATCAGGGTAGTCGTTTGTTTTTGGATCCTTTTCAACTTCCTTGAACTGACCTACATATTTGTCAACTTCGTGAAATTTGAAGGTGTCGTCTTCTGCCTGTCCTGAAATGATGAGAGGAGTTCTTGCTTCGTCAATGAGGATGGAGTCGATTTCATCGACGATACAGAAGTTGAATCCGCGCTGTACCTTTGCAGCCATTTCAATCTGCATGTTGTCGCGGAGGTAGTCAAAACCGAATTCGCTGTTTGTACCGTAAGTAAGGTCGCAGTTGTATGCTGCCTTGCGGGCTTCATTGCTCATGTTGGAAAGAATGCAGCCTACTGTCTGACCAAGGAATTTGTATACGCGACCCATCCATTTGCTGTCGCGTTCTGCAAGATATTCGTTGACTGTAACGATGTGAACGCCTTTGCCTGAAAGGGAGTTGAGGTAAGCTGCACAAACGCACATCAAAGTTTTACCTTCACCTGTCTTCATTTCAGTGATTTTCCCTGAATTGAGGACGAGGGAACCCATGAGCTGGCAAGGGTATGCCCGTTCACCAAGAACGCGCTTTGCCGCTTCACGGGCAAGGGCAAAAGCATCTACAAGAATATCATCAAGAGTTTCACCCTTTGCAAGGCGATCCTTCAAAATCTTTGTCTGTTCAGGGAATTCTTCGTCTTTAAAAGACTGTGCCCATGGTTCGCGGGCTTCAATCTTAGCAACAACAGGCTCAAGTGCCTTAACTGCACGGTCATTTGCCGAGCCAAATACAAATGTCAATACTTTGTCAAACATAATAGATAAATATACACAATAATTGAATAAAATTCAAATATTGCAAAATATCTTCTCTTTATGTATCTTTTTACTATGAAAATCTTGGTAAAATCTGCGGTTTTAGCCCTTTCCCTTGTCCTTCTTTCAGGTTGTGCAAGAAATCGCGTAGTATCCAGCGTTGACCGCGAAAATCTGTTTTCCCTTGAATATGGAAATTTTGAGGATGAACTCAATCTTTTTGATTTTGGTCATTCCGGAGAAATAAATACAAGCCTTTGCATGCGCGACGGTTTTTTCTATATATTGAACGGCGAAGCAAAGAAAATTATGGAAATGAACAGCTATGGCAATTTGCTGACCCTCTATTACAACAGCGAGACAAATCCGCCACCATCTTTTGCCGGTGAAGAAAATGCAGCCAATTCAACAAGAAATGCAGTTCCATATCCTTTCAATGACATTTCCCTCATTACGGTTGATTCGAGAAAACATCTCTATGTAGTTGAAAGGCTTCCTCTTGAGCGTCAGGAAAACGATGCAAAGGCAAATCTTTCCTTAAGTCAGGTAATCCTTCATTTTGATGAGAACAAGAAATTCGTAAACTACATTGGACAGCAGGGGCCAGGCGGAACTCCTTTTTCTTATGTAAAGAACATTTATACAACTGACAGAAAAGAGCTGGTTGTTGTCTGCACTGTGCCAACAGGAATGACTGTCTACTGGTATTCAGCAGACGGATTCCTTCTCTATACGATTCCTATTGAAAAACAGAACATACCTAATCCCTTTGTTGAGGAAAACAATGACTATTTTTATTCCCTTGATAACATAGTTCCTGATTACAAGAACAGAACCATCTATCTCAAGGTTGATTATTTTTCAAGTTATGTTGACGCTTCTTCAAGAGTTCAGTCCGGCATAGAATATGTAACAAGCCTTATCCATCCTTTCAAGGTTGAAGAAAATGCCTATGAAATGCCTGTTACAATTCCTCCTTACAGTGAAGAAGTTTCAGAAGGATTTAACAAGGAAACCTATGACATTCCCTATGATTTTCTTGGCGTTACCGAATCTGGCTGGCTATATTTTATATTAAGTACACAGAACGGCTTTACTGTTCAGATGGTTCAGTCTGACGGTCAGAGAATTCTCAAAAGGAATGTGGAGCTCAACAGGGAAGCAAACCTTTACTATTCATTCAGTTTAAGCCGCGAAGGAATCATTTCAGTTCTACTTGTTGAAAGGGAAAAGGCATATGTTGCCTGGTGGCGTGCAGACTCACTCATTCAGGCTGTAATCAAAAACTAGGCGGTTGTTTTCAATGGAAGAATATATAAACGGAGATCCTATTGAGGAAATGGATCCTTCAGAGGAAAATCTTGTCTTTCATTATAAAAAGGGAAGTTTCAGAAAAAGGGAAGACCATAGTACAAGGGATCTTGCTACGGGAAAAATAAACCTTAGGCCAGGACTCATAAAGTCTCTGGTTTCAACTAAAGGAAACAGAATCGTTTTTTTTGTAATGCTTATCTGCATTGGCGTTACTGTTTTTCTTGGACTTTTCAGGCAGTCTGAAACTGATGTGGTTTCTGGTGTGAGATGCAATGCTTCGGCCTTTTCTTTTGACGGAAATGTGTATGCAACTTTGGAAATGGAAAATACTCCTAAAAACAAGAGTGAACTTCCCGTTACCATGGAGGTGCTTTTTGAATGCATCAATGTTGAGAATGCTGTAGCAGATAAATATGCGGAAACTGTAATTTATGTTCCCGGTGAAAAGCAATATGTAAGGACTGTCTTTACTGATTACGACATGAAAAAACTTAGGGTTTCCCTTAAGGTCGGAAAAGACGAAAAAGTCCTTGAAACTTCAATTTCACAAAGGTAGTTTGCGTTTTTGATTAAAATGAATTATCCTATTTAAAGGAGATAATATGGCACAGTTTTATTTTCTTTCTGTATTGATGAACATTCTTGCAGGTCTCGTCCTTGTTTTTGGAATCAATCTTGTATCACAGAAATTCGATGAAGATTTTGAAGGGGAAGGAGCGTTTGATGATGATCTTGGAGAGCTTTCCTCAGGATCTTCTGCATCAAAGGTTAAGAAGACTTTCGGAGAACTAGGTTTGGACAGCCCGAGTTTCCGCATGGTAATCGGTATCCTTTGTGTCTTTGTTGCCGTAATGAAAATCCTTTCCGTATTTAGAAACGATGTTCCTGTTCTAGGTGATCTTGTTCCTGCTCTTGCCGGTTTTGCAGGAGGAGCTTCAATTCTCCTCGAATATTACATTTCGACAACGGATACAGAAACTGGAATTAATGAAAATGTTCAGAAAGTATTCATTGATTCAAGAAAGGGTATTGGATATTTCTGTTTTGCGGCTGCTTTGCTTCACTTTGTGTTCCCTCAGGTTCTCTTCCTCTAGAAGGAGATTGCATAATGTCGAATGTTTCCATTGCCTGCATAGCTTTCAATTCTGAAGTAAAAGTTCTCATTGCCCACAGAAGTCCTACGGGACAGATGGGGAATCGCTGGGAATTTCCCGGCGGTAAGGTAGAAGATGGTGAGGATGAAGTTACAGGCATCATTCGAGAATTTAAGGAAGAATTCGGTGTTACTGTAGAAGTTGGGCCCCACATTGCCGACGCTGAATTTGAACACAACGGAAAAAAGAGGTTGCTTCATGCCTACAGGATCTTTGTTCCTCATGACGGAATGACGGAAAAATATGTCCTTACAGAACATACGGAATACAGGTGGGCGGAACTTTCAGAAATATCATCCCTTGATTTTGTGGATTCTGATCTGCTTATATATCCTGCAGTAAAAGCATACGCAGAATCTCTTTAGGAGTTCTTCTGATGAAAAAGATTTTTCTAGTACTTGCTTCAGTTTTAGTTTTTTTCTTTTCAGGCTGCTCTAAAGAAAAGGCTATAGATTTGAAATCCTCTGATTTTCTAAGCATTACACCTGATCAGGAATGGGCAGTAATCAGGGTGCCTTATGCTGCATTCCTTGAGGATTGTGATCATTCAGCCCGTGTTAAAACTCATGCACGAAGCGGGGATGTTTTCCTTGTGAAGGGGAAGCAGTTTGTAAAAAAAAGCAATGCTGATGAAAATTCCAAGCGTCGCAGAAAGACAGTTGATGAATTTGAAACCTGGTATAGGTTTGAAGAAGGGTGCCTTGCATCCAGTCTTGTTGACATATACGATACAAAATTAAAAGCTCAGACCGCTTCCGAAAATCTTCTGAAAAAAGACTGAAGAATTTTTCCTGTGCGTCATATTTCAATTATTAAATTATTATTCTTGCCAAATCCGATGAAACGGTTTGTCCCGAAGGACAGTTTTTTTTTTAAATTTAAGTCTTGCTAGTGATTTTATAGGCAGAAACTACAGCAAGTGTAGTTTCTGCCTGCATCACTGTGTTTTCAGCCATGCAGCCAAAAATACATGTTTTGCTCCAATTTTAATTAGAGTGGATTTTTGATTTTTGCAGCTGCATCTTCTACAGAAATGTCTGCAAACTGCTGGCGTGTCTTAAGGTTCTTAAGTGTAAGCTTGTTTGCTGCGGCCTGTTCCTTGCTGATGAGGATACCCCATGGCATGCCTTTCTTTTCTGTAACAGTGTACTGCTTGTTCATCTTTACGCAATCAGGGAATACTTCAACTGCAACTCCCTTTGAACGCAATGCACTTGCAACTCCCTGATAGTGGGCGGCAAGTTCTTCATCGCCGTTGAAGATTTCTGCATCAAGGTAACTTCCCTTTGCTTCTGTAATTCCAAGTTCAGTAAGGCCTGCAATAAGGCGGTCCAATCCGATTGAAGCACCAACTCCCGGAAGCTTGTCCTTCATGTAAAGGCCAGCAAGGTTGTCGTATCTACCGCCTGAACAAACGGACCCGATTGATGGAAGGTCATTGAGGAATGTTTCGTAAACAACGCCTGTGTAGTAGTCAAGTCCTCGGGTAATGCTTGGGTCAAGGGTGTAGGTTCCGTCGATGCCTGCAGCCTTCATCATTGCGTAGATGTCCTTCATGCGCTTTGAATCAATATCTTCTCCACCTGCAAGGTTTTCAATATTTGCAAGGGTCTCTTCAAAAGATCCGCAAGGCTTGATGTAGCCAAGGATTTTATCTGCACTTTCTGCGTTGCCTGTAACTTCTGTAAGTTCCTTCTTTACTTCTTCTTCGCCAACCTTTGCAAGCTTGTCAACAATGCGGAGAATGTCGTCAGACTTTTCCTTTGCTCCGATTTTTTCAAGGAAGCGGTTGAATATGCCGCGGTGGTTGACATGGATCGTAATATTTTCAACACCGATGGAAGCAAGGGCGGCCTTCATCAATGCAAGAACTTCAAAGTCTGCTGTAGCACTGTCTGTTCCGACTGCATCAAAATCGCACTGGATGAATTCACGGTAACGGCCTGCCTGAGGTTTTTCTCCACGCCAAACTTTTGAAATGTGGTAGCGCTTGAAAGGGAAGTATAGTTCTTCCTTGTGCTGTGCAGTATAGCGTGCAAATGGAACCGTAAGGTCAAATCGCATTGCTACATCTCGGCCGCCGTTGTCTTCAAAACGGAACATCTGCTTTTCTGTTTCGCCGTTGCTTTTGCGGAGAAGAATTTCTGTATATTCAAGAACTGGTGTGTCAATAGGAACAAATCCGTATGAACGGTATGTGTGTGTAAGTTTTTCAATCAAATCAGAACGCAAGATTTCGTCCTGTGGCAAAAAGTCTCTGAATCCCTTTAAGATTTTTGGCTGAATCAAATCCATTTTTATATCCTCGTTGTTTTGTTTGTTTTGCAAGTTTTTTTAGTTTATAAGAAAAGCAAAAAAAAAGTAATAGGGGGGAGTATTAACAATTCATAATTCATAATTCATAATTCATAAGTCATAAGTCATAATTTTCTTGAAACCTGATGTAAATTATTTCAAATATATGTATAATTCCTTTGGAGGATTCGGGCAAAATGCTGTTTGCTGTAGACATTGGAAATACAAACGTAGTAATTGCAGTTTTTGACGGAAACAAAATCATCCAGCAGTGGAGGATCAGTTCTGATACAAAGAGGACCGGTGATGAATATACATCTACCATCCTTACCCTTTGCCGTGATGCAGGCCTTGATACAAATTGCTTTAGCAAGGGTATCATCAGTTCTGTTGTGCCTGCATTGATTGGTCCTTTTGTTATTGTATGTCAGCGCATCGTTAAAAAGCATCCATTCATCGTAAAGTCAAACCTTGCCTCTGAAGGTTCTATTCTTCCTGTCCATCTTACTGGCCACAGTTCCAGGGAATTGGGGACAGACCTTCTTTGCAATGCAGTAAGTTCCTGGAACCTTTTCCACGGTGCAAATATTGTCGTAGACTTTGGAACTGCCTTGACCCTTACATGTACAGATTCAAAGGGTGTCATTCACGGCGGTACAATTTCCCCGGGACTTGGCACTGCAGTAAAAGCCCTTGCCATGAATACGGCTCAGCTTCCTTTTGTGCCACTTGAAGCTCCAAGAAAGGTTATCGGAAATACAACAAAGGAAGCAATTCAGAGCGGAATCGTTCTTGGATACAAAGGACTTGTTGAAAGCCTTGTTGCCCAGTGCAAGCAGAATCTTTCAGAATTCAGCGGTGATAATGTTGAAGATATAAAGGTTGTAGCAACCGGTGGACTTAACAGCGTCCTCAAACCATTGACGGATTGCTTTACCATTGTTGACAAGGATCTTACCGTAAAGGGGTTGAAACTCATTGCCGATTTGGCATAGGAAAGCGTAGTGAAAAGATTTTTTTTTATTCCGGTTTTATTTATTTTTTTCCTTTTCACAGGATGTATTCAGATAGTTGAGACAGTCGTGAATTCTCTTTCCAGTGAAGATTTTACTTATCGTTGTAAAAAAGTTTCTGAAAAAGAATATTTTAAAAATGATGCGAATAATAAAAAAATCTGTGACTGGCTTTTAGTCATGTATATGGATGCTGATAATTCTCTTGAGGCTTCAATCAGGAATGATTTCAATGAAGTTGAAAAAGGGCTTGCTGCCATAAGAAATGAAAATGGCAGTGCTGCCTCTGGATATGCATCCGTTAGGGTTGTTGTTCTTTGGGATGGTGCTCTTTTAGCTCAGGACAGTAAAATTCTTGAGGTTGGTCCGGATACAACTGACTATTATGCAGGTTCTGAAACTTATTGCATTACAAATGTTGATTTTATTACCGCTTCATATAACGAAGTTGACATGTCTCAAGGATCTACTTTGACATCTTTTCTGAAATTTGTTGACGGGCATTACAGTGCTTCAAAAGGGAAAATCCTTCACGTTGCAGACCATGGATCTGGTCCTGGTAAAAATGAAAGGGCAATGTTTGAGGATAAAACAAATAAAGGTGTGTCAATGTCTTCTTCGGAATTTTCAATGGCCTTGGAAAATGCCGGGTATGGGTATGATAAAAGTAAATTTTCTGCACTCCTTCTTGATGTTTGCCTTGGAGCTTCTGTTGAAGATTCCTATCAGTTTAAAAACTATGCTGAATATATGATTGCTTCACCAAATACAACACCAGGTGCAGGATTTTATTATGTTGATGTAATGAAATGCTTTGAAACTGAACTAGATTCAAAGGCCGTGGCTGAACGCATAGGGAAATCTTTTGCCCAATATTACACGAACAATCCTGTTTCAATTTTATCTGCAACTATATCAGTCATAGATCTTTCTAAAATTAATGAGTGTGTTGAAAAGATTGATGACCTTGCTGATTTTATTAAAGGCTACAAGACCACTTATGTTAAGTATTTGCAGAGTGAAGGAAATGTAAGTCAGTGTCTTTGTTACAAAGGAACCATAAACTGGCTTTATGATATAGGGGATTTTGCCAAGCATGTATACTCGGATTCATCTTCATCTTCAGACATTAAATCTAAGGCGAAAGGTGTAATGGGAAGTTTGTCTTCAGCCATTGTTTATTCGTGGGGATACGGACTGTATTCATCTGAAAGCTCCAGTCAAAGTTATTATGGCATTGCCATCTGTGGTAATTCTGTTTCAAATGTATATGGATATTCGGGCATTCCTTCATGGTACAGAACAGACCTGACATTCGGAATTACTTCAGAAAATAAGCCGAAAGATACAGGATGGGCGGGTATGCTTGTAAATTGGTTTGGATCATATCCTAAAAACAACAGTTAGAATTTAAGCTGCGGCCTTGATTTTGTGCCGCAGTTTTTTCTTTTCTTTTCAATAAAATCTTCCAGCTTGACGCCGGCACCGTTTTCAACATCCTTTGTCAAAACTGCACCTGTAATAAGTTCCTTAAATTCAGGACTGATTCCTGGCGTCAGGATTTTTTCAGTTCTGAGTACTGAAACATCGCCGTTTCCTATTTTTTCGCCTTTCTTCATCGAACGCATGTAGTGAAGGCTTCTGTTTGTTCTTCCGTAATTGGCTGATTCTGCAGGGGCAAGTTTCTTTATTCCAGTACCAAGAATTGAATTGATTTTTTCCATCGGGTATTCGTAGGCAAGCTGACGGTAAATTTCATTTTCACCGCTGTGCCGCAAAACTGCTTCTGCCTGATGTACGCTGTGTACCATAAGCTTGAACATTTCAGGCTCCAGGGCAACGGGGTCATCAAGACCGCTGTCCTTGCGGCTTAAGGTAATGTGCTTTTCTATCATTGCTCCGCCCATGGCAACTGAAAGAACAGGAACAAGAACAGGATCCATGCTGTGGTCGCTAATTCCCGTTGGAATTCCAAGAACCTGCCCCAATGTCTTTACGCATCGAACGTTGTATTCGTCTTCCGGAGCAGGATAAAAGGTAAGGCAGTGAAGGAGAGTTAGGGCTGGCATCTTCATATCTTCTGCCCTTTTATTTTCCGATGCATCAATCAATTCCATTGCTTTTTCAATGTCACCGAGTTTTGAAACGCCGCTGGAAAGTATGAGTGGAATCTTCGCGTAGAACCTGGAGCAGTCCTTTAGCATTGGATAGTGGTTTACTTCCGGACTTGCGATTTTAATTGCGTCCGGTTTAAGTTCAGCAAGTTCTTTGAGGGATTTGAGGCCAAAAGGGGAGCAGGCAAAAAGAATGTTTTTCTTTCGGGCGTACTCCATGCACTGTGCATAGAATTCCTGGTTGCATTCCAATGCCTTGAAATTATCGTAAAGTCTTGTTCTTCCGTTTGGCAAATCTACAAAGCCTGTGTCGGGATGAAGAATTTCATCTGCATAAACCCACTGGAATTTTACACAGTCAGCTCCGGCTTCTTTGGAAGCATCAATAAGTTCAAAAGCTTTTGAAAGGTCACCTGAATGTGCTGTTCCAATTTCTGCAATTATAGTCATGATGTATATTTTATGTGGAAATGAAATAAAGAGCAATTTAAGGTGAGGCGGTCTGGAAACCCTGTCATATTTAAAAGGGAAGAACATCCTCCCATATGATTTATCCTCACCAGTATAATTATTCTATTAATATCTTCAATAATGTAAAATGAAGTTTGGGCTATTTCTGATAAAGACAAATATAAATTGTAGTTTTCCAATTAACTGTTTATTATATTTTACACCTTTGTGTACATTTATAATC
>JAHAZL010000053.1 GCA_018384055.1 Treponema sp.
ATATTCTGATTCAGACTTTCGATTGTTTTTTGAAGAAATTCGTTCTGCTGCTGCTGAGTTTTCAACTGCATTTGCAGCAACTCAATTGTTTCTGAATCTGTCATTTTTCCCACCGCTTAGAATTCTATCACATTTGAATTTCTATAAACAGTGGGTAATGTCGATTTTTTGTAAATTTTTTGTGGTGAATAGTTACAGTGAATTCAGTTTTTGTGGAAGGTGGGTGTAGGGGGTTAGTTTCTTCCTGCATCCATGCAGGCTAATCCTCGCACCTGCTCGGCGCTCATTCCGCGGGGTTCAACGTTGTAATATGTATTGAATAAAAAAAAAGCCCGAATCCTTTTTTTTGAATTCAGGCTTTTTTGGAGGTGGGGGGAGTTGAACCCCCGTCCATGCTGGCAAATCAGGCATCTCTACAGGCTTATTGAAGCGAGGTATTTGTCGGGTAAAGGTAGCAGCTTCAAAAGCGTCTTTACCGTATCCTGGAAGAAGTCCCTGCAGTCATCCAAGCCTGACCACAAGCAAGTCCCTGTTGTCGACGGAAGGTTATGAGCCTAGGAACAGCGTCCCATAAGTTCCGGCACTGCTTAAGCAGCGAGTGCTAACTGTTCGTTTTCAGACTTTTCGTCTTCTCTACGTTTTGCAGTTATTTTTTTTGTCAGTTTAAGGCACCTTCACGCCTACCTGCAACACAAGATTTCTCCAACTTGTCGAAACCGGTGCATCCCCGATTATAAAACAGGGGCTGTCCAATAAGTTCAAAAAATATCATTTTCGGGCTTGTCCCGAAAATTCATTTAATTGCAATACAAGAGATTATCGTGTCGAGTACGGCAATGATTCATACTTATTGGACAGCCCCCTATGTTTTCATCCTAAAAATATAGTAATAAAATTATTCGCCGTCAACTGCAACGCCATGGCGCTTCTGCTGGAATCTCTTGAGCATAGCAACACCATTTTTCTTGTCGTTGTATACGAATCCGCCATTCCAGTATTCAAGAGCAGCGAAAAGGGCGTTACCACCGTCCTGTTCGTCAGATTTCTTTGTACGGAATGAAACATAGTTTGTAAGTTCTTCAAAGTTTGAATTATGGAGACAGTCAATACGCTTTCTGTTGAATTCATTCCATTTTTCGAGATCCTTGAATCCTTCGCCTTCATCTTCTACGATAATGTGAGCATGTGTAGCACTGAATGAGTACCAAACATGAACCTGCTTGTTAAGGTCACAATTATTGCCGTGTTTTACAGCGTTCTTGATAACTTCACTAATCTGCTGTTCAAGAAGGTTGATTTCCTTAATTTCAAGTGGAGCAGACTGTACAATCAAAAGTGTGAAGTAACGGATCTGTCTGAAATTTGATGGAAATGATTTATAAAGCATATTTGTCTTATCGAACAATGGGTCATTTCCGTCTGAACGAAGCTCTTTCAATTCTTCCATAGTGCAACTCCTGTAAAAAATAATTATTCGTTGATCATGAGCAATGCTTCTTCTACGCTGTTAGCGATAGGGAAGTAGCCCATAAGCTTTGTAAGTTCAATAACCTTCTTTACTGATCCATGAACATTTGAGATATAAAGCTTCAAATTCATCTTCTTAATTGTTGAACAGATATAAATAAGAGCACCAATTCCAGACGAGTCAATGTAATCTACCTGTTCAAGATTGATTACAAATGACTTGACGTTCTTCTCAAGCATCTTCATAACAAGTTCCTTGAGCTTGTAGGAATTGTACAAGTCCATTTCACCATTAACATCAATGATGTAGACTTCTCCATTTTTCCTTATTTTAAGTTCCATAAGTTTACTCCTTAATGCCCAGTTTTACTCAAAATTTTATTACAAGCAACGATTGGTCATCATGCTGACTACTGTTGCCAATATACTTTTTGATATCTGCCTTTACAAGGTTTGCGATATCTTTTCCCGATTTTGAAGCGTTGAGGGACACAATCTTAAGCAATGATTCCTTTGGATACTGCTGTCCCTGCTCGTTAAGTGCTTCAACGAGACCATCAGTATATGTTATAAGAATATCACCAGTTTTGACATCTTGCAAGACATCTTGATAATGAGATTCCTTATCTACACCGATTGGCTCGCTTGTACTTGAAATTCTTTCAATTGTATTTTTTTCTGCACTGTAGTAGTAAACGGGAGTTGTACCACCAGTAGCAATTTCTGCAACTTTTTTTGTTGGGTCATAGTTAATGAGGGCACATGATGCAAAGTGATCTGTGCTGAAGCTTTCGGCTGCAATACCGTGGTTTACCCATTCCAGAATTGTACCCGCTGTCTTCTTTGTGTTTACAACAAGGCGAATCATGGCACGAAGCATCGACATGACGATTACGCTGTTGATTCCCTTTCCTGCAACATCACTCATTACGAATGAGATTCTGTCCTTTCTTGATACGATTACATCATAATAATCGCCGCAAACGCCTTCTTCCGGATTCCAGATTGTTCCAAGCTGAATGCCAGGAAGTACTGGAAGTTTAGAAGGGTGGAGCATGTCCTGGATGCTTGTTGCAATCTGGGCTTCCTTGACAAGATTGTTATGCTCCATGATTTCGTTAACGGACATTACTGTCTTGATTGAAGTTGTAGCAAAGTCTGAAATAAGTTCTGCTGTCTTGAGGTTTTCTTCAGTAAACTTTGGCTTTTCATGGGTTCTTGCAAGGGCAATGACACCGATAACGGCATCATTCACTTTCATAGGAACAATTATGTAGCTTCCGCATTTAAGGAAGTCTTCCGGACCATTCTGGTAAATTCTTGCATCATCTTCCGGCTTTGTGATAAGTTCGGCTTTTCCTGCTGTTGCAATTTCACCGAAAATATTTTCACGCAATGGGAACGATGCAAATTTGAAGTTTGTTGCTATGCGAATAGGCTTGTGAGGCATATCGCTTGGAAGCTTATATGGTGGAGGAAAGTCTCCGTCAAATGATTTTACCGTAATAACATCTTCAAAGTCATCAACGAGGAGGATCGCCCCACCGTCAGCCTGTACTTCATCGCGTATTGTCTTGTTTACGTAGTCGAGGAGGAGTGAGAGGCCGTTCTTGTCAGAAAAACATTCTGTTGCTTTTGCAGAAAAATCATAGCTGATCTGCAAAGCGCGGGAATCTTCTTCTGTTGCCTGAAGGGATTTGGTTTCAGCTATCTGTGTATTGGCTGTAGATGCGTCCTCGACATTCTTTGAATGTGGTACAAGTTTTCTTATTTCTTTAGGTTCAAAAGTACAGAGTACGATTGCATAAGGAATTACAAAGAATACTGAAAGTGCCATTGCAAAGGCGAAAATTCCGAATGCCTGAGTCTGGTCTTCCGCACAGTAAATCTGGATTGCAGAAATGAAACTTCCTGCGCCCATTAGGATTGTGACGATGTATGCAATGAAACTGATTCTTGCCGTCTTCTTTTTCTTGATATAAGAAAACAGGATAAGCAAAACAATAGAAAGAGCTGTTACTGCGAAAAGAGGAATGTAAGCAAATGTGTTTTCTAAAAGAATCAAGATCAATACTCCTTGTAAATGCCGTGGGTACGTAGACAACCATAGCATTATTCTCTAGTTTAACATTGAAAAATCTCACCGTCAAGTTTTTAGTAAAATTTCCCAAGGAATCTCTTAAATCTCTAATTTTCCCATATCTTCTGACTGCTGCAGGTTTTTCTTCATTTTCCTGCGCTGTAAAAAGTTCTTTATTTTTCTTGTGAACGAAAGCTTTCCGTATTCCTTCGTAAAGTCTTTCACCGCGTCTTCAAGGGGAAATTCGTTGCCGAACTTCTGCTTGAGTTCGTCCCAGTACTTGATGATGAAGACATAAAGGTCGCAGATTGTTCTTTTCCCGAACTTTTTGATGATCTTTCTCTTGAGGATTACGTTTACCACAGGAAGGTATACATTCTTGAACCATGAAAGAATGGCTTCTTCCATGGGTATTTCTTCTGCCTTTGTTGTGTTTATGTAATACTTATGGACAAGAATGTGGTTGTAGATTACGTCGTACTGTCCCGGCGTACTGAAATCAAGACACCAGTAGTCTGTAAGGTCCCCGAAGTTTGTTTCCATGTAGAAAACTCGTTTTTCGTATTCGATGACCTGCTTGATCATCTGCTGTTTTGTGCTTCCCGGCTTAAGCTTTATTTCTGTCTGAAGGCTGACTACATCTGCATCAATGTTTTCGATTCCCTTTGCCTTTGCAACGGATACACGGTGGTTTCCGTCCCTTACAAAGTAGAGTCCGCCAAGTTCATAAACGCTGATGGCCGGAAGGATGATGTCCTGATAGTGTGCCATATCGACTCTTTCCCAGCGGTTCTTCAGGAAGTTGCTCTTAGGAAAGAAATGGTTGTCAAAGTCAGAGTATCTGCCTTCGCTTCCTACGATGAGTTTTACAGGAATTACTTCCATTCCCTTGTAAACTTCGTTTTTTGGTTTGAGAAGGGTCTTTATGTCCTGGAGGGAAATGAGTTTTGCTTCTTCAGGATTCAAGAGATGCTGAATTTCGTTGAATAATGCCTTGTTATGTGCTTTGCTGAAATCATCATCTGTCTGAGAGGATAGAAATGACTGGCTCAAAGTTGTCTCCTTTTCCGTTGAATTTTGGTTCAAAATCCACTACAAGATGACTGTAGGCGTTAACTACAGTGGTTTTACCTGTTACCGTAACTCTTTTTGCCTGCAAATCATAAAGATGTATGTGTCCGTGGATGAGCAGGGATGGATTGAATTTCTTTATGAACCAATTAAAGCATTCAAATCCTTTGTGGCAAGGGTCTTCCTTGTCGTGTATGTGACGTGGCGATGCATGTGTAAGGAATACATCGCAGTATCTTCCGTATCGCAATTTGTTCCATAAGAGGGCGGGTATCATGGCTATGAGCTGTCTTTTCATTTGAGCCTCCGTAAATTGTGCCTGACCCTTGTTGTATCTTAGGGTGCCCGTAATGCCTGCAATAAGAAGTGGTGTCCTTTTCCCGTTTGGAGCGGTAAAATAAAGGAATTTATTCTTGATTGTCCTGTTGCTGGCGTAATCTGCACCGTGAAAATGGCTGCCTTTGTCATAATTGACTTCAGGGATATCCCCAAAGGCGGTTTTCTTATAGTATTTGTATTCGCTCAGATCGTGGTTTCCGAATATGAAGTAGGTTGGTTTTGAAAGGGAGTCTACTATAAAATCAACGTATTCCATGGAAAGGTCGCCTGCGCAAAAGACAGCATCAACATCTCCGTAACGTTCCTTTACGGAAGAAGAGTAGATGAGAGGGTCGATTTGGTCTGATACGCAGAGGAATTTCATTTACACACCTGCTTTTCTGAACAGGGCTTCGAGAATATCCTTTGAAATGAGTACGATAGGTCGTCCTTCCGTAAATGAATGGGCTGAAGGTGTAAAGTCGGAGCAGGTGAAAATCATTCCCTTTACATAGTTTTTTGCCTTCAATGTATCTGCCATCTTGCGGACTACACCGTCTTCGATGGCTTCTGTGGTGCGGTAGAACTGGCAGAGCTGAATCTGCTGCTTTGCATTCATCCAACTATCTTTCTTTTCTTCTGTCGCAATCATCTGGCAGCCGTACTTTGTTGTTTCAATCTTCTGACACTGAAGTTTATAACCCACATAGGCAATTTTCTTGCAGAGTTCGTTGAACTGGTTGTTGTTTGCCGTCAGGTATTCCTTGATTCCGTCGTTAGTCTCGAGTTCCTTGTATTGGCTCAGCTTGGTGCTGACATCCTTGAATTTGCTGTTGATCTTGAAGACCATTTCCCACTGTTCAATGGCTTTTTCAATCTTGCGGTTCTTTTCGTAGCAAATGCCGAGAAAGTAGCGGGCGTAAAGGGTTTCCTGATTTTTAGGGTCCTTTGTGTTGTTGATGGCTCTTTCAAAGGCGTCAATGGCTTTTTCCGACTGCTCTGCCATCATTAGGCAGATTCCTTTTTCTACGAGGGCTTTCTGCTTGAATTCCGGTGATCTTTCTGCTTTTTCAAGGAGCTTTACTGCTGTGGAAAGGTCCTTTGATTCCTTGCATACCTTTCCGAGATAGTAATAGTTTTCGTAGTTTTCAGGGTTCAGCCTGATTGAAGATTCTAAAGCCTGTTTTGCCTGTGAAAAGTTCTTGTTTCTGAAAAGAAGTCTTCCTGCTGCAGTGTATGCCTTTGCATTCTTTCTGTCGCTGAGGATTGTCTTCTGATAAAAGCCCATTGCAAGCTTTGCGTTTCCTGTTTCTTCGTAAAGTTCTGCAGCCTTGAAGTTGTGGTCGGTTACATTTGGTTCGAGTTTTGTAAGGAGAAGATATTCCTTGAGGGCTTCTGTCGGCTGGTTGAAGCGGCGGTAGAGCTGTGCCATATTCTTTCTGAATTCTGCTTCAGGAATTTCTCCGTTGAAGAGTGCGTTCTGGTTGACTGTCTTGAATTCCATAAAGGCAAGTTCATGCTTGTTGTCCATGAGGTAAGCCTTTCCAAGGTAGTAGTGTGCTACATAGTTGCGTGGATTCTTGGAAATGATTGCTTTTGCACATCTCTGTGCTGCCTGGGTTTTTCCTTCCCTGAGAAGTCTTGGAACTCCGTCGAGTTTTGAAGGGAAAAGAAAGTTCTTATAAATTATTATGGAGACCAGTCCAATGACGGCAATTAAAAAAGCTCCTACTACTACATAAACAAGAGATCCCATTTCTTCCCACCGATAAAATAATATTTTAGTTGTCTCTCTGATTGAATTTTTTATGGAGACAATTATTTAAATCATATTATATATCATAAACAATTTATTTTTCAACAAAAGGTGCCTGAAGGAGGCCTGAAAAGCCTTGAATTATTGAGATTATATCTAATTTATAGTAATTTTATTGAAGGTATTATGACTATGATAAAGAAGATATTCAGTTTGATCCTGCTTGTTGCAGGTGGAATATGTTTCTGCCAGTCCTCCGATTTTTTGAAGGGTGAATCACTCTTTAAGGAGAACAAGGTTGAGGAAGCTGTTCCTTTTCTGAAAAATGCCATCAGTCAGGGAGGTAATCCCAAAGCATACAATTACCTGGCCCTGGCATACCACAAGCTTGGGATGCATGAAGAAAGCCTTGAAGTTTGTTCCGATGGAATGAAGGTTTCCGGAACTGATAAAAAAGTTCTTGCATTTAACGCAGGCAACGTTTGCTTTGACATGGGGGATTACTACACCGCAGAAAGGTGGTATTCCCTTGCCATTGCTGCCAACCGCATCTATGCGCCTCCTGTTTTGAACAGGGCAAATACGGAACTTAAGCAGAAGAAATTCCTTGCTGCTCTTGAAGACTACAAGCTTTACCTGGACCTTTCTCCCAATGACAGGCAGAAGCCGGAAATAGAACAGATAATAGCTCTCCTTGAAGGCTGGAAGAAGGGGGAAGACGACAGGCTTGCTGAAGAACAGCGGCTTAAGGATGAAGAGGCTCGCATTCTTGCTGAACAGAAGCGGATTGAAGCGGAAGAAGCAAGAATTTCTGCAGAGGCTGAAAGGGCATCTAAAGAAAAGGAAGCTAAGGAACTTGACGCCGCATTGCAGCAGCAACTGAACGAAAAGTTTGCTGAACAGGCTGCATTGCTTGAAGCTCAGAGAGAGGAACTTAGAAAACTTATTGAAGAACAGAAGGCAGTTCAGGAAGCCCAGAGAGCAGAGGCCGAAAAACGAGCAGAGGAAGCTGCCAAGAGGGAAGCTGAATCTGCAATGCGTGCGGCTGAGGCTGCAAAAAAGGCTGAAGAAGATGCAGCAAGACGAAGAAAACTTCTTGAAGATGTTGCTGCTTCTTTACAGAATTCTGGAAGCTCAAATATGAATGCCGGTGCAGAGGGGACGATAGACTATGGCTACGAAACAGAACTTGAATAGCGAAGAAAAAGAAACAACAAAAAAGAAGGCGGCGACTAAAAAGACAGCTGCCACTAAGACAGAAACAGCAGAAAAGAAAAAGACTACAAAGGCTGCGGCTACTAAATCTGCAGCTAAGAAGATTGCTGTGGATAAAAAGGTAATTGCAGAAGAGAAACCTGCAAAGGCAGCTTCAAAGACTTCTGCATCAAAAAAGGCAGCTGCTACAAAGACTGCTGCTACCAAAACTGCAACAACAAAAATTGCTGCTGAAGAAAAAAAATCTGTGGCAAAAGCAACTGCCTCAAAGACAGCAAAAGCTTCCGGTTCTGCAGCAGAAAAGAAGGCGTCTGCTACCAAAAAGACATCCGCATCAAAGGCTGAGTCTACAGAAAAGAAAAAGACTACAAAGGCTGCGACTACTAAAACTGCTGATAAATCTGCATCAAAAAAGGCTGCTGCTGCAAAGACAGCCGTAAAAAAAGAACCTGAACTTTCACCAACAGGAGTAATGATAAAAAAAACTGTGGCAGTACCAGCCGTTGAAAAAGACGTTCCTTCAGCGGAAGAAACAGCTCCCGCTGTCGAAAAGGAAATTTCTGCTGCAGAATCTGTAGTTTTGGATCCTGTAAAGGTTGAACCAGCTGAAAAATCAGAACCTGTTTCAATTGGGGAAACAAAAAGTGTAGTTGCTTTAAACCCTTCAATTGAAATTGAAAGAAAGGTTCATGAGGAAATAAAACCGACTGCAGAAGAAAAAATTCAGTCGGTTTCGGAAAATTTCAATGAAGATTACCAAGCTCTTGAAAAGATGATGCAGAATTCCGGTTTGAGAAGAAAGGCTGAAACTGCAATAAAGAGTCCTGAGGAAAAGAACGGTAAGAAAAAGCTTCTCCTCCTCCTTCTTCTGCTTTTGCTCGCACTTTTCGGTGCTGGAATTGGAATCGGCGTAAAATTCTTAAATGGAAGGACAGCCATTACTTCAAATAATCCGGAAGATATCATTGCCTATTGTGAAAGACTCATAAATCAGGGTGACTACGGTGAAGCTATGGGTATTCTTGCAGGTCTCAACATAAACGGAGATGATGAAAATTCTGCACTCCTCAGAAAAAAGGTTGCGGACCTCATCAGATACGGATATGGAAAAGCTCTTGCCGACGGAAAGGTTGATGAAATCCTTGAGAAAATAGCAGACCTTGAAGCTAAAGGTAAATATGGTGACACATTGAAACTCATAGCCATCGGAACGGATCTTGCATCTGATGATGAAAATACAAAGGCTTTGAAAGATAAGCTTCGTGCGCTTGAAAAATCTATTGTTGACAAGGCGGTTGCTGAAGGCAAGGCTCAGGAAGTGATTGATGCTGCTAAACAGCTTATTGATGCTGATGAAGAAATTCCTGCTGCAGAATTGCTGAGTCTTCTAGACATCAAGGGTAACAGCACTGAAGCAAGAATGATGAGAAATCAGATTTATGCCCTTAAAAAAGAAGCTGTAAAAAAAGCCATTGAAAATGGAAGGGGAAATGAACTCCTTGATGCCATTGCGGCAATGAATGAAAGGGGTAACAGTGTTGAAGCCCTTGAATTGCTCTCATATATAGAAGTAAAAGGTGAAGGTGAAGAATCGGATGCTTTGAGGGGCAGGCTTTCCAAACTGAAAGAGGAAGCCATTGATAAAGCCTTTGAAGATGGAAGACAGGAAGAAATTCTTGGAAAGGCAAAGCAGATGATTTCAGACGGCGACTATAATACTGCATTGAGTTTCTTGAGTTCTGTAAAAGCTGAAGGTGATGACCCTGAATCAAGGGCTTTCAGAAATTCCATAAAAGCATTGAAGAAAGACACCGTTGAAAGGGCTCTTGCAGAGGGAAGGATTGACGATGTTTTTGGAACTGCGGATTTCCTTAATAACAATGGTGACAACGCTGCAGCCCTCGAACTTTTGAGCATGATTAATGTTGCAGGAAATTCTGATGAAGCCAATGCCCTTAGAGATCAAGTAAATGCTAAAAAACAGGAGACTGTCAACAAGGCCATTGAAAATGGCAAATTTGATGAAATACTGAAGAGTGCCAGACAGATGATCGATGACGGTGATTATTCCGGGGCTCTGGAACTCCTTAGTTCTGCAAATGTTACTGGAAAGGATCCTGAGTCAAAGAAACTGCAAAAGGAAATTGATTCCCTTAAAAAGGATGCCGTAAAGAAAGCCATTGCCGACGGTCGTGGTGATGAAATCTTGGATACTGTTGAAAGATTCATGAAGGAAGGCAATTATGATGCCGCATCTTCAGTTCTTGATCAGATTGGAAAAATAGACGGCAATAGTCCTGAAGCAAAGGCATTCAAGGATCGTGCAGAAAGGCTTAAAAAACAGAACGACATTCTTTCTGCAAATGAAAATCTTTCTGATGCAGACAAGGCAAAACTTGCTGAAAGACTTATAAAGGAAGGTCGTTATGATGAAGCCCTTACTCTCTTAAATTCCATCAATCCAGATGGCAATGATGAGGAAAGCAAAAAACTTAGGGAAAAGATTTCAAACCTTAAAAAGGATGCCGTTAGCAAGGCAAAGAAAAATGGAGTAGACCTTGGCGTTCTTGGTTATGATGAAAATGGTAATCCTGTTCTTTCTAAAGAGGAAATTGCCCGTCGTCAGCAGCAGGAACGCATAGCGAAGGAAGCTGCTGAAAAGAAGGCGGAAGAAGAAAGACTTGTTAAGCAGATAAGAAAAGAACAGGAAGAAAAAATAAGAAAGGAAGAGGAAGCCAAAAAGGCAGCTGAAGAAAAGAAGGCTAAGCAGGAAGCTGCAATGAAGGCTGCGGCGGAAAAGAAGGCAAAGGAAGAAGCCGCAAAAAAGGCAGCGGAAGAAAAGCGCCTTCAGGAAGAAGCCGCAAAAAAAGCAGATTCCCAGTTGAAAAAGGAAATTGAAGCTGCCATTGCAAGAGGAAAAAAACTTATTGCACAGGGAGACATTGATGGTGCAGCAAGAGAATTTGCAAATGCTGAATCAAAACT
Organism: Treponema sp.; assembly: GCA_018384055.1. Lineage (GTDB taxonomy): Bacteria > Spirochaetota > Spirochaetia > Treponematales > Treponemataceae > Treponema_D. The sequence continues at coordinate 10,893 of JAHAZL010000053.1, forward strand.
TCCTGCCAATGATCCAAAATATTCAGCTCAAAAACTTGATGAAATGGCAAAAGCTCTTTATGACGCCTCTGAAAAAGCTGAAGGAGCCGACAAGAAAAAACTTGAAGCGCTTTCAGGTGAAAAGGCGAGAAGTGCCCTTAAATTCTCATCAACTGATCCTGATACACTTTATATTGCTGGAATTGATGCCCTCAACAAAAGAAATTTCAGTGAAGCCGAAAGACTTCTTAATGAGGCAATTGCAAAGAACCCTGCAAACTTCATGTATTACTATCAGCTGGGGCGTATTCTTGCAATGCAGAAAAAATACAATGAATCTCTCGTAGCGTTCAAGAACTGCATTAACCTCAATGATAAATTTGCTCCTGCCTATTATAACTCCGGTTATGTCAGCGAACAGTTGAAGAAGAGCAATGATGCCCTCGTTTTCTACAGAAAGGCAACTGAAGTAAATCCTTCTTATGAAAATGCTTACATTGGTCAGGGACATGTTCTAAAAGACATGAAGAGATACGATGACGCAATGGAGTCTTTCTCAAAGGCTTTGTCACTTAATCCAAAGCGCTCTCAGATTTATCAGGAACTTGGTTCTTGCTGCATTGAAACCAAGAACAACACATTGGCTGAAAGTTACTTTAAAAAGGCACTTCAGTGTCCGGATGCAACAAAAGACAAGAATGCCCTTACTTACTACAACCTTTCTACAGTTCTGTATGACCAGAACAAGATGGACGAAGCCTTTGACTATGCTGCCAAGGCTTATGATGCAAGGGAAAAAACAGATTCCAGCGTAAAGGCAAACATCGTTTACAACTATGCGCTTCAGATGCAGAACAGAGGAAAGGATGCAGATGCTGTTAGTCTTTATAATGAAGTTCTCATGCTTGATTCTAAGCATGTAAAGGCCAATACAAACCTGGGTGCAATCTATCTGAAGCAGAATAAGGATACTGATGCTGTTATTGCCCTTACAAATGCTTACAACGTGGAAAAGGATAATTTTGAAGTTAACAACAATCTTGGTAGTGCATACAGAAAGATTTCCAACTATCAGAAATCCATCGAGCACTACAAGAATGCCCTTAGGGTTAATCCTGATGATTTGACTGTAAAGCAAAATCTTGCAAGAAGCTATGCTGCTGCAAAGGATTATCCTAATGCAAAGGTTGCATATCAGGAACTTATTGCAAAGGAACCTGCAAACAATGACCATCTCTTTGAACTTGCAAATATTGCGTACGAAAAGGGAGATGCTGAAACAGCTGCAAAGTGTCTTGCAACGCTGAAGGTTGGTGCTCCAAATTATAAGACTGATCAGGTAGAGGAGATGCTTAAAGAGCTTGGATATTAGGGATACTGATAACTGATTTAAGAAGGCTGGCTGTCCTGAAAGTTATTATAACTTTAAGCGGGACAGCCTTTTTTTATGTTCTTTTGACAAGACTAAAAAGCTGTGTTCTTGTTATTGTTGTAAACACTGGTCTTCCGTGAGGGCAGTGTGGATCGGGTAGTTCAAGTGCTCCTCGTGCAATTTCTGCAGCAGTCTGATTGTCTAAAACTGTTCCGTCCATAACGGCTGTACGGCAGGCAGTTGATGCAATTACGCTATTCATGATATCTGCAGGATTAACCCTTCGGTCAAGAACATCTTTTTTAAGGTCTTCTTCTTTTCCTTTCCATCTTGCAGGAACAGTTGAAAATTCCCATCTTCCGTTGCCACAGTTCTTGCATTCAAATCCTGTTTCCTTCAGTTTGTCTTTTATTGCCTCTATGTATTTGTCATCTGCTTCGCTGTCAGTCTGAATTGTATAAGGCACAAGCAGATTCTGCTTTTCCTTTGCTTCTGCCATAAGCCTGTCATAAAGCATCCTTTCATGAGCTGCATGCTGGTCAATGATGTAGAGAATACCGTTTTTTTCGGCAATGAGGAAAGTTCCCATAGTGCAACCGACAAAATGAAATCCGTCCTCTTCTTTTTCAATATTTGATTTAGCAGAATTATCGGGAATGAAATTAGGTTTGTAAGAAACTTCCGGCATGAAGTTTCCTCTTGGTTCTTTAGATAATGGTGAGGATTCTCCAAAAAACTTTGTCCTGTTGCCACTTGGGGAAGAGGAAGAAAAATTTCCAGAACTTCTTTTTACATCAACGTAAGAAACGGAGGTGTCTGCAGGGCTCTTGATGGTGTATTTGGAAACGACTGAATTTTTTTCTTCAAAGTAAAGGTCTGGAGTTTCAAAGGCACTTATTTTATTGGTTTCCGAAATGTCAGTGTTAAAGGCAAGTTGTGCAATGGAACTGTTGTCCATGGCTGGTGCTTCATTTTCTGCAAGCATGGTTTTAACCGTATACTGCCTGAAGAAATTTCTTGTTGCAGTGCTTACTTCATGGTGCAGTGAATTTATGTCCTTGAACCTTGCTTCTCTCTTAGCAGGGTGAATGTTAAAGTCAACAAGGGAAGAATCTATCTGTACAAAGAGACAGGCAACTGGAAAACTTCCGTTTGGAAAGTACCCCTGGGTTCCATAGACGATGGCCTGGATCAAAGAGTATTCCTGAATTTTCCTTCCGTTTACATAAATTGAAATGTCCTTTCTGCTTGATCTGGTTACGGATGGTTCACCTATAATTAGAGTGAATGAAAACTTATCGCTGGGTTTTTCCACCGTTATTTCATAAAAAAGTTCTTCATTTTCAAAGTACTGATTGACCTGTACGAACCTTTCCTTAAGGGTCTGACCGGCAGGAAGATTTAGTTTTTCTTCTCCCTCACTTGTAAAGGTGAATGCAATGTCTGGTCTTGGAAGAACTTTTTCTTCAAAAGTTCCCCTGCACATTATACCTTCGCTTGCAGGTCTTTTTAGAAATTGTCTGCGGGCGGGGAAGTTTTCAAAGAGTCCTTTTGTTTGAACAATAGTTCCTTCTGTTTTGGAGGTAGGGGTAATCAAATGGTCTTCTGTAACGGAAGCATTCATTTTGTTTCCGCCGCTTATGATTTCAAGACGGCTTACTGCTGCCATTGATGAAAGTGCTTCCCCACGGAATCCCAGTGTTGAAAGATGAAGCAAATCTGTCTCAGTTGAAATCTTGCTTGTTGCATGAGGCCTTGCGCATTGCATGAGATCTTCCTTTGACATTCCGCATCCGTTGTCTACAACGCGGATTTTTTCTATTCCTCCGCCTTCTATTTCAACATCTATCTTTGTTGCCCCAGAATCGACGGCATTGTCCATAAGTTCGCGGATTATTGCGTTGGGACGGTCAATGACTTCTCCGGCTGCAATTTTTCTAGCAACTTCAGCATCGAGTAAACGGACTCTTTTCTGTTCTGCCATTTTATGAACGTGTTCCTGTTATTTCTGTTGTTTCGTCAAAGAGGCCAAGTTCCACCTTTCCGTCCTTTGTTTCTTCGCCATTCATGAGGATCTGAATTTTGCCTTCCATTTTATCAAGTTCTTTTTCAAGAGTTTTTGCAAGCTTGATTCCTTCTTCAAAATTTTTGAGGGCATCTTCAAGGCTGATGTCACTCTGCTTTATGTTTTCAGAAAGCTTTTCAAGTTTTTCAAGTTTTTCTTCAAAGTTTGTCATGTATGTACCTCATTATTGTTTTAGTTTACGGTTGCTTCAATTTCGCCCTTGGCAGGCCTGATTTTTATCTGGTCTCCGGAATTCAATTTGTGTGCATCCCTGATTATGTTTCCATCTCTATCAGTTACCATTGAATAGCCTCTTTCAAAAATGGACTGTGGGTTACAGTTTTCAAGGATTTCCCTGCTATGTTCAATGGTTCTTCTTCTATTTTTTATGAGTTCTTCCATAGATGATTTCATTGAATCAAAGGCACGGTCAAATCTTTCCGATAGCCTTTGTTCAATGTTCAGGAGCCTTGTATGCATGTTTTCTGGATCAAAGGATTTCAGCAGAAGCCTGAGACTTCTTGTTCTTTCTGTGATTTCTCCATAGAGATTCGTCTTGCAGGCATCTATTTCGTTGAGGATTGCTGTTTTTTCCGGAATGACGATTTCTGCTGCTGCACTTGGAGTAGGGGCTCTGCAGTCTGCGGCAAAATCACTTAAAGCCCAGTCAATTTCATGACCGACAGCTGAAACCACAGGGATTTCCGATGCCGCAATGGCACGAACTACGCTTTCTTCACTGAAAGGCAAAAGGTCTTCAAGACTTCCGCCACCTCGTCCTACGATGAGGACGTCGCACAATTTACGTCTGTTTGCGATTTGTATCATGTTTACAATGGTTGGTGCCGCAGTATCACCCTGGACAAGGGATGGCAATACAATGATTTCAACCTTGTCGTTTCTTCTTTTTCTTATATTCAGAATGTCCCTGAGGGCTGCTCCTCCCGGACTTGTTACGATTCCAACTGTCTTAGGAAAATATGGAAGGGTACGTTTACGTGCACTGTCAAAAAGACCTTCTGCAGCAAGTTTACGTTTTCTCTGTTCTATCATTTCCATGATGTTGCCGGTACCGGCCTTTTCCATTGAAATTATGATCAGCTGATAGTTTCCTCTTGGGGCATAAACGCTTATTTTTCCCCGTGCCTGAACCATAGTTCCGTCTTTGGGCTGAAAAGTGAGGTTAGAAGCACTTCCCCTGAACATTACTGCGCTTATCTGTGCATCAGCATCTTTAAGGGAAAAATAAAGGTGTCCTGCACTGCTAGGCTTAAAATTAGATATTTCACCTTTTAACAAAATGTTCTGAAATGAATTTTCCAGCATGTTTTTAATGAGGTTCGTAAGCTGTGTAACTGTAAGGCTGTTGTCTTTTCGTTCTGGGAACATTGCTTCCATAATTTTTGGATTGTAAACATTCCATTTAATTTAGACAAGGGAATTCCGATAATGAAGCGATGAAGAATTTTGTTTTTTTATACGCAGGAGACAATAGAAACTGCGCTTTTGATAGAGTTTTTTCCGGAAAATCAGCATTGGGACGTTCTTTGAAATGGGCTTCTGATATAGAAGATTGTGCTGGCATAATCGTTTTGGCATCAAATTCTAATGAAGTCAGGGTAAAGACCGAAATTGAAAGAGAAGGTGTAGAGAACGTAAAAATCATTGCAAAAGAAAATTGGAACTGCAGTGACCTTATAGGCGAAATGGCAAAGGAAATGGCAGCTTCAAAAACCGTGAATGCAATATATTCTTCCGCAGACAGGCCTTTTCTTGATTCAAAGCTTACAAAAGAAATTCTTGAATGCCATGAAAAATATATTGCCGAGTACACTTTTGCAGACGGCTATCCATACGGGTTTGCCCCTGAGGTTATTCATTCGGGCACGCTGAACATTCTTTCTTCGCTTATAAATGAAAAATACAAGGAAGAAGGAAAGGCTGAAATCAGCAATGAATGCATTTTCAATTTGCTTAAAAAAGACATAAACTCCTTTGAAGTGGAAGCAGTTCTTGCTCCAAAGGATTACAGAATGCTTCGATTTGATTTTTCATGCGGAACCAAAAGAAATGCTCTTGCCTGCAAAAGACTTTACGACAAGGCCCTTGAAAAGAATGCTAGTTTTGATGCTGTAAGTTTCTCTGATCTTGCAGAAGAAAGTGCTGACGTTCAGCAGACTTTGCCCGCTTTCTACAACATTCAGGTTTCATCAAAATACAATTCTGCTCCTGTTTATTTGCCTCATGAAAATCCAGGTGATGTCAACATGTCCCTTGAAAACTTCAGTCAGATTGTTTCCAGGATTGCAGAGTTTTCTGATGACGGAGTAGTAGGGCTTTCTGCATTTGGAGAACCGCTTTTAATTGAAAACATTGATGCCTATGCAGCCGAAGTTCTTAAGCATGAAAAACTTTCTGTGCTCATTGAAACTGATGGAACACTTGTAACAAAAGAACTTGCGGAGAAAATTTCGGAAATTTCAAATGACAGGGTAATCTGGATCGTTTCGGTTGATGCTGCAAGTCCAGACATGTATTCAAAAATAGTAAGGAACGGTTCCTTTGAAAAAGCTGTTTCATCAATTTCTGTTCTTGAACCTTTGTTCCCTGGAAATGTATTTCCACAATTTACAAGAATGAATGAAAATGAAGGGGAGCTGGAAGCTTTCTACCGCTATTGGCATGATTCTAATTCTCCATCAAAGGGAAAACTTATAGTTCAGAAATATGATGACTGTTGTAAAAGTCTTCCTTCAAGAAAACCAGCAGACCTTTCTCCCCTAGAAAGAAATGTTTGCTGGCATCTGAAACGTGACATGACTGTTCTTTCAAACGGTGATGTTCCTTTATGCAGACAGTTTGCTTTTGCATCAACCATTGGAAATGTCTTTAATGAAGGACTTGAAGAAATCTGGAGCAAGACTCTTGCTACTGTAGAAAAACACATAAAGGGTGATTACGGCGAAAAGTGCAGGGACTGTGATGAATACTATACCTTCAATTTTTAACGAGCATAAAGTTTCATATACTGTTTTTGGCGGAACAGATGAAAATTTAAAAGTACTCATTCCGTCTGTTACCTGTGTTGTTCTAAGTAGAAACGGAAGACATTACAGGCAGGTTGCAATAGAAAACCTTCTTAGAAAGGGGTTTTCAAAAGTGATTTCCATCAGTCAGAAAAGTGAACAGCATTCCATTGAACAGCTTACACATCTTTTTCCTAGCGTTGAGTTTATCGTTACATTGGAAGATGTTCCTCAGGGAGAAATGCTCAACATTGCCTTTGACCGTGCAAATACGGATTATGTTCTTGTTGTTCAGGAAGAATTGTGCGGTGAAAATTTTATATTTAATTCTTCTCTTGCAGAAAAACTCATTTCAAAAAAACAGTTTTGTGTTGCACCAAGACTTGTGTCTGAGTCAGGACAAAGAATTCCGGTTGTCTTTTGCCCTGATGTAAGAAAGGGTAAGTTAAGCGTTGAAGAGGAAACTTCCATGACTGACAGCCAGTTCACCCTTTATCCTTATGATTATGCAGGTTTCTATAATAGAGAAACTTTCTGTCTCCTTGGTGGATACGACTATACAATCACATCGGAATACTGGCAGAAACTTGATCTATTTGTTCGCTCCTGGCTTTGGGGTGAAAAGATTTCAATTTCAAATGTGCTCGAATTGACTTATGCAGAATCTGTTCCGGAAGAAGACAGGACTGTAGAATTGTCATACCTGAGGTTCTATCTTAAAAACATTCTTCCCGTGTTTGTTTCCGACCATGCAAGAATTTCAAAATCATCTTTCTTAAGATTTAAGTTTGGAAATTCCTGTGGCTTTGTTGAATCCTGGCATCAATTCAAGGATGCCATCAGGTGGACTTCGGATAACCAGTACCGTTTTAAGACAGATATAATTTCTTTGATTGAAAATTGGGGTAAGTAATGAACCTGAAAAACATTGCAGCTAAAATAAAGAAACTTGCCACCGGTAAAAAAAAGTTGGTGGTAATAGTTCAGTGCAGAATGTCCTCTTCAAGACTTCCGGGCAAAGCTCTCATGCCTCTTGGAGGAAAAACTGTACTTGAGTGGACATTGGCATCCATGAAAAAGATTCATGCAAGTGAATATTATCTTGCTGTTGATGTAGCAAGCAGGGAAGCTCTTGAACCGGTTGCAAAAAAATGCGGCTGGAATTGCTATGCAGGTTCTCTTGAAGATGTTCTTGACCGTTTCTGCAGCGTAATAAAACTTTCAAAGGCTGATGTAGTTGTTAGGGCAACAGCAGATAATCCTTTCCTTTTTTATGAAGCAGCACAGGAAATGATTGAAGAATATTTCAGCAGGGAAGAAACAGATCCTTCTGACTACCTTACATATTCAGGGCTTCCTCATGGTTCAGGAGTTGAAATGTTCAATGCCCATTCACTTTTGAAAGCTGCTGAAGAAACCGATGATCCTTATGACCATGAACATGTTGGACCCGCCCTCTACAATCATACTGACAGATACAAGTGTGATTTTATTAAGGCTCCTGCGAAATACAATCATCCTGAATACAGGACAACAATTGATACAAGGGATGATTATCACAAAGCTCTGGAAATAGTAGAAGAAATTTCCGGACAGGAACCTGTTGTTGAACCTTATAGAACAGAAGTCATCCTTAAAGCCCTTGAAATTCCTGCCGTTAAAAATCCTGTTCTTCTAGTTCCTTCTGTAAAAAAAGGACAGGGGACAGGCCACTTGAGAAGATGCCTTTCTCTTGCCGTAGAAAACAAATGGGATGTGTATATTCCCTCTGATGCCGATTTGCCACAGCTGGAAAACCTTTTAGAGGCTGCAGAAGCCAACGGCCTTGAAAAGTACCATGTTATAAAAAGCCTTGATGAACTTTCATATTATTCCGTTGTGATTACAGATCTGTTTAAGACAGATGGGGCAATGGCTGCAAAACTGTCGTCAAAAGCCACTGTAATAGCTATGGATGAAGGCAACGACGACAGTGACTATGCAGATTATGTTCTTGATGTCCTTCCTTCGGCAAACCACAACAGGATTGTTAATGTATCTGCTCCGCATCTTATTTCCCGTCCAGAAAAGAAGCGCAGTGTTGAACAGAAATCAACTGCCTTGAGGAATGCCCTGGTAGTTCTTGGCGGCGAAGATCCTTCAAACCTTACCATGCCTGCGGTTATTGCTCTTGCAGAGAATGAAATTTATGTAACTGCAATTGTTCCAAAAGAAACAGAACAGGAAAGATTTGAAAAGAAACTTCCTGAACATTTAAGCAAATTCGTAAAGTTCAGCCTCCCTGTAGATAACCTTAAGGAAAAACTTTTCAACTATGATTTGATTGTTACTCATTATGGATTTACGGCATTTGAAGCCGCATCTGCAAATTGTGCGGTAATTCTACTTGGAACAACTCCTCTTCATGTTGAATTATCTGAAAATTACGGATTCAAGTGCCTTGCACCTTCTCAGATTACAGGAAGCAGGGTTAGGGAGCTTTTGGAAAACAAAGAAAGTCTCTATATGGAAGAACAGGTTGCCAATACTGATACTCTTGCTGAATTTACGGCAAGGCTTTCCAGCGGAAATCATTTTATGTGTCCTGTATGCCAGAAGAACGATGTTTCAAAAAACAAGGTTATTGCCCGTATTCCAGAAAGGACTTTCCGACGCTGCAATGATTGCGGAATGATTTACATAGGTTGGACCGTAAAGGAAAAGCAGACGGAATACAACCGTGCCTACTTCTTTGAAGATTACGAAAAACAGTACGGCAAAACATATCTTGATGATTATGCTTCGATCAAATCCCAGTGTGTTCGCCGTATTGGACAGATAGATTTCCTTTACAGGCATAGGGGACGAAGACTCGGCAAGTCCGTAACTCCATCCGTACTCGACATTGGATGTGCAATGGGACCTTTTCTGTCTGCTGCAAACGATTCAGGCTGGCAGGTTTTTGGTGCCGACATTTCCCAAGATGCCGTAGATTATGTACAGAAGAATTTGAACTTCCCTGCTGTCTGTACACCTTTCCCGGAAGGCAATTTTGAAACTGAATTTGGCGTTGGAAAATTTGATGCCGTAACCATGTGGTATGTTATAGAACATTTCCAGAACCTTGATGCAGTGCTTAAAAAGGTTTCAGAACTGGTTAAACCAGACGGAATATTTGCCTTCAGCACACCTTCTGGTTCGGGGGTAAGCGCCAGGTTCAATACAAGGACCTTCTTTGAGCAGAGCCCTTCGGATCATTTTTCCATCTGGGAACTGAACCGTGTAAAGGGCATTCTGGCTCGCTACGGATTTGAAGTAATAAGGATAACTTCAACAGGTATTCATCCGGAAAGATTCCCTGTTGCAAAAAGAAAGGGACTTAAGCCTGGTTCACTTAGGTTCAAGCTCCTGGCTTCCTACAGCAGGATGTTCAAACTGGGTGACACCTTTGAGATTTACTGCAGGAAAAAATAAGATTTTGAAGTCCTCAAAGCAATTTGGGGGCTTTTTTGCTTTGTCTTCCCCTGGCCATAGTTTTCATTGCTAAAACTTTATTTTACAAGCCTCTAAAACTGCCGTTTTTTTCTGCCGAAAATAAAGTGCAATGGGTGAAAAATATATTCTTATTTTGGGCGCAGGCCTTATGCAGCGTCCGTCGATTGAAGCCGCTAAAGAACTTGGATACAAGACTCTCGTAATTGATGCAAATCCGAATGCTGTTTGCGTTCCTTTCGCAGACCGTTTTGAAAAAGTGGACCTTAAGGATAGGGAAGCCATAGCTGAACTGGCACTTTCAATGAAAGACAACCTTGCCGCAATCTTTACAGCGGGGACAGACTTCAGTGCAAGCGTTTCCTATGCCGCTGAAAAATGCGGTCTTCCTTCTCATTCGTTTGATGCTGCCCTCAATGCAAGCAACAAGGTACGCATGAGGCAGTGTTTTGCAAAGCATGGAATTCCATCTCCGGATTTTTTTGAAGCGGACAGTGATTATCATTCAAAGGTGGAAAATGGCACTGCAGGTGAAATTTCATTCCCTAAAGTCGTAAAGCCTGTTGATAACATGGGGGCCCGCGGATGCCGTCTTGTTCGAAATGCTGAAGAATTTATCCCGGCCTTGAAAGAGGCAATCGAATATTCAAGGACGGGAAAAGCCATTGTTGAAGATTACATGGCAGGCCCTGAATTTTCCATTGATGCCCTTGTATGCAACGGAAAAGTAACTATCACGGGTTTTGCAGACCGCCACATCTATTTCGAACCTTATTTCATTGAATTGGGGCATACTATGCCTTCCGAAGTTTCTCCAAAAGTAAAGGCTGAACTTGTAGAATGCTTTACAAAGGCAGTTCATGCCCTTGGCCTTACAACCGGCGTTGCAAAAGGCGACATAAAGTATACGGAAAAAGGTCCAATGATCGGTGAAATTGCAGGTCGTCTTTCTGGAGGCTACATGTCCGGCTGGACTTTCCCTTATTCTTCCGGTGTAAACCTTACAAAAGAAGCCATGAAAATTGCTTTGGGACAGTCTCCGGAAAGCACAAGGACTCCGGAAGTTCAGTCTGTAAAATACAGTCATGAAAGGGCATTCATTTCCGTACCTGGAAAAATAAAGGCAATTTACGGCCAGGACAATGCCATTGCAAGTCCATACATAAAGAACCTTTTCTTCCGCGTAAAGGAAGGTTCTGAAGTTGATTTTCCCCGCAACAATGTAGAAAAGTGCGGTAATGTAATCACCCTTTCTGAAAAGAGGGAACTATCCCTTTGGGGTGCAGAATCTGCAGTATCACAGATTGTTCTTAGGCTTGAAGGCAATAACAAGGCAACGGAAGACTTTCTTGCAGGCATAGAACTTCCTCATGAAAAGGGATTTCCTTACAGTGCCTATAGCCTTGATTCAGAAGAATATTCAGCCTTTGAAAAGGAAATCTGCGGTTCAGGAAAGATATGTGCAGATGAAAAAGTGTCAGGATGGATTCCGTCATGTCTGAAGGGAAAACAATTAAAGGACTGGAATTACAGAACCATTGGACAGACTCTAAGGATGTTTGATGTTATATGTCCTGTTCATAAGGCTTTTGATAAAGAAAAGTTCTGGAAATACCTGCTTAGGGGCGGAATTCAGGCTATATTATACTATGCAGACAGTGCGGAATAAAAAATGAAAAGACTGTTTTTTACTATTTTAGCGGCATTATTCCTTTTCTCCCATGTTTTTGCGGAAAATGCAAAGCCTGCTGATTTTCTTGCAGGTGCCCAGAAGGCAGGCATGACTTTCTATTGGGATCCCCTTACTTCAAGCGGATTGATAGAAAAAAACGGACACAGAATCTCTTTCCATGCTGGGGATGATTTTGTCCTTCAGGATTACAAGACTGTCCTCAATGAAAAGGCTCCTGTCCTGGAAAACGGAAAACTGGTTACAAATGCTTCTTTCCTGAACAGTGCGGAAAATTTCTTCAAGACTGAAAGCAATGATAATCCCTATAGAATTGGTGCCATCCTCATTGACCCTGGTCATGGCGGTAAAGACCCTGGCACAAGCAAGGTCCATAAAATCAATGGAAAGAACATTACCCTTAAGGAAAAAGACATAAACCTAAAGGTCGGGCTCAAACTCCGTGATTATCTTAAAAAAGCCTATCCGGACAAACAGATTCTCATGACAAGAAGCAGGGATGTATATCTTTCCCTAAATCAGCGCACTGAAATCGCCAATTCTGTAAGGCTTAAGGACAATGAAGCCATTCTTTTCATTTCAATCCATGTAAATTCCAATTTCAATGAATCTGCATCAGGATATGAAGTTTGGTATCTGTCTCCAGGTTACAGGCGACAGGTATTGAATGCAAAAAGTGCAGGGGAAGAAAAAAGCCTTCTTCCTATCCTCAACAGCATGATGGAAGAGGAATACACTACGGAATCAATCCTCATTGCCAAATTCATTCTTGACGGAATGACGGCTCAGGTAGGTTCCCAGACCAATTCCCGTGGCATCAAGGCAGAAGAATGGTATGTATGCAAGAATTCAAACATGCCAAGCGTCCTCATAGAACTAGGATTTGTTACAAACAAGAAGGAAGCGGCTCTTCTCCATGATGACAAGTACTTGCAGAAGTTATCCTTTGGAATATATAATGGCCTGCAGGCTTTCGTGACCCATTTTGAACGGTCTAGGGGCTTTACGGGAAAATAAAAAAAATGAAGACGGAACTAAAAAACAAAAGGATTTTCTATGCTTTTCTCGGGATATTAATCGGTTCATTTGTTGTTTCTCTTGCATCATTCTTCCTTCATTCTAACAAGGTTCGGCGGCTGTGCCTTTTCATGTCCTATGACTCCGACAGACTGTGTTCGGAAGTAAGGTATTTCCCAAGGATGGATAGAAATGAGGCCGTCACCGCTTTTGTGGAAGATTTGCTTCTTGGACCATTTACCAACAGATACAAGTCGATTTATTCCAAGGGAACAAAGCTTGAATTTTGTTTTTCAAAGGGAAAGACCCTTTATTTAGGCCTTTCTGCAGAGGCGCTAAAAACGGATGAGGAAGTTACCGATATTCGTAGAAGTGCTGAATTGATTCGCAAAAATATTGTGAAAAATTTCACAAGTTTTAATAAAATTTGCATATTTATTGATGGAGCTGAGGTGTCTGGAGAGGAGTTTTAGAGCCAATAAATTTCAGTTTTTTTTAAAAAAAACTAAAATAAGTTGACAAAATAAGGTTCTTAATAGATACTTAAATAACAAGGCTACATCAAATATGTATTAAAAGGAGCTTCATATGAAGAAGACTTTGTTTTTAACTGTTGCTGCAATGCTTTTGGCAGGTTCTCTTGCTACAGCTAGGGAAAGCGTTCTCATCGACTTTACTCAGCTCGACGCAGACACATGTGCAGATGAAAACGGAAATCCACAGCAGAACAGCAGAACTGTAATGGATTATTCTGTTGCAGCAGGTGCAACTTTCACAGGTGACCAGAAGAACCTGATGAAGACATCTTTGGCTCTCCCACAGTGGGAAGTTGTTCTCAACTCTTCTGCTAAGAACCCAGTGTCTGTAGCTCTTTCACAGGTAGTTGCTGCTCCTGTAAAAGAATCAGCAGATGTTCCTTTCGCAGGAAAGAACGTAATGGGTGTACGCGTAATGTTCCCAACATGGACAAACAACGCAAACGCAAGGATCGTTCCAGCTTTCGACATCCCTGCTTATGAACCACTTGCAGATGCAGACGAAAACGGAAAGCGCCAGCAGCCAACTGATGAACAGAAGGGCAAGTACCTCTTCGAAGATGGTTACGGTGTTGTAAGAAACGTTGGTACAATCAAGTCTATTTCTTGTACAACAATGGGTATGAACTTCCCACACGCTCTCTATGTTCTCCTTAAGGACGCAGACGGTGTTGAACGCCGCTACCTTATGGGTGACCTCTACTTCGACGGTTGGAAGACACTTGTATGGAATAACCCAGACTACATTTCTGATGTTCGCACACGTGAAATCAGAGTTTACCCAATCTATCCTCGCGGAATCCCATATGCTAAGTTCACAGGATTCCAGGTATGCCGCGATGCTAACCACATTGGTTCAGACTTCATCGGATACTTCAAGGATGTAAAGGTAATCTACGACCTCGCAGTTCTCACATCTGACCGCGACATCGATGATGAAGACCTCTGGGGAATCATCGGTAAGAAGGAAAGGGATCGCCAGAATGGTGAAATGACTCGCTTTGGTAACAAGCAGGTTAACCGCTACCTTGAAAAGTCTAAGATGGCTACAGAAGCAGAATTCACATCTTCTTTGAATGCTGATTCAGATTCAAACGCACAGTCTACAGACCAGGCAAAATAATTGACTGACAATTGTCATTGACAGTTGAAAAGGACCGTCCAATATGGGCGGTCTTTTTTTATTTATGACACATCCTACTAAAGATTATTTAAAGTTTATTTTTATGTTCTTTTGTAGTATAATGGTTTCATGAGTTTTGAATTACCTAATAAAAAAGAAATAGAACTTCGTTACGAAGCCTATAGACCTGCCTTTAATGAAATTCTAGACAAGGTTACAGCTTCCCTTAAGAAGAACCTTCATCTATCGTCTAATCCGACTTATAAAAACCGCATAAAATCCTTCAATAGCTACTATAAAAAAATTCTCCGCCAGAAAGCAAAGGAATCTGGAGAAAGCAAGGAACTGGTCACTTTGACAGACATGATAGGAATTCGTGTAATATGTCCTTTTGTAGAGGATCTTGCAGAGGTTGAAAAACAGGTTTCCGAAATTTATGATGTGAAGGAAATTGAAAAAAAAGGTGCCGAACAGTCCTTCCGTGAATTCGGATATGAATCCGTTCACATTCTCATAGCAGTTCCTGAAGATTGCCGCCCGGTTGAACATACGGAAGTTGTTCTTCCTGAAAATCTTGTATGCGAAATTCAGGTTAGGACAATTTTGCAGGATGCATGGGCAGAAGTTGAACATGAACTTATTTACAAGTCTGAATTCAATCCTTTTGACAAACCTCTGCGCCGTAAACTTGCCTCCATTAATGCAAGCCTTACTCTTGCCGACATAATATTCCAGGAAATCCGTGATTACCAGAAGAAGCTTCAGAATGAACTTGGAACGCGCAGAAACACCTTCTACGAGAAGGCAGACGACTATTCTATGGAAGTACTCGAGATGAACAAGGAAAGCTCTTCTAAGGCCTCTGAGAGCCCTGTAGAGAGTCCTTTTACGAAAGGTAGCATAGATGATTTGGTCCTTCAGGCTTTGCATGAACATAACGTTGGGAATTTTGAAAAGGCCGTATCAATCTATACCCAGATCATTGGTTCAAAACCTGTTCCTCCGGATGTTGTATTGAGCGTCATTTACAAGCATCGTGGCATGGCATATTTTGCGCAGAACATCTATGAAAATGCCCTCGAGGATTTTACAAAGAGTTTTGAATATGATCCTAAGAGTTTCCGTTCAATTTATTACAAGGGAATCGTGTTCTCCGTAATGAATCGCAATGCCGAAGCCGTAAAGTGTTTTGACAAGTCCCTTGAAATAAACCCATTCCAAAGCCATGTATTCTATCGCCGTGGCCTTACATACTACAACATGGGGGAATACAACCTTGCCATGCAGGATGTAACCAATGCAGCAAACCTTGGACTTGAGGATGATGACCTTAAGGAATTGAGGAATAAGCTTATTAAGAAATTCGACATGGGAATGTAGCGGGGGAAAGGCAGAAAACTGCATATAAGATATCAATTTTTTTTGAAAAAAAAATAAAAAAATTTAAAAAAAATTGAAAATACTGTTGACATAAATCAGTTAAAAGTATATTATCTTAATCATCAACGACAAACGTTGTATGTCTCCCTCGTCTAGTGGTTAGGACATCGGGTTTTCATCCCGACAACATGGGTTCAATTCCCGTGGGAGATGTTAGCAAAGACCTTAGCTAAAGGGCTAAGGTTTTTTTATTTTAAAGCATCAAATTTTCAAAAGCCGCGGAATGAGCGCCAAGCAGGTGCTGGTCTCCTTAACTTTGAAAAATAATCAAGAATTTATTATATTTTATTAAGAAAGCTAATTGAAGGAGACTAGATATGGTTGAAACTATTAAAAACAATGACATGTCAAAGGCAGAGGCTGCGGAAGCTGCCGTAATCGATTTTAACGCTACCTGGTGCGGCCCTTGCAGAATGCTGGCTCCTGTACTTGAAGAGGTTTCAGAAGAAATGAAGGGCAAGGTAGAATTCTATAGCTGTGACTGTGATGAAAACGGTGAACTTGCCAGAAAGTTTGGCATCATGAGCATTCCTGCCGTAGTTGTACTTAAGAAAGGTCAGCAGGCTGGCATGAATGTCGGTTTTGTGCCAAAAGAAGGGCTTGTGGAATTCATCAAGGGTAGCCTTTAAGAATGACAAAATCTGAACTTAGAAAGGAAATGAAGACTTCCCTTGCAGTTCTTGATCCTGTAGAAAAAGCCTTTGAGAGCATGTCAAAATGTTCTGCTGTCATTCAGTCGGAAATTTTTCAGAAGTGCAGGTGCGTTTTTGGATTTATGCCAATGAAAGATGAGGTTGATGTTTTGCCGGTTCTCCGTGCTGGACTCCAGAATAAAAAGAAAGTACTTATTCCAAAAATCATAGACGGCACCAACGACATGGAATTCTATTTTCTTACCGATGAACCTAATTCTCAGGTAGAAGTAAACGGCTGGGGTATTGCAGAGCCTAAGTCCGATTTAAGGAAATGTAATCTGGATGAATTGCTGTCGGAACTGAAAGCTGATGAAATCCTTGTTCTTGTTCCTGGCCTTGCATTTGGAAAAGACAATACTCGCCTGGGCCGTGGAAAGGGTTTCTATGACAAATTCCTTTCTGAACTCAAAAAAAAGACCGCAGCCCTTGGTAAAAGCAAACCATGGATCTGCGGCACCTGTTATAACGCACAGGTTGTTGATTCAGTTCCTGTGGAAGAAAACGACATCAAGGTTGATGTGGTTTTGTAGTTCTATTCTTCTTGTTTTCCTTCAGGAGCCATACCCGGTGCCTTTGGATTAATCCCGTACTTCTTGAATGCAATCTTAATGTAAATTGGTTCAAGAATTAAAGTCACGATATAAGAAATTATATAGCTTGAAATCAATGACTTCGGAAGAGCTGCAAGGATGCTTGGGCGAGGTACCGAATGAGGTACATTGTTCACTTCCATTGCATGCTTTGCAAGTGTTATGAACAGGCTTGTGTTAACGGAAGTAATTATAAGTACATAGAAAATGTTCGTTATGATGTTTGCTACAAGGAATTTAGCAGGCATCTTCATGTTTGCCGTTACCTTATCCTTTACGGGTTTTACAGGCAGGAAAAATCCGATGCAGAGGGCTAGGGAGCAGGATACAACCATGCTTATGGCAAGGGATGGCACTGAAAAATGTCCTGAAGCCAATACGCCATGGGTGGAAAGGATAATGCTTACCGTAATTCCCATGGCTATGTTCATAAAGAAGCCCACTTTTCTCATTGTCTGGGCCTGAGGGTTTGTCTGTATAGAGTTGTTTTCCATAAAGACAATTATAATCCCTTAGAAGCAGTTTTCAAGTATTTCGGCGTCAGGGTCTTTATTCTGAATTAATCCTGCGGCAAAATAGATGATTCCGCCTGCCAAAAGCCCCCATACAACAGCATTGATTCCTGCAACATGAACAAAGTAATGGCAGAAAATGTAGACTGCTACAGCACCAAGAGAAGATCCAAGGGCAGCTTCCTTTGTTCCCTTTTTCCAGAAAAGTCCGCCTACAAGTGGCCAGAAGAAAGAACATTCAAGGCCGCCGAAGGCAAAGAGGTTCAGGAAGAAGATGATCTTTGAGGCGTGGAGAGTAAAGAAAACTACTACAGCCCCAGTAACGAATACTATGAGGGCTGAACTCAACTTGAAGTATCTGTTGTACTTTTCAAGCTTTTCTGCATCATCTTTCACGATGTAGCTTTTGTAAAGGTCCTTAAGGATTGCCACGGCTGCCAGAAGGAGAAGGGAATCTACCGTAGACATTACGGCAGCCATAGGTGCTGCAAGGAAGATTCCTGCAAGTCCTACAGGCATGATTTTCTGCACTACATAAGGAATGAAATAGTCAGATGTTGGAACCATTCCCTTGTCTGCAATTGCTCCTGCCCAGCATCCTGCAAGGTGCATGCCGACAAGAATGAAGGAACATGTGATTGTACCGATTACCATGGCCTTCTTGAGGGATTTTGTGCTGTTGAAACCAAGGGCACGGACTGCTGTCTGTGGAAGTCCAAGGGTTCCGAAGCCAACGAGAATCCAGAAGGAAATGAGGGTACCAGGCTTGTATTTTGCCCACATGTTGTCATAGACATCCGGAAGATTTTTCTGGAGTCCGGCATCAATTCCGCTTAATCCTCCGCCTGCCTTGAGGACAAAGAATACAAGAAGGAAGGTGCCTACCATCATTACGATTCCCTGAATTGCATCCGTAAGGGCAAC